>NZ_JBVJGW010000003.1:0-423356 GCF_055587105.1 Streptomyces sp. NPDC048461 | reverse complement strand
GCCCGCGGGCGCGGGGTCCGGCCCGGGGCCCGGGCGCGACGGTCCCCGGCACAGCCCCGCCTCCGGGGGGACACGGCGGGGACCGGCCCCCGCGGGGCCCCGCACCCCGCGCGCGGGGCTACGCCGCGGCGGCGGTGCGCCGCCGGGAGCGCGCCAGGGCCAGTGACCCCGCACCGCCCAGCGCGAGCGCCCCGGCTCCGGCGAGCAGTTCCACCGGAACCCCTGCGGACCCGGCGGGCGACGGGGCCTCGTCGAAGCCCCCCGCCATGCCCCCCTCGGCATAGGCCGAGCCCGGCAGCTTGTTCCCGTACGCCTGCACGACCCGCGCCCGGTAGCCGCCGAGGCTGGTGCCCCCGGCGCCCACGGCCCGGACCGCGTCCTCGTCCAGGGGCAGCACCCTGTTGCCCCCGGCGACGTACCAGGCGTCGATCTGCGGCTCCCGGAACACGGTCCCGCCCGGGAGCTTCGCGGCGCCGAGGCGGGCGTAGCGGAACTCGTCGTCCCCGGTGGCGATGTTCACCACCTGCCAGCCGGCTTCCGTACGGGCGGTCCACAGCGCGGCCCGCTGCCCGTCGGCGGAGACGGCCTCGCTGGCGAGGAACTCCAGGCGGGCCACCGGGGCCCCCGCCTTCCCCGCGACGAACTCCGGGGAGAGGTGGCTGACCGGGATCGCCGCGCCCTCGACGCGGGGCCGTGCGGCGGCGGCCTCGATCCTGCCCTCCCGGGCGAAGAAGCGGGAGAGGGTGGCCAGGGTCTCGGGGGAGCCGGCCGCCCGGTCGGCGGCGGCCAGGACCTCGGCGGTGGCCGCCCCGGGCTGGGGTACCGGAGCGGCGGCGGCCGGTCCGCCGAGGCCGAGGAGGGCGGTGGCCGCGAGGACCGCGGCGGCGGCTGTGGCGCGCAGGGTCATGGCGCTCACGCCCCGATCCGGTAGAGGGAGTGGGTCCAGGAGAAGGTGCTGTTGTTCACGTACCAGGCGTGGGAGGCCCAGTTGTAGCGGTCGCTGGAGGGCCACGGGTCGCCCCAGTAGACCCAGTTGCTGGCGGTGTCGTAGCCGTAGACGACGTGCATGTGGCCGCCGCCGTTGGACCACTGGATGCGGGTCTCGATCGGACGGTTGGCGTTGATCTCGGTCTGGACGGTGGAGTACTGGAGCCAGCCGGTCACGTAGGACCCGGGGTTGACGCCGGCCCAGCGCAGGCCGGTCTGGACGTTGCCCAGGGTCGCCTGGTTGTTGGGGCATTCGGAGCCCTGCTGGCGGTTGAAGGCGGCGTTGCAGAACTGGTTCTGGCTGTAGGCGCGGCCGAACCAGGTGGCGATGGTGTTGCCGCCGGCGGCCCAGCACCAGTTGGTCTTCGTCTGCGCCTGCATGGTGATGTTCAGGCGCTTGGTGGCGAGGGCCGCACTCGCGCTGTCCGTACCGGCGCCGACGGCGGTGGCGGTGCCGGTACTGAAGGACAGGGCGAGGAGCAGGGCGGTGAGGAGGGCGGCCGGGTACGGCCACCGCTTTCTGTTGCGCATCGCGTTCCTCCCGAGGCGGGGATGTGGGGGTGGAGGAGCGCGTCCGGACGCTGTGGAGGAGCATCGGGGTGTTGTCGCGATCAGGTCAACACGCTTCAATACGCGGTGACATTGCAGTGTGAATGGTGGGACTGCGGTGTGAACGGTTGCTGTCGTTCCACCTGGTCCCCCGGAGCCACCGGCTCGGGCCCCGCTCCGACGCGTGTGAACGTTCACAGAGGAGTCGCCATGCGGCCGGCCGGGGACACGGCGGATATCGGACACCTGCTGCGTGCCGGACCGTTCCACCTCGCCCTGCGCGCCGCCCTCGCCGCCCGCGGCCTTCCGCTGCACCGCGTGCAGCACCGGCTCGCGGCGCGCGGCATCAAGGTCGGCGTCACCAGCCTCAGCTACTGGCAGCAGGGCGCCCGGCGGCCCCGCCACCCGGAGTCCCTGCGGGCCGTCACCGCCCTGGAGCAGATCCTGGAGCTCCCGGAGGGGGCCCTGCTGCGCCTGCTCGGCACGCCGGAGGCGGCCGCCGGGCCCGCCCGCCCGGCCTCCCGTTCGTACCGGGCCCTGGTCGGGGTGGGCGCGGCCGTGGAACAGCTGCTGGAGGCGATGGAGCTGCCGGCCGACGGCGGACTGCACTCCGTCGGCCACCACGAGCGGGTGCGCATCGGCGCCGCCGGGGAGCTGCGGTCCCGGGAGTCCCAGCAGATCGTCCGGGCCCACCGCGACGGGGTCGACCGCTACCTCGCCGTCCACCACGGGGATCCGGGCTGCGACGCCACCCGGGTGGGCGTGACGGCGTACGAGAACTGCCGCACCGGCCGCGTGCGCTGCCACCCGGCGGCCGGGGTCGTGGTCGCCGAGCTGCTGTTCGACGCCCGGCTGCGGCGCGGGGACACGTACGTCTTCGGGTACGGCGTCGAAGACGGCACGGGGACCCGCAGCGACGAGTACGTGCGCGGTTTCAGCTACGCGGGCGGGCAGTACATGCTCCAGGTCCGCTTCGACGAGGCGGCCCTGCCGGTGCGCTGCCGGCGCTTCGCCCGCAGCGGCCCGCAGGCTCCGCGCACCGGGTTCGCGGACCTGACCCCGAGCGGCCGCCACCGGGCGGTGCACCTGCTGGAGCAGGGCGTGCGGCGGGGCATCCTCGGCATCGCGTGGGACTGGGACTAGGGGGTCCATTTCGGATCTCCCGGGACCCGGCAGGATCCGGAAGAGACGCCCCGGCGTCAGCCGGCGATCAGCGTGCCGTTCTCCGCCCGCACCGGCACGGAGGGCAGCGGCTCGGTGGCGGGGCCGCGCAGGACCGCGCCGGTCTGCACGTCGAACCGGCTGCCGTGGCAGGGGCAGTTGCCCTCGCCCTCGACGATCTTGTCCAGGACGCAGCCCGCGTGGGTGCACTGGGCGCTGAACGCCGCGTACCGGCCCTCCGCCGGGCAGCTCACGATCAGCTTCCGCTCACGGTACAGCTTGGCGCCGCCCACCGGGACGTCGGCCGCGGCGCCCAGGTCCACCGGGGCCGTCGGGGTCGCGGGGGTGTTGCCGCCGCTGTGGGTCGCGGTCGAGCAGGCGGCGAGGGTCAGCCCGGCGCCGGCGGCCCCGGCGAGCGCGGCGGCGCCCTTGAGGACGGTGCGGCGGGCGGCGGGCTGCGGCGCGGACATGCGGTTCTCCTGGTGGTGCGGGGCCGGCGGGCTGATGGGCCGGCGGGTGCCTGGGGCCGGGGGCGGTGCCGGGCCGGGGACCCGGCCGGAGCGCCGGCCCACCCGACGATACCGGCGGCGATGGGGTAGCTTCCCCCGCGTGATCGTCGTCGGCGGAGAAGCCCTCATCGACCTGGTCCCCGCGGCGCGGCCGCCGGGCGCGCTGCTGCCGAGGCCGGGCGGCGGCCCGTACAACACCGCGCTCGCGCTGGGGCGGCTCGGCGCCGCGACCGCCTTCTGCTCCCGGGTCTCGACCGACGGCTTCGGCGAGGGCCTGCTGTCCGGGCTGAGGGCGGCCGGGGTGGACCTCTCGCTGGTCCAGCGCGGGCCGGAGCCGACCACCCTCGCCGTGCCCTCGCTGGCCCCGGACGGCTCGGCCTCGTACGGCTTCTACGTCGAGGGCACCGCGGACCGGCTGTTCACGCTGCCGCCCGCCCTCCCGGAGGGCGTGCGGGCCCTCGCGCTCGGGACCTGCTCCCTGGTCCTGGAGCCCGGGGCGAGCGCGTACGAGGCCCTGCTGCGCCGGGAGTCGCGGCGCGGGCTGCTGACCCTGCTGGACCCCAACATCAGGCCGGCGCTGATCGCGGACCCGGAGGGGTACCGCGCTCGGTTCCGGGAGCGGCTGCTGCCGTACACCTCGGTGCTCAAGCTGTCGGAGGAGGACGCGGCCTGGCTGGGCGGCGGCGTCGGCGACTGGCTGGCGGCCGGGCCGTCGGCGGTGGTGCTGACCAGGGGCGCGGCGGGCCTGACCGTCTGGACGCGAGGCGGCGCGGAGCACTCGGTCCCCGGCCGCCGGATCGCCGTCGCGGACACCATCGGGGCGGGCGACACGGTCAACGCGGCCCTGCTGCACCGCCTCACGGCGGCGCCGGGCGCGGCCGCCTCCCTGACCGCACCGGACGGCCCGGGCGACCGGGGTGACCGGGGTGACGGGAGCGGTGACGGGACGGGCCCGGTCGACTGGCCGGACGTCCTGGCGTACGCCGCGCACGCCGCCGCCCTGACCTGCACCCGGGCGGGAGCCGAGCCGCCGTACGCGGCCGAGCTCTGACGCCTCAGCGCAGCGCGGCCCAGACGGTCCGGGCCACGGCGGGGGCGAACTCCTCGACCGGAGCGACCACGTCCGCACCGGAGAAGTGCAGGAAGAAGGCGCGCTGGAAGCAGGCGCCGAGCAGCAGGGCGGCCGCGGCGTCCGGGTCGGTGCCGGGCCGCAGCGCGCCCGCGTCGCGCTCCCGGCGCAGCCGGCCGGCGAGCGCCTCCAGGACCAGGTGCGGCCCGGCCCCGATCTGCCGCACCCCTTCGCGGTGGCGGGTGAGCAGGGCGGGCTCGGCGAAGAGCGAGGCGGCCATGGGCATGGCGTCCGCGTAGAACAGCGAGGCGAGCCGGGCGATGTCCGCGAGGGCCTCCTCCACCCCCCGCTCCCCGGATCCGGCGCGCAGCGCGGCCATCAGGGGGCCCGCGTTGGGCGTGCGCTCCGTCAGCACCCGGACGAACAGCTCCTCCTTGTTCGCGAAGTGCTTGTACAGCGCCGCCTCCGAGCAGCCGGCCTCGCGGGCGATGGCCTTGGTGGTGGCGTGGGCGAGCCCGGTCGTGCGCATCAGCGTCTCGGCGGCGTCGAGCAGGCGCTCGGGGGTGGGACGGCTTGACTTCGGGGTGAGCATTCGCTCACCCTAAGGGAAACAGGGGTGAGTGAACACTCACCCACCCCCAGCGGGGCGGGAGCCAGGCATGAGGATCACGGTGTTCGGAGCGACGGGCGGAGTCGGCCGGGAAGTGGTCGTCCAGGCCTTGGCCGCGGGCCACGAGGTGACGGCGGTCGTCCGCGACGCGGCCCGGCTGGGGGTGCCGGCGCACGAGCGGCTGGAGGTGGCCGTGGTGCCCGACCTGACGGACGAGGACGCGCTGGTACCGGTCCTGACCGGCCGGGACGCGGTGGTGTCGGCGCTCGGCGCGGGGAGCAACAGGCGGGCCAAGGCGGCTCCGGTGACCGGGCCCGCCGTTCGGGCCGTCCTCGCGGCGATGGGCCGTGCGGGCGTGAGCCGCCTGTCGGTGGTCAGCGCGGCCCCGCTGGGCCCGGACGTGCCGGGCGACGGCGTCTTCACCCGGGCGGTGCTCCTGCCGGTCCTGCGGTGGGCCCTGCGGGACCTGTACGCGGACCTGGCGGTCATGGAGGCGGCGCTCGCGGCCGCCCCCGCCGAGTGGACGGTGGTCCGCCCGCCCCGGCTGCTGGACCGCCCGGGCACCGGCACGTACCGCCGCGTGATCGGCGGCAACGTCCCGGCCGGCCGCGTGATCCCCCGCGCGGACGTGGCCCACGCGCTGCTGGCGACGCTGACGGACCCCGCGACCTTCCGCCACCCGGTGGGCATCGCCACCTGACCCCGCCACCCGCCTGCCGCACTCGGAGCCCGACCGCGAGCCGGACGGCACGCCCGGCAAGGCGCCCGTCTCCGCTGGGCAGCCGCCCGGCGGAGACGGCGCCGCGCGCCGACGGCAACGGCAACGGCAACGGCAACGGCAACGGCAACGGCAACGGCAACGGCAACGGCAACGACGACGGCGACGGCGACGGCAACGGCAACGACGACGGCAACGACGACGGCGACGGCAACGACGACGGCGACGGCGACGGCGACGGCGACGGCAACGACGGAGGGGCCCGGCCGGTCGGCCGGGCCCCTCCGTCCGCGCGCGAGCCCCGCCCGGGGCCGCGCCGGGCCGCTCAGGCCCGGCGCGGCGCCCCGGCTACGCCTTGCGCGCCCGCGTCGCCGTCTTCTTCGCCGGCACCGCGGCCTTCTTCGCGGCCGTCTTCTTCGCCGGTACCGCGGCCTTCTTGGCGGGAGCCTTCTTGGCCGCCTTCCCGGCCGGGGCCTTCTTCACCGCCGCCCGCGCCGGAGTCACCGCGGCGTCGGAGACCCGGTCCGCTCCCAGGATGTCCCGCAGGAACTTGCCGGTGTGGCTCGCGCCCACCGAGGCGACCTGCTCCGGGGTGCCCTCGGCCACGACCACTCCGCCGCCGTAGCCGCCTTCCGGGCCCATGTCGATGACCCAGTCCGCGGTCTTGATGACGTCGAGGTTGTGCTCGATGACGATCACCGAGTTCCCCTTGTCCACCAGCCCCGAGAGCACCTTGATCAGCTTCGAGATGTCCTCGAAGTGCAGGCCCGTCGTCGGCTCGTCCAGCACGTACACCGTCCGGCCGGTCGACCGCTTCTGCAGCTCCGAGGCCAGCTTGACGCGCTGCGCCTCGCCGCCCGAGAGGGTCGGCGCGGACTGGCCGAGCCGGACGTACCCGAGCCCGACCTCGTTCAGCGTCTTCAGGTGGCGCGCGATCGTCGGCACCGCCTCGAAGAAGCCCAGGGCCTCCTCGATCGGCATGTTGAGGACTTCCGCGATGGACTTGCCCTTGTAGTGGACCTCCAGCGTCTCCCGGTTGTAGCGGTCGCCGTGGCAGACCTCACAGGGGACGTAGACGTCCGGGAGGAAGTTCATCTCGATCTTGATCGTGCCGTCGCCGGAGCAGTTCTCGCACCGGCCGCCCTTGACATTGAAGGAGAAGCGGCCCGGCAGGTAGCCGCGCACCTTCGCCTCCATCGTCTCCGCGAACAGCCTGCGCACGTGATCGAAGACACCGGTGTACGTCGCCGGGTTGGACCGCGGGGTCCGGCCGATCGGCGACTGGTCGACGTGGACGACCTTGTCGACGAGGTCGTCGCCGTCGACCCGCGTGTGGCGTCCGGGCACCGAACGGGCGCCGTTCAGCTCGCGGGCCAGGTGCGTGTACAGGATGTCGTTGACCAGGGTCGACTTGCCCGACCCGGAGACCCCGGTGACCGCGGTGAGCACGCCCAGCGGGAAGGACACGTCGATGTCCCGCAGGTTGTTCTCCTTGGCGCCGTGGACGGTCAGCCTGCGCTCCCCGTTCACGGGACGGCGCACGTCCGGCAGCGGGATGGCCCGCTTGCCGGACAGGTACTGCCCGGTGATCGACTCGGGGTTCTTCAGCAGGTCCTTCAGCGAACCGCTGTGCACCACCTTGCCGCCGTGCTCGCCCGCGCCCGGGCCGATGTCGACGACCCAGTCGGCGACCTTGATGGTGTCCTCGTCGTGCTCGACGACGATGAGCGTGTTACCCATGTCCCGCAGCCGCACCAGCGTCTCGATCAGCCGGTGGTTGTCCCGCTGGTGCAGGCCGATGGAGGGTTCGTCCAGCACGTACAGCACGCCGACCAGACCGGAGCCGATCTGCGTGGCGAGCCGGATGCGCTGGGCCTCGCCGCCCGAGAGGGTGCCCGCGGCGCGGTTGAGCGACAGGTAGTCCAGGCCGACGTCGACGAGGAAGCGGAGCCGCTCGTTGACCTCCTTCAGGACCCGCTCGGCGATCTTCTTGTCGCGGGCGTCGAGCTTCATCCGGCCGAGGAAGTCCGCGCACTCGCTGATCGACATGGCCGCGACCTCGGCGATGGACTTCTCCATGACCGTGACCGCCAGGACGATCGGCTTCAGGCGCGTGCCGTCACAGGTCGGGCACGGCACCTCGCGCATGTAGCCCTCGAAGCGCTCGCGGCTCGCGTCGCTCTCCGACTCCGAGTGCCGCCGCTTGACGAACGGCACGGCGCCCTCGAAGGCCGTCGTGTACGCCC
This sequence comes from Streptomyces sp. NPDC048461, assembly GCF_055587105.1. NCBI lineage: Bacteria > Bacillati > Actinomycetota > Actinomycetes > Kitasatosporales > Streptomycetaceae > Streptomyces > Streptomyces sp. NPDC048461. The sequence continues at coordinate 415,507 of NZ_JBVJGW010000003.1, read as the reverse complement.
GCTCCCGGCCGTACCGGTTGCGGTAGCGGACCTCGATCTGCGTCTTGTGCCCGTACAGCAGGGCCTTCTTCGCGCGCAGCGGGAGTCCGGCCCACGCGATGTCCGTGCGGAAGCCCAGCTCCGTGGCGAGCGCGCCGACCAGCCGCTGGAAGTAGTCCCTGGTGTGGCCGAGCGACCACGGCGAGACCGCGCCCTCGTCGAGGGACTTGTCCTCGTCGGGGACGATCAGCTCCGGGTCCACCTCCATGCGCGTACCGATGCCGGTGCACTCGGGGCAGGCGCCGAAGGGCGAGTTGAAGGAGAAGGAGCGGGGCTCCAGCTCCTCGAAGGACAGGTCGTCGTACGGGCAGTAGAGGTGCTCGGAGTACATCCGCTCGCGCTCGGGGTCGTCCTCCGCGAGGTCGACGAAGTCCAGGATGACCATGCCGCCGGAGAGGCCGAGGGCGGTCTCCACCGAGTCGGTCAGCCGGCGCTTGGCGCTGTCCTTGACGGTGAGGCGGTCGATGACCACCTCGATGGTGTGCTTCTCCTGCTTCTTGAGCGCGGGCGGCTCGGAGAGCTGGATGGTCTCCCCGTCCACGCGCGCCCGGCTGTAGCCCTTGGTCTGGAGGTCGGCGAAGAGGTCGACGAACTCGCCCTTGCGCTCGCGCACCAGGGGCGAGAGCACCTGGAAGCGGCTGCCCTCGGGCAGGGCGAGCACCTTGTCGACGATCGCCTGCGGCGACTGGCGGGAGATCGGCCGCCGGCACTCGGGACAGTGCGGCTTGCCGATGCGGGCGAAGAGGAGGCGGAGGTAGTCGTAGACCTCGGTGATGGTGCCCACGGTGGAGCGCGGGTTGCGCGAGGTCGACTTCTGGTCGATCGAGACGGCCGGGGAGAGGCCCTCGATGAAGTCGACGTCGGGCTTGTCCATCTGCCCGAGGAACTGGCGGGCGTACGACGAGAGCGACTCGACGTAGCGGCGCTGGCCCTCGGCGAAGATCGTGTCGAAGGCAAGGGAGGACTTGCCCGACCCGGAGAGTCCGGTGAAGACGATGAGCGAGTCGCGGGGCAGGTCGAGCGAGACGTTCTTGAGGTTGTGCTCGCGAGCGCCACGAACGATGAGACGGTCGGTCACGCCGGTCCGCACCTTTCTTGAGAGAGCGGGGACGGGCCCCCGTCCCAGGGTATGGGGGGCGCCTCTGCGATGGAGTCGAGCTGGACTTCCGAGCGTATAGCACGCACATTCGATTTCCGGCACTCCGGAGACCGCTTCACCCGATCGTGTGGCCGCGGGTCCGCGGCCACTAGGCTCGCCGTCATGACTGATCATGTGCACGACCTGCGATCTGTACGTGAGGCGACGGACCGGCTGCTGGCCGCCGCCGCCAAGCTGGACAACGCCGCCCTGGCCGAGGAGTCACACCTCCCCGGCTGGACCCGCGGTCACGTCCTGGCCCATCTCGCGCGGAACGCCGACGCCCTGGTGAACGTCTTCGAGGGACGCCCGATGTACGAGAGCGCCACCGCGCGCGACGCGGACATCGAGCGCGATTCCGGTCGGCCCCTGGAAGAACACCTGACGGACCTCCGTGATTCCGGGGCCGCCTTCCTGGCCACCACGGAGCCCGAGCAGGACTGGTCCCGCACGGTCGAGCTGCGCAACGGCGTGACCGACCTCGCCGCCAACGTGCCCTTCCGCCGTCTCGTCGAGGTCGAGCTGCACCACGTCGACCTGGCCGTCGGCTACGGGCTCGCCGACCTCCCGGAGGAGTTCACCGGCCGCGAGATCGCCTTCCTCGCCGACCGCTGGTCCGGCCGCCCCGAGGTGCCCCCCACGACGCTGGCCTCGACCGACGGACGCACCTGGCGCACCGGCTCCGCGGGCGATCCGGCGGTCACCGTGTCGGGCACGCCCGCCGCCCTGCTGGCCTGGCTGGCCGGCCGCGGGGACCGGGGCGCCGCCCTCACGACGGCGGGCGGGCCCCTGCCGGCGCTCCCCCCGCTCTAGGATTGGCGTCATGACGTACAGCGGAGCGGTCAAGGTCGGCGGTCCGGCCGACGTGCACGAACTCGCGGACCTGATGATTTCCAAGGTTGCGGTGGGCGAGATGAACAACAACGCCTACCTGCTGCGCTGCCGGGCCACCGGCGAGCAGCTCCTGATCGACGCGGCCGCCGAGGCGGACACGTTGCTCGGCCTGATCGGTGACGACGGCATCGCGTCCGTCGTCACCACCCACCGCCACGGCGACCACTGGGGCGCGCTCCAGGCCGTGGTCGCGGCGACCGGTGCGCGGACGTACGCGGGCGAGGACGACGCCGAGGGCATCCCGGTGGCGACGGACGTGCGCGTCGCGGACGGCGACACCGTGAGCGTCGGCCGGGTCGTCCTCACGGCGCGCCACCTGGTCGGCCACACGCCCGGCTCGATCGCGCTGGTCTACGACGACCCGCACGGGCACCCCCACGTGTTCACCGGCGACTGCCTCTTCCCGGGCGGCGTCGGCAACACCGCGGGCGACGCGAAGGCCTTCACGAGCCTTCTCGACGACGTCCAGCACAAGCTCTTCGAGCAGCTGCCGGACGAGGCGTGGGTCTACCCGGGGCACGGCAACGACACCACGATCGGCGCCGAGCGGCCGCACCTCGCCGAGTGGCGCGAGCGCGGCTGGTAGGCCGGAATCCGTCAACTTCGGTACGCGATGGACTCGTTCCGGTCGCGACTGACCGAAAGCACTCCCTGAGGGACGGGGAGGCGGTATCTGCTGCACCATGCAACAGGACCCTTCCCCGCCCTCGCCCCCCTCCTCCCCCGCGCGGCCCCCGAAGGCCCCGCCCGCCACCGAGGCCCCGCCCGCCCCCGGGGCCCCACCGCTCCCCGGCCCCCGGCGCTTCGGACGCGGTGGACGCCGGCCCGGCATGCTGCGGCTCGCCACGGCCTCGCTGGCCGGAACCGCCATCGAGTTCTACGACTTCTTCGTCTACGGGACGGCCGCCGCCCTCGTCCTGGGCCCGCTCTTCTTCCCGTCCTTCTCGCCCCTCGCCGGGACCCTCGCCGCCTTCGGCACCTTCGGCGTCGGCTTCCTCGCCCGCCCGCTGGGATCGGCGGTCTTCGGCCACATCGGCGACCGCTACGGCAGGCGCCCGGTCCTCCTCGGCTCCCTGCTGCTCACCGGCGTGGCCACGGTCGCCGTCGGCTGCGTGCCGACGTACGACTCGATCGGCATCGCCGCGCCCCTGCTGCTGCTCGTGCTCCGCTTCCTCCAGGGCCTGGGGCTCGGCGGCGAGTGGGGCGGCGCGGTGCTGCTGACCGCCGAACACGCCCCCGAGCGCCGGCGCGGCCTGTGGTCGAGCTTCCCGCAGATCGGGCCCTCGGTCGGCTTCCTGCTGGCCAACGGCATCATCCTGGCGTTGTCGGCCACCCTGACCGACGCCCAGTTCACGTCCTGGGGCTGGCGGGTGCCGTTCTGGGCCGCCGGCGTACTGGCCCTGGTTGGGCTGTGGCTGCGCCGCGCGGTGCAGGAGACCCCCGAGTTCCTCGCGCTGGCCGAGACCGGCCGCCGGGCGCAGGCCCCGCTCGCCGAGGTCGTGCGCGGGCACTGGCGGCTGCTCCTGCTGACCGGCGGTGCGCTCGCCGCGGCGTACGCCGTCTTCTACGCGGTGACCACCTGGTCCCTCGCGTACGCCACCGAGCACCTCGACGTGAGCCGCACGGCGATGCTGGCCTGCATCATGGCCGCCGTGACGGTGAAGGGGCTGGCGACGCCGCTGCTGGGCATGCTGGGCGACCGCTACGGCCGCAGGCCGCTGTGCCTGATCGGCTGCACGGTGTGCGTGGTGTGGATGTTCCCGCTGGTGGCGATGTTGCGCACGGGCGACCCGCTGCTGATGACCGTGGCCTTCGCCGTGGGCCTTCTGGGCATGGTGACGATGTTCTCCGTGGCGGGCGCGTACCTCCCGGAGCTGTACGCCCCGCGGATCCGCTGCACCGGCGCGGCCGTCGGCTACAACCTCGGCGGCGTGCTGGGCGGTGCCCTGACGCCGATAGTGGCGACGGCGCTCGCGGACGGCTCCGGACCGCCCTGGGCGGTCGCGGTCTACCTGACCGGGGTGGCCCTGGTCAGCCTCGTCTGCTTCGCGCTCCTGCCGGAGACGAACCCGGTGGTGCTGCGGACCCGGACGGGGACGGCCGAAGCGGCCGCCCCCGCATAGGTCTGCGGGAGGCGGCCGCCGGAACTGCGTGCGCCCGCTGTTACGCGTCGACGCTCTTGTCCTCCTGGTGGGCGGCGGCCTCGGCCGCCGCCTGCTTCTTCGAGGCGATCAGACTGGTGATCGTGGTGATCACCAGGACACCGCAGATCACGCCGAGCGAGACCGGGATGGAGATCACCGGTACGTGCACCCCGGATTCGTGCAGGGCGTGCAGCACCAGCTTGATGCCGATGAACCCGAGGATGATCGACAGGCCGTAGCTGAGGTGGACCAGCTTCTTCAGCAGGCCGCCGATGAGGAAGTACAGCTGGCGCAGACCCATCAGGGCGAAGGCGTTCGCCGTGAAGACGATGTACGGGTCCTGGGTGAGGCCGAAGATCGCGGGGATCGAGTCCAGGGCGAACAGCACGTCGGTGGTGCCGATGGCGAGCATGACGACCATCAGCGGGGTCATGATGCGCTTGCCGCTGCTCTGGATGAAGAGCTTGGTGCCGTGGTACCGGTCGGCGACGCCGAACTTCTTCTCGACGGACTTCAGGAGGCGGTTCTCCTCGAACTCCTCCTCGTCCTCGTCCTTGCGGGCCTCCTGGATCAGCTTCCACGCGGTGTAGATCAGGAACGCGCCGAAGATGTAGAAGACCCACGAGAAGCTGGCGATGATCGCGGCGCCCGCGGCGATGAAGATCGCGCGCAGGACCAGGGCGATCAGCACGCCGATGAGCAGCACCCGCTGCTGGAGGTGTGAGGGGACCGCGAACTTCGCCATGATCAGGACGAAGACGAACAGGTTGTCGACGCTCAGGGACTTCTCGGTGATGAAGCCCGCGAAGAATTCCTGGGACGCCTGCCCGCTGCCGAAGAACCAGAGGCCGAGGCCGAAGAGCACGGCGAGGACGATCCAGACGATCGTCCAGGTACCGGCTTCCTTGATCGATACGTCGTGCGGTTTGCGGCCGATGAAGAAATCGGCTCCGATGAGAACGGACAGACCGAGAATGGTCAGTGCCCACAGGGCCCAGGAAACTTCCATGGTGAACGCGCCTCCGGCGGATGGCTCAGGACTTCGTCAGCGTCATCGCTGCCGGAGGTCTCTTCCACCCGGGCGGCCTGGAGGCCGTGGGCCGACGCCCCGGGACCGATTGCAGTCCGTATTGACGGGCACGCCGTAGCAGGAAAGCAGGAATACTCCCCTCCGCGCTCACCAGGGTACCCGCCAGGACCAGAAAAGGTAAAGGGACTACCAAGAGCCGGTCATGGGGTGGTCTAGACGCCGGTCGCCGCAGGCCGCCCGCGCTCAGGGGCGGCCGGTGCGGCGGGCCTCCGCGATCAGCCTCAGTGCCTGGTCCAGGACCTGACTGCCCTGCGGGGGCAGGTCCGGCTCGAAGGTCCACGCGTGACGGACCCAGGGGTCGGCGAGGTGGTCGTCCGGCACCGGCGACAGCCGCATCAGCGACCGCCAGAGCGGGTCCAGCAGCGGCCCGTAGGCCGAGGCCTCGTCACGGTCCGCGACCATCAGCAGGTGGACGCCGACCGCCGGACCCTCGTCGGCGAGGTAGCGCAGACGGGTGACGGCACGGTCGTCGAACCCGTGCGGGAAGTCGTGCACGATCAGCAGCTGCTCGGCCGTGTCCACGTCCGGGGGCAGGTCCTCGGGGGCGCCGGCCCGCAGCGCCATCTGTACGAGGTCCACCCGGCGGGTCAGCGTGGCCAGGGTCTGCGTGACCCCGGCGGCCCCGGCCGCGGGCGGCCCGGCCAGCACCCCGGCCCTGACGAGGGGCGCCAGGGAGGCGGCACCCGCCCCGGCGGCGTCGATGACGTGGACGGAGAACCGGTCGCCGGGGTGGACGGCGAGGAGCCGGGCCGCGAGGGCGACGGCCATGTCCATGGCGGCCCGGCGCAGCCGGTCGGTGTCCATGGCCATCGCGGCCTCGGAGCCGGTGCGGCCGTTGTCGATCCACAGCCCCCGCTCCAGCGGGACCCGGGCCAGCATGGGGATGCGCAGGTCGGGCCGCTCGGGAAGGTGCAGCTCGCCCAGGCGCAGGGCCAGCGGGCTCTCCTCGGGGATGCGGTGCCCGTGCCAGACGGGGTTGTCCCAGCGGGCGTACGCGGCGGGCAGCGCGGGCTCGACGACCTCGCACTCGGCGACCAGCTGGACGAGGTCCCGGTCGAGCACGGCCCGGGCCTGGGCGACGAGGTCGTCGCGGCGGGCCCGCGCGGTGTCGCGGGCGGCGTTGCCGGAGCCGCCGAGGCGGTGGCGCGGGTCGGACAGGGCGTCGTCGAGCTCGCGGTCCATCCGGGAGTCGGCGAATTCCACGGCGCTGCGGTAGGCGGCGACGGACCGGGCCAGGTCCTCGAACATGCCCCAGACCTGGTTGTACAGCCGTTCCTCCATGGACCAGCCGCCGGCGTCCCCGGCCACCGGGCGCGGCGGACGGCCGGGCTCGGCCGGCGCCGCGGCCCGGGGATCGGGCTCGGGCGGCTCGGTGTTGCTCGGGCGGCGCCGCGGGTGCACGTAGCTGAGGGTGCCGCCGCCGATCGTCGGCGGTGCGGCGTCGCCGCCGGGCACGGGGTCCGGCGCGGCGGCGTACGGGCCCGGGGCGACGGGGAGCGGGTCCGGCGGCTCGGGAGCGGCCGCGGGCGCCTCGTCGGGGGTCCGCGGGCCGCGGAGGTCGCCGACGAGGGTGGGCATGGTGGCGAGCGTGGCGTCGGCGCCGCCGCTCCGCGCGGCCGTCCGCAGCGCGGCGGCGGCCAGTTCGGCGGCCTCCTGCGCCGCGAGTCCGCCGTCGGCCAGCAGGGCGCGCAGGCCCTCGGCGTACCCCTGGCCGACCGCGCGGACCTTCCAGGCGCCCTGGCGCCGGTAGAGCTCCAGCGCCACGACGGCGGTCTCGTCGTCGAGCCCCGTCAGGGTGTACCCGACGAGCTCGGCGCCCTCCGGGTCGGCCACGGCCACGTAGGAGGCCGGTACCGCGCCGAAGCGCGCCGGGCCGCCGGGCGGCAGCACCAGCACCACGCCGACCGTGTGGACGGCCGCGGGAACGGCGTCGAGGTCGACGGCGAAGGCGTGCCGCTCGGCGAGCTCCTCCGGTGAGCGGACACCGGGGAGGGTCGGGGCGCCCGGGTGCGCCAGTGCCTCGGGTCCGGAGAACCGGCCCCCGTCGTCGGCGAGCGAGGCCAGGGCGAGCACGGGTGTGCCCGCCGAGACCCTGATCTCCACCCGGCTGTGGGACACGGGGTGGTTCTGCCCCCGGACCAGTTCGGCCGTCATCGTGCAGCCCCTCCCCCGTGCCTTCTTCTCTTGTCCGGTACTGCTACAGGTGCGGCAGGATCGACGGCATGAGGTCCTGGAAGGTCCGGCCGTTGGCCGGGTTCCCGAGGGCCGTCATCTGCCAGCCGGTGCCCACGCGGGACACCTTCGCCATGATCTGCGCGGTGTACTGGCCACCGCCGTCGAGGGTGTACCGGGCCATCTCCTGGCCGTTGGTCTCGTCGACGATGCGGCAGAACGCGTTCTGCACCTCCTGGAACGTCTGGCCGGTGAACGAGTTCACCGTGAAGACGATCTGGTCGATGTGCACCGGCACGCGCTGCAGGTCGACGAGGATCGACTCGTCGTCCCCGCCCTGGCCGGCGCCGCCGACGAGGTTGTCGCCGGTGTGCCGGACCGAGCCGTCGTCGCTCTGCAGGTGCCGGAAGAAGACGACGTCCACCGGCTGCTTGTCGGCGAAGAGCACCGCCGACGCGTCCAGGTCGATCTCCCGGGTCCGCGAACCGAACAGCCCGCGGCGCTTCGCCGCCTGCCAGCCGAGGCCCATCCGGACCGCGGTCAGCGTGCCCCCGTCCGCCTTCTGCAGACTGATGGCCTGACCCTTGGTCATGTTGACCGTCACTCGCTGTCCCCTCTCCATAGCCCGCCCCGATATCGGGCGCGCAGCGTGTACCCGCGGCTGTGCACCAACCCTACTGACAGGGTCCGGGTCAGGCGAGGCCCGCTTCCTTCATCTGCCTCAGCTCCTTCTTCAGCTCGCCCACCTCGTCGCGGATCCGGGCGGCCACCTCGAATTGCAGCTCGGCCGCGGCACCGCGCATCCGCTCGGTCATCTGCTCGATGAGCGCGGCCAGTTCGGCGGCCGGGCGGTCGGTGGGCACGGCGCCGGAGCGGGCTCCCCTGGCGCCCTTCGCCCCCTTGCCCGCCGCGGCCCGGTCCGCCTTGCCGCCGAGCGCCGGGACCGGCGCCTTGGCGCCCTTGACGTCCTTGGCCTGGCGGTATCCGGTGCCGAGGAGCTCCTCGGTGTCCAGTTCCTCGCGTGCGATGGTGGCGACGATGTCGTTGATCTTCTTGCGCAGCGGCTGCGGGTCGATCCCGTGGGCCGTGTTGTAGGCGACCTGCTTCTCGCGGCGCCGGTTCGTCTCGTCGATCGCCTGCGCCATCGCCGGGGTGATGCTGTCGGCGTACATGTGGACCTGACCGGACACATTGCGCGCTGCGCGGCCGATGGTCTGGATCAGCGAGGTGCCGGAGCGCAGGAAGCCCTGCTTGTCCGCGTCGAGGATCGCCACCAGGGAGACCTCGGGCAGGTCCAGGCCCTCGCGGAGCAGGTTGATGCCGACCAGGACGTCGTACTCGCCGGCCCGCAGCTCGCGCAGCAGCTCGATGCGGCGCAGGGTGTCCACGTCGCTGTGCAGGTAGCGGACCTGGATGCCGAGCTCCAGGAAGTAGTCGGTCAGGTCCTCCGCCATCTTCTTGGTGAGGGTGGTCACCAGGACGCGCTCGTCCTTCTCGACCCGCTGGCGGATCTCGTGCACCAGGTCGTCGATCTGGCCCTCGGTGGGCTTGACGACGACCTCGGGGTCGATGAGGCCGGTGGGGCGGATGATCTGCTCGACGAATCCGTCGCCCCGGGAGAGCTCGTACTTGCCGGGGGTGGCCGACAGGTAGACGGTCTGGCCGATGCGCTCCTGGAACTCCTCCCACTTCAGCGGACGGTTGTCGAGCGCCGAAGGCAGCCGGAACCCGTGGTCGACCAGGGTCCGCTTGCGCGAGGCGTCGCCCTCGTACATCGCGCCGATCTGGGGGACGGTGACGTGCGACTCGTCGATGACGAGGAGGAAGTCCTCGGGGAAGTAGTCGATGAGGGTGTTGGGCGCGGAGCCGCGCTCGCGGTCGTCCATGTGCAGCGAGTAGTTCTCGATGCCGGAGCAGGACCCGATCTGGCGCATCATCTCCAGGTCGTAGGTGGTGCGCATGCGCAGGCGCTGGGCCTCCAGCATCTTGCCCTGCTTCTCCAGCTCGGCGAGGCGCGCGGTCAGCTCGGCCTCGATGCCGCGGACGGCCTTCTCCATGCGCTCGGGGCCGGCGACGTAGTGGCTGGCGGGGAAGACGTACAGCTCCCGGTCCTCGCTGATGACCTCGCCGGTCAGCGGGTGGAGGGTGGACAGGGCCTCGATCTCGTCGCCGAACATCTCGATGCGGACGGCCAGTTCCTCGTAGACCGGGAAGATCTCGATGGTGTCGCCGCGCACCCGGAAGGTGCCGCGGGTGAACGCCACGTCGTTGCGCGTGTACTGGATGTCGACGAACCGGCGCAGCAGCTGGTCGCGGTCGAACTCGGCCCCCACCTTGAGGGGGACCATCCGGTCGACGTACTCCTGGGGGGTGCCGAGGCCGTAGATGCAGGACACGGAGGCGACGACGATGACGTCGCGCCGGGTGAGGAGGGAGTTCGTCGCGGAGTGGCGCAGCCGCTCCACCTCCTCGTTGATCGAGGAGTCCTTCTCGATGTAGGTGTCCGACTGCGGAACGTAGGCCTCGGGCTGGTAGTAGTCGTAGTACGACACGAAGTACTCGACGGCGTTGTTCGGCAGGAGCTCGCGGAACTCGTTCGCCAGCTGGGCGGCAAGGGTCTTGTTCGGCGCCATGACCAGGGTGGGGCGCTGGAGCTTCTCGATCATCCACGCGGTGGTCGCCGACTTGCCGGTGCCGGTCGCGCCCAGCAGGACGACGTCCTTCTCACCTGCGCGGACGCGCTTCTCCAGCTCGGCGATGGCCGCCGGCTGGTCGCCGCTGGGCTGGTAGGAGCTGACGACCTCGAAAGGCGCCACCGTGCGTTCGATCTTCGATACGGGCCGCATGGGTCAACCGTACGACCCGCCACTGACACTCACGCAAAGGCGCGGGTCCGCGGGCTCCGGCGGGTCCGGCCGGCCTGCTCGGTTCTGCGGGGTTCTGGTCCGTTTGTCGTAGTTCGGTGGCGGCCCGGTGATCTTCGCCGCCATGATCGCCGTGAAGAGATCTCCGTGAAGTGCCGCCGCAACGTCTTCCGCTCCGCGCCCGTTTGAGCCAGGAGCAGGGTTCACGACCCGAGGAGAACGCACATGTACGTCGTCCGACCCGCCGCCGCGGCAGCCGCCGCCTTCCTGGGCCTCGCCCTCACCGTGCTCGGCGGGACAGCCTCCTCCGCAGCCGCCCCCTCCCTCCCGCCCCGCCCGTCGGCTCCCGGATCCGCCGCCGACGTCTTCGCGACCCCCGTGGTGTACGCCCACCGGGGGGCTTCGGCGTACGCGCCGGAGAACACCCTCGACGCCGTCGACCTGGCCATGCACCTGGGCTTCGACTGGGTCGAGAACGACGTGCAGCGCACCGGCGACGGCGAGCTGGTGGTGATCCACGACGACACCCTGGCCCGCACCACCGACGTCGAGGAGGTGTTCCCCGACCGCAAGCCGTGGCGGGTGAGGGACTTCACGGCGGCGGAGATCTCCCGGCTGGACGCGGGCAGCTGGTTCGGCGACGAGTTCGCGGGCGCCCGGGTGCCCACCCTGCGGCAGTACCTCGACCGGGTGCAGCGCAACCAGCAGCGGCTGCTGCTGGAGATCAAGAAGCCGGAGCTCTACCCGGGGATCGAGGCGGAGACGCTCAAGGTGCTGGGTGCGGCCGGCTGGCTCGACGAGCGCCACGTGGCGCAGCGCCTGGTGGTGCAGAGCTTCAGCGCCGACAGCGTCCGCATGGTGCACGAGCTGCGGCCGGACCTCGTCACGGCCTTCCTGGGGACGCCCTCGGTGGCGGACCTTCCGCTGTACGCCAAGTTCACCGACCGGATCAATCCGTGGCACACCACGATCTCGGCGGACTGGGTCACGGCGGTGCACGGCCTGCTCGGCGCCCACGGCCGGACGATGGAGGTCGACACCTGGATCGTGGACGACGCGGCGACGGCCCGGAAGGTGCGGGACATGGGGGTGGACGGGATCATCACCAACGCCCCGGACGTGGTCCAGGACGCGGTCGACGTCTTCTGACGCCGCCGGGCGGGGGCGGTCCGGGCACCGGACCCCCGCCGGGCTGTCGGTGGGGCGACGTACGGTGAACGCGTGGACACCACCGTGGGCGGCACCGACAGCACCGAGCGGCCCCGCGGGCCGCGCCTCGAATGGACCGTCGTCCCCAGCGACATCGGTCCCCTGCTCCTGGCCGCGACCCCGGAGGGGCTGGTCCGGGTCGAGTTCCACGCCGGGCCGGACCGGGTCGACGCGATGATCGGCCCGCTCGTCTCCCGGCTCGGCGCCGACGCCCGGCGGCCCGCGCCGGGCGCGGAAGTGCTGCTGGCCGAACCGCTGCGGCAGCTCCGGGCGTACTTCGCCGGCACCCTGCGGCGCTTCGAGCTGCCGCTGGACTGGCGGCTCAGCTCCGGCTTCAACCGGCAGGTCCTGCAGGAGCTGGACCGCTCCGTGCCGTACGGGGCGGTCGTCGGCTACGGGGAGCTGGCCGCCCGGGTCGGCCAGCCCGGCGCCGCCCAGGCCGTGGGCAACGCCATGGGGTCGAACCCGCTCCCGCTGGTGGTGGCCTGCCACCGGGTGGTGGAGAACGACGGGGGCATCGGGGGCTTCGGCGGCGGCGTGGAGACCAAGCGCCTGCTGCTCGCCCTGGAGGGCGTCCTCCCCCAGCCCCTGTTCTGACGGCCGGCGAAGGGCGGGGCGGCGGCCGGCCGCGCCCGGGCCGGGGCCCCGAGCCCGAGGCCGGGGTGCGCCGACGTCCCTGTTCCGCGGCGCCGGGCGGGGTGCGAGACTGCCGCGGTGACCTCTACCGCCGCCGCCCCCGCCACTGCTGCTCCCGCCGCCGTTCCGCGTTCCTGTCCGGGGTGCGCGGCGTGACCTCATCGCCCCGTACCGACCGGACGGCTCCGCCCGTCGCCCCGGCGGACCTCGCCCGGCTGCAGCGCCGCACCTCCGGGGTGCTGATCGCCAGCCAGGCGCTCGGCGGGCTCGGCGTACCGATCAGCATCGCCCTGGCGCCCGTCCTGGCCACCGAGGTCAGCGGCACCGAGGCGCTGTCCGGGCTCGCCTCCACCGCCTCCGTGGTGGGCACCGCCCTCCTCTCGCTCCCCCTCGCCGCGCTGATGACCGCGCGCGGCCGCCGGCCCGGCCTGGTCCTCGCGTACGCGATCGGCGCGGCGGGCGCGGCCCTCGTCGTCCTCGCCGCCACCGTGCGGAACTTCCCGCTGCTGCTGCTCGGCATGGCCGCGTTCGGCGCCGCCTCCTCGGCCAACCTCCAGGCCCGCTTCGCCGCCGCGGACCTCGCGGCCCCGGACCACCGGGCCCGGGCGATCTCGGTCGTCGTCTGGGCGTCCACGGTCGGCGCGGTGCTCGGGCCGAACCTGTCCGCCCCGGCCAGCCGCAGCTTCGCCGGTACCTCCATACCCGAGACGGCGGGGCCCTTCGTGTGGGCCGCCGCCGTCTTCCTGCTGACCGGCACGCTGATCGCCGTACTGCTGCGGCCGGACCCGCTGCTGACGGCCCGGGCCCTGGCCGCGCCCGAGGAGCAGACCCGTCAGGGCCGCTCGCTGCGCGCCGGGATCGCCGCTGTGAAGGCCTCGCCGCGGGCGCGGCTCGCCCTGCTCACCGTCACGGTGTCCCACACCACCATGGTCTCGATCATGATCATGACCCCGATGGACCTGGGCCACCACGGCGCCGGGCTGGAGCTCGTCGGACTGGTGATCAGCGGTCACATCGCGGGCATGTTCGCCTTCTCCCCCGTCATGGGCTGGCTCGCGGACCGCCTCGGCCGGCTGACGGTGATCGGGCTGGCGGCCGGGCTGCTGTCGGTCGCCGCGCTGCTCGCCGGGACGGCCGGGCCGAACCACGGCCAGAGCGCCCTCGGCCTGTTCCTGCTCGGCCTCGGCTGGTCCGCGGGGATGGTGTCCGGATCCGCGCTGCTGACGGACTCGGTGCCGCAGCCCGCGCGGGCCGCCGCGCAGGGCCTGAGCGACCTCACGATGAACGCCTCCGCCGGTCTGGGCGGCGCGGCCGCCGGGCTGGTCATGGCGCAGGCGAGCTACGGCTGGCTGAACGCCATCGGCGCCGGGCTGCTGCTGCCGATGGCGGCGCTGGCCCTGTTCACCGCGCGCCGCCACCCCGCCCCGGCGCCCGTGGGCCCGGACGGCCCCGAGAGCCCCGTGGGCGCGAAGGACAGCGAAGACCCCGGGGGCCTCAGTAGCTGATGTGGTAGGCCTTGCGGAGCGTCTCGTGCACGGTCCAGGTCGTCCGGTCACCCTCCCGGAGCACGCACGCCGAGCCCGGCCCCACCTCCAGGGTCCCGCCGCCCTCGACCTCGATGGTGGCGCGGCCGCTGACCACCACGAACAGTTCGTCGGCCTCGGTGTCGGTGACCACACCCGGGGTGATCTGCCAGATCCCGCGGACCTGCTTGCCGTCCGGCGACTCCCACAGCACCTTGCCCGTCACGACCGGCTCGCCCGCGAGGATCTGACCCGGGTCGAGGTCCTCGGCCTCCAGCTCGGCGTCGGGGACGTCCGGCAGGCTGACGGCGAAGGACGCGGGCGCGGTGGGGGCGGAGGACGCGATGGGGGCGGACGCGGGCTCGGCGGAAGCGTGCCCGGCTGCGGGCGCGGCGGCGTGGTGGTCACTGGTGCTCATGGCGCGCCAGCCTAATCCGGGCCGCCCGGGCCGCGCGGTGGCCACAGCGTCCAGGAACGGCCCGCCCGACGAGTCACCCTGTCCAGCCCGGCCGCGGCGGGGGCACTACTCGGACAGCTTGGGACGGGAGGGGCGGGAGGGCGTTTGCGGGCCCGGATCCCGTGCCATGGATGGGGACATGTCACAGCACACAGCATCCGAGGTCCCGGTCCTGTCGGCAGAGGTACGCGAGGCGCTCGACCGGGGGCGGCCCGTCGTGGCGCTGGAGTCGACGATCATCGCGCACGGTCTGCCCCGCCCCCGCAACCTGGCCGTGGGCGCCGAACTGGAGGCGCTGGTCCGGGCGGAGGGCGCCGTTCCGGCAACGGTCGCGGTGGTGGACGGCGTGGCGTACGCGGGCCTCGACAAGGCGCAGCTGGAACGGATCGCCGGGGGCGAGGGCGTGCGCAAGCTCGGCCACCGGGACCTGGCGCCCGCGCTCGCGACGGGGGCGACCGGCGCGACGACGGTGTCCGCGACTGCGTTCCTGGCCGCGCGGGCGGGGCTGCGGGTCTTCGCCACCGGCGGGCTGGGCGGCGTGCACCGGGAGTGGGCGCAGACCCAGGACGAGTCGGCGGACCTCGCGCTGCTGGCCCGGACGCGGATCACGGTGGTCTGCGCGGGGGTGAAGTCGATCCTGGACGTACCGGGCACGCTCCAGCGGCTGGAAACCCTGGGGGTGGGGGTGCTGGGCTACCGGACGGACCGGTTCCCGGGGTTCTACCTGGCCGATTCCGGCGAGCCGGTGGACTGGACCGTGCACCGGCCGGAGGAGGTCGCCGCGGTGATGGCCGCGCAGGACGCTCTCGGCGGACCGGAGTCGGCGCTGCTGCTGGCCAACCCGGTGGCGGAGGCGGACCAGCTCGATCCGGAACTGCACCACAGGGTGCTGGCGGAGGCGCTCGCGGAGTGCCGCGGGCGCGGGATCACGGGGCAGGCGGTGACGCCGTTCCTCCTGGGGTTCCTGGTGAAGGCGACGGGCGGGGCCTCCCTGGAGGCCAACCTGGCGGCGGTACGGGGCAACGTGCGGCTCGGGGCCGCCGTCGCGGGGGCCTGGGCGGCGCGGGCATGACGGGACGGCCGGCCCGGAACGGCGCGCGCCCGGCGGAGACGGGACCGGGGGCGGGGCGCGGGGCACTGCTGGTCGTCGGGGACGTGGTGACCGACGTGGTGGCGGTCCACCCGGAGCCGCTGGCGCCGGGCACGGACACGGCCGCCCGCATCCGCACCCTCCCGGGCGGCGCCGGGGCCAACGCCGCCTGCTGGGCGGCCCGTACGGGGACCGCGGAGGTGCGCCTGCTGGCGCGGGTCGGCGCCGAATCGGCGCCGTGGCACGAACGGGCGCTGCGGGAGGCGGGGGTGCGGCCCCGGCTGGTGGTCGATCCGGCCGAGCCGACCGGGACGGTGGTCGCGCTGGTCGGCAAGGACGCCGAGCGGACGTTCCTGACCGACAGCGGCGCCTCGCTGCGGCTCTCCCCCGCGGACTGGGCGCCGGACCTGCTGGACGGGGTGGCCCACCTGCACCTGTCCGGCTACCTGTTCTTCGCCGGGAGCAGCCGGGACCTGGCCCTGGTGGCGCTGCGGGCCGCCGCGGCGCGGGGGGTTCCGGTGAGCGTGGACCCGGCCTCGGCGGGGTTCCTGGCGGCGCTGGGCCCGGGCCGGTTCCTGGACGCCGTGGCGGGGGCGGCCGTACTGCTGCCGAACGAGGACGAGGCGCGGCTGCTGGCCGGGCTGCCGGAGCCGGCGGGGGTGGGCCGGGCGGCGGCGGAGCTCAGCCTGCGGGTGCCGCTGGTGGTGGTGACCCGGGGCGCGGCCGGCGCGCTGGTGGCCGAGCGGGGGCGGATCACCGCCGAGGTCGAGGCGGCGCCGGTCGAGGCGGTGGACTCCACGGGCGCGGGCGACGCGTTCACGGGCGGCTTCCTCGCGGCCCGGCTGGGGGGCGCCGACCCCGCGGAGGCCGCCCGCGCGGGCTGCCGGGCGGCGGCGTCGGCGGTCACCCGGCTGGGCGGCCGGCCGGAGTAGTCCCGCACGGGGCGGGCGGCGCGGGACGGTAGGCGGCGCAGGCAGACGGCGGGCCGGCAGGACGGCAAGGAGGCGGCGGGCCGTCCGGGCGGGCCTCGCGCGTCAGCCGCCGGCAGCCCCGGCCCCGGCGCCGCGGACGCCGGTCCAGGCGGGATGGCGGGGGTCGTCGGCGCGGACCACCGCGTCGGCGGCCGACGCCGGGTCGGTGTCGGCCTCGTAGCGGGCGAAGGCGGGCAGGGTCCAGCGCTGCGACTCCTCCGTACGGCGGGCCAGCGCACCCGGGGAGAGGCGGACGTGGACGCTCAGGTCGAACGGGAACCAGTGGCCGAGCAGCAGCGGTCCGTGCACGATCACCACCGCGCCGGGCGGCAGGTGCGCGTACGGGCTGCGGGTGGCCCGGTCGGTGACGGGGTCCCAGAGGTCGGGCAGCACCCGGCCGGTGCCGCCGGCGTCCGTCGGGCCGAACACCTCCCGCCAGAGCGCGGCCGTGTCGAACCAGCCGCCGAGGTAGGAGTCGACGTCCTCGCGGCCGAACTCGTACCGCAGGGAGGCCGGCCGGAGGAACCCCGCGACCGGGACCACCAGCACCGTCCGTCCGTGCCCGCGCAGGGCGTCGGCGAGCGCCTGCGCGAGCGCGCCCGTCCCGGCGGCGGGCGCGCCGTCGATGCCCACGCGCTGCCAGGCGCCCTCCTCCGGCGCGGCCGCGGGCCCGTCGAGGTGACCCGCGAGGCGCTCGGCCATCCGCTGCCATGTGATCGCTTCCCACTGCATTCGACCATTGTCAGTGGCGGCCCTTAGCTTCTTACCGAGGGATCACCGGCGGACAGGAGTCGGCGGCCCGACCTTGGGGAGGGGTCTGTCATGGCTCGGGAGACGACGTACCTGGAGCTGTCGCAGGAGGACGGCGCCGCGCACAAGTTCTACGAGGTGACGGTCGACGGCACGGACGTCACCGTGCGGTACGGCCGCATCGGTGCGGACGGCCAGGTGCAGAGCTCCTCGTTCCCCACGGTCGACAAGGCCCGGGCGGCCGCCGCGAAGAAGGTCGGGGAGAAGGTCCGCAAGGGGTACGCCACGGCCGTGCGCGGTCAGCGCACCGCCCGGTCGGTGACCCGCCGCCAGGTCACCTCGGCGCCGTCCACGGCGCGTTCGGTGGCCCCGGTCCTGTGGCGCTTCCGCACCGGGTCCTCGGCGTTCGGCATCCACGTGGACGAGGACCGCTGCTGGGTGGGCAACCAGGCCGGGGACGTCTACACGCTGAGCCACAGCGGCGAGGTGCTGGCCCGGTACTCGCTGCCGGACGGCGTGAAGTGCCTGGTGGCGGACGAGTTCTGGATCTATGCGGGCTGTGACGACGGCACGGTGTACGACCTGTCCTCGAAGGTGCCGTTCGGGGCCTACGACATCGCCGCGGACGTGGACATCTTCTGGCTCGACATCCGCGAGGGCGTGCTGAACGTCTCCGACCGCAACGGCGGACTGACGGTCATCGACCACGAGGACGAGTTCCAGTGGTCGCGGCGCTCGGGCGGCTCCAACGCCTGGATGGTCAGGGCCGACGAGCGGGGCGTCTACCACGGTCACAGCAAGGGCGTCACGGCCTACGCCGCCGACGGCGGGCGGGAGTTGTGGCACACCGACACGGGCGGCTCCGTGCTGTTCGGCTGGCAGGAGGAGCACGCGGTCTACGCGGGCACCGGGCGGCACGCGGTGAAGCGGCTGTCGAAGGCCACCGGCGCGGTGGAGGCCTCGTACCTGTGCGACGCGGCCGTGTACTCGTGCGCGACCTCCCCGGACGGCAGGCACGTCTTCGCCGGTGACTACTCCTCGTCGGTGTACTGCTTCGACGCGGACGGGACCCGGCTGTGGAAGCTGAGCACCGGATGCGGGTCCGCGCTGTCCATGCAGTACCTGGACGGCCGGCTGTACCTGGTCACCACGGACGGCTCGCTGGTCTGCGTGGACGCGAGCGAGCAGGCCATCGCGGCCGCCCAGCAGGGATCCGTTCCGGCGGCGATGGACGTGAAGTCGGCGGCGGCGCTGCCCGTGTTCACCCCGGCCGCCTCGGCCTCGGCGGTGGCGACGGTCTCGGTGGCCGCGGCCCCGGCGGGCGGCGTGGTCGTGGAGTGCGTCCAGCAGGGCGGCCGGATGCGGGTGCAGGTGGTGTCGGGCGGCTTCGAGCCCTCGTGGAACGTCCAGTTCCCGCGCGGGATACGGGAAGCGGGCGCCCGGTACGTGGTGGACGGGCTGCACCCGGCCTCGCGCGGCTTCTACCGGGTGCGCGGGGAGATCCGCCGCCTGGTGTGAGCGCGGCGCCGGGGCCAGGGTGCCTGCTCAGGGCGCGTGATGGCGGCTCAGGCCGCGTGTGCGCGGCACACCGCTCGCGTGACACCGTGCGGGGCGGGGGTCGCTATGGCGAAGGGGGTCCCCGGACGCGCGCGGAGGCCGGGGGTCACGTGGAGCACGACCGGCTCGCTGCCCAGGTTGTGGCCGAGGTGGACGTGGGCGATGCCGGCGGGCTCCACGAAGGCGGATCCGGCCCGGTGGACCACGACCGTGCGGTCGTGCAGGACCCGGGTGAGCGTCCCGGCGCGGACGACGGCGTTCAGCGGGACGCGGTGGTAGTGCCAGCCGGTGCAGCCTCCCGGGGCGATGACCACCTCCCGGCTCGCCTGCGCGGCAGCGACGCGCGCCCTCGCGGGCCGTACCGTCGTCTGCCGCCCGCCCATGTGCCCTCCCCGGCCGGACCGGTCCCGGTCCGTTCGACCCCACCGTAGGAGGGCCCCACCCCATCCGTCACCACATCCCCGGGGATTCGGCGGAACGCCAACCTCCCTGCTCCGGCAGGTGATAGAGGGCCCGTACGGCGGTATCACACCTGCATGAGCCTGGTGGTGTTCGAGTCCCTGAAGCAGATCAACTGCGCCGAGTGCCGGCAGGGCCCGCTCCGGCACCTCGTCCGCGAGTGCGGCGTGCCGAGGTGCCTGGACTGCGCCGACCTGGGGCACCTGGTCTTCCTGCCCCGCGGGGACGCGGCGCTCACCCGCCGGTCCCGGGAAGCCAGTTCGCTCTCCGCCGTCGTCGTCCGCTTCGACAGGCGCCGACGGCGTTACGAGCGGCGGGGCCTCCTCGTCGAGGACGCGGCGCTGGCCCGCGCGGAACTCGCCTGCCTCGCGGACGCCGACGCCCGGGCCCGTCGCCGGGAGCGCGACCGGCTGCGCCGCGCGGCCGAGGACACCCGCTTCACCGCCGCGTTCGCGGCGGAGATACGGCGGCTGTTCCCGGGCTGCCCCGCCGACCGGGCGCAGGAGATCGCCGCCCACGCCTCGGTGCGGGGCAGCGGCCGGGTGGGGCGCAGCGCGGCCGGCCGGGCGCTCGGCGAACCGGCCGTCTCGGTCGCGGTCCGCGCGGCGGTGCGGCACGTCGACACCGAGTACGACGCCCTGCTGATGGCGGGAGTCCCCCGGTTCGCGGCGCGCGCCCGGCTGGCCGCGCAGATCGACGCGGTCCTCGACGGCTGGCGTGCGGGGGAGGTCAGTTGAGGCGGAACCGGCGGTACAGGAGCGCTCCGCCCAGCAGCAGCGCTCCCCCGCTGGGCAGCAGGTAGCCGAGGCCGTCGGCCCCGGTGTGCGCGAGCGCCTCGCCGGGCCGCGGCTCGGCGGGCCGGGGCGGCAGGGTCCGGGTCTCCGGCGCCGGCGGCGTCACGGGCGGCTTCACGACGGGGGGCTGAACGGGCGGCTGGACGGGCTTGGGTCCGCTGGGCGTCTCGCCGTTGACCGAGGTGTTCCCGGTCGAGGGGTTGCCGATGCCGACGACGTTGACGGAGTTGCCGCTCACGTTGAGCGGCAGGTCGATCGGGAGCTGGATCCCGTTGCCGGACAGCACCCCGGGCGAACCGTTTGCCTGCCCGTCGGCGACCGCCCCGCCTGCCTGGCCCGCCGCGTTCGAGCCCGAGTTCGATCCGTGTCCGGACCTCGGTCCCGGATGGTCCCGTCCGCTTCCTGGCGCCTCGTTGGCACATCGGTTCCCGGCGGCCGGGTTGAGCACACCGACCACGTTGACGGTGTTGCCGCACAGGTTCACCGGCGTGTTCACGGGCAGTTGCACCAGGTTCCCGGAGAGCAGCCCCGGTGAGCGCTCGGCCTTCCCCGCCGCGTCCGCATCGGCGTGGGCCAGGCCACCCACACCCGCGACCGCCAGCCCACCTCCCGCAACCACCGCCGCGATCAAGCCATTCCGTCGACTGTGACGCATCAGTTTTCCTGCCTTCCGGAGGAGTCCACGGGTGTTGAACCCGTACCGGAACAACGCCCCTGAACCCATTCGGGTTATAGCGGGCATGGGCATTTCACCCCATCGTGTACTGGGTACTGGCTACTTCATGACTGAGCGCCCCCTGCTCCTCCTCGACGTCGACGGCCCCCTCAACCCGTTCCGGTCGCGCCTCGCCGGCCTGCGCGGTTACACGGCCCACCGGATGCACCCGGCGGTCTGGATGTCCCACCGGGCGCCCGGCTCCCGCCGTGCCCGCCGGGGCCTGAAGGTCCGCCTCCACCCCGCCCACGGCGCGCGGCTGACGGAGCTGCCGTACGAGCTCGCCTGGGCCACCACGTGGATGCACCAGGCCAACACGATGATCGCGCCGCACATCGGGCTTCCCGGCGACCTGCCCGTCATCGAGTGGCCGGAATTGTTCGCTCCGGACCCCGACGGCCTCTCGTGGAAGACCCGCGCCCTCGTCGGCTGGGCGGCGGGCCGGCCCTTCGCCTGGGTCGACGACATGATCAGCCCCCTCGACCGCACCTGGGTCGCCGCCCACCACCCGGCCCCGGCCCTCCTCCTGCGCGTCCACCCCCGACACGGCCTGCGCGACCGGGACTTCACCGCGCTGACCCGCTGGGCGTCGGAACTCAGCCCCGCAGCGCGGTGACCGGGTCCGGGGAGGGACGGCCCGTGGGCCACCAGTCCTCCGTGTCCGGACGGGACTCGTAGGCGTACCAGACGCCGTCGCGGCCGAGGCGGAGCTGGCGCGTGCCGGACGTGAGGCGGTTGCGGTCCGGGCGGAAGGAGCCGCGGTCCGCTGCGAGGAGCGCCGGGCGGGCCCGGTCGAAGGGGCCGGCCGGAGGGTCCCACGGCTCTTCGAGGGCGGCGAGCGCGGCGCGGCCGCCTTGGCGCCAGGCCGCCGCCGCCCGGGCGAGGTCGGTGGTCGTGCGGCCGGTGGCGCGGGCGAGGTCCCGGTACAGGGTGCGGGCGGCGCCGGTGAGGCCGGCGGTGGGGTGCGCGGAGGCCAGCCGGACGGCGTCCTGCCACAGCCCGAGGCCCTCGATGGGGTCCTCGCCGGTGGTCAGGAGGGCCAGGGCGCGGGCGGCCGCGTCGGAGGCGAGCTGGTCCAGGGCCAGCGGGTCGGGGGCCGCCGGGTCGGCGGGGTAGGCCGGCGGCACTCCGGCAGCGGCGGGCACGGCCGAGGGCGCCGGGAGCAGCGGCAGTCCGGTGCGGGCCAGCGCGGCGCGGGCCGGCACCCCGGGGAAGTCCGGGGCGGTGTCGGGCTGTTCGCGGGCGGCGTGGGCGGCGTTGCGGCGGGTGAGCTCGTCCAGCAGTTCCCGTTCGCCGCGGCCGCGCAGGAGCAGCAGGACGAAGGGGTCCTCGTCGAAGAGCCGGGCCGCGCGGTAGCAGAGGGCCGCCGCGTGCTTGCACGGCGGGCGCGCGACGTCCGGGCAGGAGCAGCGGGGGGCGAGTTCGCCCGCGCCGGGCAGGATCGTCCCGGCGAGGCTCTGCGGGACCTCCCGTTCCAGCAGGGCGGCGAGCGCGGCGGGGTCGGCCGCGACCGCCTCCAGGAGCTCGCTCCACTCCGCGTCCGCGAAGGCGGGCAGGGCCAGTTCGGTGCGGTAGGGGCGGGCCCGGCTGCCCCGTACGTACGCCACGATCCTGCCGGGGGTGACGGTGACCGCGTCGACGTGGCCCTCGGCGGCGTACGCGCGGCCCCGGGCCAGGCGGGCCGCGTCGCGGGAGGCCTCCTCCAGCGAGGTCACCCAGGCCCGGCCCCACCAGCTGGCCGCCTCCGCCCCGGGCGGCAGGGTCTCGAAGGTGCGGCGGCGGTCGTCCCGCGCGGTGATCATTCGGGCCTGCGCAGGGAGACGAGGTCGGCCAGTTCGCGGTCGGTCAGCTCGGTCAGGGCCGCCTCGCCGGAACCGAGGACCGCGTCGGCCAGGGCGCGCTTCGCCTCCAGCATCTCGGCGATGCGGTCCTCGACGGTGCCTTCGGCGATGATCCGGTGGACCTGGACGGGCTGGGTCTGGCCGATCCGGTAGGCGCGGTCGGTGGCCTGTTCCTCGACGGCCGGGTTCCACCAGCGGTCGTAGTGGACGACGTGTCCGGCCCGGGTGAGGTTCAGACCGGTCCCCGCCGCCTTGAGGGACAGCAGGAACACGGGGACCTCCCCGGCCTGGAAGCGGTCGACCAGCTCCTCTCGGCGCGGCACCGGCGTCCCGCCGTGCAGCAACTGGTGGGAGATGCCGCGGTCCGACAGGTGCCGCTCGATGATGCGGGCCATGGTCACGTACTGGGTGAAGACCAGGACCGAGCCGCCCTCGGCGAGGATCGTGTCCAGCAGCTCGTCGAGGAGGGCGAGTTTGCCCGAGCGGTGCGGGATCCGGGGGCGGTCCTCCTTCAGGTACTGCGCGGGGTGGTTGCAGATCTGCTTGAGGGAGGCCAGCAGCTTCATGATCATGCCGCGGCGCTCGATGCCCTCGCTGGAGCCGATGACGGCCATCGCCTCGTCCACCGCCGCCTGGTAGAGCGAGGCCTGCTCACGGGTGAGGGAGACCGGGTGGTCCGTCTCCGTCTTCGGCGGCAGCTCGGGCGCGATCCCGGGATCGGACTTCTTGCGGCGCAACAGGAACGGCCGGACGAGCGCGGCGAGCCGGGCGACCGCCGCCTCGTTCCCGCCGTCCTCCTCCTGCTGGTGCTCGACGGGCCGTGCGTGGCGGGCCCGGAAGGTGGTGAGCGGGCCGAGCAGCCCGGGAGTCGTCCAGTCGAGCAGCGCCCACAGCTCGGAGAGGTTGTTCTCCACCGGGGTGCCGGTGAGCGCCACCCGGGCGGGCGCGGGGATCGTCCGCAGGGCCTTGGCGGTCGCCGAGTGGGGGTTCTTGACGTGCTGGGCCTCGTCGGCGACGACCATGCCCCAGCGCTGCCCGGCGAGGAGCGGGGCGCTGGCCCGCATCGTCCCGTACGTGGTGAGGACGAACCCGCCGGCGCCGGGCTCCGCGCCGTCGAGGCTGCGGCTGCCGCCGTGGAACCGGCGCACGGGAATGCCGGGGGCGAACCGCTCGATCTCCCGCTGCCAGTTGCCCAGCAGGGACGCGGGACACACCACGAGCGTCGGCTCGGGGCGGTCCCGGTGCAGGTGCAGGGCGATCAGCGTGACGGTCTTGCCGAGTCCCATGTCGTCGGCGAGACAGCCGCCGAGGCCGAGCGAGGTCATCAGGTCCAGCCAGGCCAGGCCGCGCGCCTGGTAGTCGCGCAGGGTGGCCTTGAGCCCGGCGGGCTGCGGGAGCGGGGCCAGCTCGGCCGTGAGCCGCTCCCGCAGGGCGGCCAGCGCCCCCACCGGAACCACCTCGACCGCTTCTCCGGCGATCTCGGCCGTCCCCGAGAGGGCGGCCGACAGCGCGTCGACCGGGTCCAGCAGGCCCAGTTCCCGTTTGCGGGCCTTGCGCACCAGCTCCGGGTCGACCCGCACCCACTGGTCCCGCAGGCGCACCACGGGCCGGTGGGCCTGGGACAGGGCGTCCATCTCCCCCGGGGTCAGCCGGTCGCCGCCCAGGGCCAGCTCCCAGGAGAAGGCGAAGAGGTGCTCGGCGTCGAAGAAGGCGGTGCCGTCGGTGGCGGAGCCGGGCGCCGTGGACCGTACGACGGCGGTCGCCGACAGCGTACGGGCCAGCTCGCGCGGCCAGTGGACCAGGACGCCGGCGGCCGCCAGCCGGGTCGCGGCGGCGCCCAGCAGGTCCTCCAGCTCCGGGTCCGAGAGGGCCAGCGCGTCGGGGGCGGGCTGGTCCAGCAGCCGCAGCAGCGGCGGCCACACCCGCGCGGCCCGGCGCAGCGCGAGCACGGCGTCGATCCGGGCCCGGGGCCCGAACCCGGCGGCCGCCGTGCCCGCCCACAGCGCGGCGGCGTCGGCGACCAGGGTGGGGTCGGCGAGGCTGTGCACCTGGACCACGGCGGCGCCCGCCCGCCGGACGTCCTGCGCCTCGGCCTCGTCGAAGAGGCGGAACGAGGACAGGTCGAGCCGGAGCGAGATCCCCACGCCCGTGTCGGATCCGGCCGCGACCTGGGCGGCCCAGTCCTGTATCCCGGGCACCCGCTGCGGCTCCCGGGCCGCGAACGGCCTCCCGGCGGCCACGCCCGCGGCGGGCGTGCGGGGCAGGCTGTCGGCCACGGCGTCGAGGAACGCGCGCACCAGCGCCTCCGGCTCCGGCAGCTGGAGCGGACGGCGGCCGGCCAGCGGGGTCGCGTACCCCTCGTGCGGCAGTGCGGCGGCGACCGCCCGGAGGTGGTCGACGTCGGCGGCTTCGAGCGGACCGGCACGCCACGCGTCGATGCCCTCGGGAGTCAGGCCGGGGAGCAGCCGGCCCCGGGCGGCCAGCGTGAGCGCCTGGACGGCGGCGGTGCCCCAGGCACGGGTGGCCGGATGCGCGGCGGGGTGGCGGGGCGCCCGCGCGAGCAGCGGCAGGGCGGCGGTCACGGACAGGCTCACGGAGGGCACGGTCCGGCTGCGCACCCCCGAGCCGGACGGGCGCACGACGGTGAGCGGCGCAGGGCGTCCCGCCTCGGGCAGGTCGTCCCCGTCCGGCGCCCAGAACGCCACGCGTCCCTCCCGGGGAACGGGAGCGGGCAGGAAGACGGCGGCATGGCGCAGCAGCGCCCGCGCGGCGGCCGAAGGCTGCTGCTGGTCCTGCGGCCGCTGTCCCGACGGCTGCGGCTGCGCCCGCTGCCCGTACGGCTGCGGCTGCGGCTGCGGCTGCGGCTGCCGCGACCACACGTCCGACGGCTCCGACGACGTCCTCACCGCGTCCCCTCCCTCCCCCTGTCGCTGCGGATCCCGGTCCGGGTCCGGTACCGGTCCGT
Organism: Streptomyces sp. NPDC048461; assembly: GCF_055587105.1. Lineage (NCBI taxonomy): Bacteria > Bacillati > Actinomycetota > Actinomycetes > Kitasatosporales > Streptomycetaceae > Streptomyces > Streptomyces sp. NPDC048461. The sequence continues at coordinate 390,199 of NZ_JBVJGW010000003.1, read as the reverse complement.
ACAGGTCCCGGCGCGGGTCCGGCGCGGGTCTCCTGTGCCGCCGAGTCTAGGCGGGCCCACTGACAACGACGCTGACCTGCACGGATCTCCCCGCGGAGAGGAGCCGGGGAGCCGGTGTCCGGGAGTCGCGGCCGTCAGCCGGCGGCCGCGGCCCGGAGCCGACGGCCGGGGCCGCCGGGTTCAGCGCGCCCAGCGGCCCAGGTCCGACGCGTACCCGTACACCGGCCGCCCCGTCGCTGCGCTCGTGCGCAGCGGGCGGCCGTGGTCGTCGATGCGCAGGCGGCCGGAACCGGCGGGTCCGGTGTAGCGCAGGTCGAGGTACCAGTCGCAGTCGCAGCCCGTGGTGGCGGCCTCCACGCGCAGCACCACCGGGTCGGCCGCCGAGACGCGCATCGGGAACGCGGGCGCCCGGATGGGGCCCTCGGAGTCACCGCCGTCGACGGGCCGGGCCACCGGGCGCGGGGCGTCCAGGTTGACGGCGTACACGGCGGGGGTGAGCGCCCCGCCGCAGCCCGGAGACATCTGGTAGACGTTCCAGGCCGGCGGGGTGCGGCGCGCCGCCACCCGTACGTCGAGGCCCTCCAGGACCACCGTGCCGGCATCCGCGCCGTGCACCGTGACCTCCAGGATCTGCTGCCCGGCGTGTACGGCCCGCTGCGCGGAGGCCCAGGCGGGCGCGTCCGCCTCCACGGGCGGCGGGGGCACCGTGCCGGGGCCGCGCTCGGTCAGGTAGGCGTGGTCGCACCCCGCGGCCCACACGTGCGACCGGACCGCGGCCCTGACCGGCACCGCGGGGGCCTGGACCGCTCCGGGGGACGGCGGCGCCGACGCCCCGGGCGGCTGCCCCGCGGCCGAGGCGGCCGCCGACGCGGTGCCGGGGGCCGGTTCCGCTCCCGGCGCCGGGTCCGAAGGCGGCGCCGCCGGCGCCCCGGAGGCCGGGACGGAGGCGGTCCCGCCGGCCGGCGCCGGGGGGTGTCCCGGTCGCGCGGCGGCCGACGCCGACGGGCCCGCGGCGGTCCCCGTCGGCGTGCCGGGCCGTTCCGGTCCGGCCGCGGCCAGCACCGCCACGGCCACCACGCCCGCGGTCACTCCGGCGGCGGCGACCGCGGCCGCCCGGCGCCGGTACCAGGGGAGGCGGATCCCCGGCCCCGGCGCGGCCAGGTCCACCACGTCGGCCAGGCCCAGTTCCGCGGCGGCCCCGCCGCGGCCGCCGCCCTCGCCGCCGTGCGCGCCCGACGCCGGACTCGCGGACCTGCCCCCGCCCTCGGTCCGGCCCGTACCCCCGCCCGCCGCCGCATCCTCACCCCCGCCTCGGCCCAGGCCCGGGACGGCTCCCGGGGCGCCGTCGGCCGCGGGCGGCGCCACCACTGCGCCCTCGGCCTCGGCCTCGGCCTCGGCCACGCGTGCCTTCCGGGTCTGCGTCGCGCCCGCGACCTCGGCCGCGTCCGATGCCCCTGCCCCTGCCTCTGCCTCTGCCTCTGCCTCTGCCTCTGCCTCCACCACCGTGACGCCCGCGGGCGTCGGCGCAGCCTCCGCCGCCCCTTCCGGCGTCTCCGCCACCACCGGCACCGCCTGCGGTCCTGCCGGGCCCGCCGCACCCGCCCGCCGCCGCGCGTCCGCGAGCAGCCACGCCCGGTGCAGGTCCATCGCCTCCCCCTGCGAGGCCCCGCAGGCCCGCGCGAAGCGGTCCACGACCGCGAACTCCGTCGGCACCGCCTCGCCGTTGCAGTAGCGGTGCAGGGTCGAGGTGCTCGTGTGGAGCTTGCGCGCCAGGGCCCCGTAGCTCAGCCCCGCCCGCACCTTCAGCTCCCGCATCAGCCGCGCGAACCGCTCCGCCTCGCCCGTGCCCGTCCCCGCGCCGGTCCCCGCACCCGTCCCCATGCCCCTGCCCGTCCCCATGCCCGTTCCCGTCCCCATGTCCGTTCCCCCGCCCACGCCCACGGCGTTCCCCGTCCCACGACGCCGTTCCATGCAGCGGGTGTTCCCCCAGGTGACAGCACGTACGGCCGTTCCAGTGTCCCGAATCCCCCGCGATCCGTCGCCCGACACCCCGCATCGGGGCAGGGTTGTCCCCGTACCGCAACGCACCGACACCCACGGGGAGATCCACCGATGTTCCGACGCTCAGGCGCCTCCACCACCCTCGCCACCGCGCTCCTCGCGGCGGCCTCCGCATTCGTCCTCGCCGCCTCGTCCACGGCCACCGCGGCGGTCACCGCACCCGGGTTCCTCACGGGCACCGACCTGCCGCCGCACGCCAGCTCACCCTGGTACTCCGGCAAGGTCACCAAGGGGCTGCCCGAGACCGCCCCGTTCTGCCTGGAGGGCGCGCTCCCCGCAGCCGGCAGCTGGCACCGCTCGTTCGGCACCGACGTCGACGCCGGCGCCGTCCAGGTCTCCGTACGGGCCTCCTCGGACGCCGCGGCCGTCAAGCTCGCCCGCGCCCTGGAGCGCAAGGTCGCGGCCTGCGCCGCCGACTGGCTGCGCACCACGCCGGGCGGCACCGCCTCCTGGCAGGACTACGGGAAGCTCTCCGTCGAGGAGGGCGCCCGCGTCTACGGCGTGCACACCTCGATCCCCGAGTCCGAGCCGGGCGTGGCCCTCTTCGGCATCGGGCAGGACGGCTCCACGGTGACGGTCGTCAAGTGGAGCCAGATGGGATACCTGACCGACGCCCCGGTCCCGGCCTTCAAGAAGACCACCACGAAGGCCGTGAACAAGCTCAATCCCTGATCGCCGCCGCGCGCTTCCCCCGGACCCCCCGCGGCCGGCGCCGTGGTGGGACCATGGGAAGCGAGGCGATGCGCATGCGTACGGGAAACGAGCCGGTGACCGCCCGCAGTCCGCTGCGGCTGCGGTGGTGGCTGAGCCTGTGGGGGCTGCTGTGGGCCGCCGGCGGGACCGCCGTGTTCTCGCTGGCCGGCCGTCCCGGCTGGGCGGCGGCCTGCGGGGCGCTCGCACTGCTGGCGGCCGTGGATCTGGTCGTGGTGACCCGGCACATCCGCCAGGGGCCGCACTACCAGCCCGGCCGGGACGTCCCGCCGTACGCGCCGCCGCCCGGCGCCTGAAGCCCGCACGCGGGCCCGCTCCCCCCGGCGGTACACGGCCCCGGTCCGCGGCTCAGTCCTCGAAGCGGGCCGCCGCGAGGTAATCCGGCCGCGGGTCGAGGGCGGCGGCGAGCCGGAAGTGCTTGCGGGCCTGCTGGGGGCGGCCGGAACGCTCGTGCGTACGGGCCAGGGCGAAGTGGGCGAAGGCGTTGTCCGGCTCCCGTTCCAGGACCAGCTCGAACTCAAGCTCCGCCGGGCGCAGTTGGGCGGACGCGAAGAAGGCGCGGGCCCGCAGCAGCCGGGCCGCGGTGTTCTCCGGGTGGGCGGCTATGACGGAGTCGAGCAGCTTGACCGCGCCGCGCGGATCGCGTGCGGCGAGCAGCTGCTCGGCGGCCCGGTAGTCGATGACGTGCGTCTCCGGGCTGGCCGCACCGGACGACGAGGACGAAGACGAGGACGGCGACGACGGCGGCGTGGTGTCGGACACGATCTGTTCCTTCCCTCTGCGGGCGCGTTCGACGCATCCGCCCCCGGCGGTCTCTTGACGATCCCTCCCGGCCCCTCGTCACCCGGACCGGGTCCGTTGTTCCTTCCCAGGGCCCCGCGCCCCGGGCCCGTCAGGCTCCGGGGTCCGGCTGCGCCGCCCGCGCCACGAGGTCCTCCCAGACCTTGCGGACCTGGGGTTCGAGGGCCTCCAGCGGTCCGTCGTTGTCGATGACGAGCGTCGCCACCGCGAGCCGCTGTTCCCGCGTGGCCTGCGCGGCCATCCGGGCCCGCGCCTCCTCCTCGGCCATGCCCCGCAGGGCGACCAGCCGGGTCAGCTGCGTCTCCGGGGCGGCGTCCACCACGACCACCAGGTCGTACAGGGGGGCCAGGCCGTTCTCCGTGAGCAGGGGTACGTCGTGGACCACGATCGCATCGGGTCCCGCGGCCGCCTCCAGTTCGGCGGACCGGGCCCCGACCAGCGGGTGCACGATCGCGTTCAGGGTGCGGAGCTCGTCCGGGTCGGCGAAGACGATCGATCCGAGCCGGGGCCGGTCGAGCGTCCCCTCGGGGGTCAGCACCGACTCCCCGAACGCGGCCACGACGGCGTCGAGCCCGGGGGTACCGGGCTCGACCACCTCCCGCGCGATCCGGTCGGCGTCGACGACGACCGCTCCGTATCCCGCGAGCAGCCGCGAGACCTCACTCTTGCCGGCGCCGATTCCGCCCGTCAGTCCTACTTTCAGCATGCCCCGCAGCCTAGGGGGTGTCCCCGCGGCCACCACAGCCCCCTGCGTCCTCGCGGTCACCCGGCCGCTCCCCGCCGGTGTCGCTTCCCGTGCCGGTTCCGGCGTCAGTTCTCGCCCTCGCGGTCCGCGAGGAACTTCTCGAACTCCCGCCCGATCTCGTCCGCCGACGGGATCTCGGCCGGCTCGGCGATCATGTTGCCCCGGGTCTCGGCCCCGGCGGCCGCGTCGAACTGGTGCTCCAGACCCTGGACCAGGGCGACCAGCTCCTCGTCACCCTCGCGGATCTGCCGGTCGATCTCGGTCTGCGTACGGTGCGCCTCGGTCCGCAGCGCGTGTGCCACGGCCGGCAGCACCAGCCCGGTGGCCGCCGTGATCGCCTCCAGCACCGTCAGCGCGGCGTCCGGGTACGCGGAACGCGCCACGTAGTGCGGTACGTGCGCGGCGACGCCCAGCACGTCGTGCCCGGCCTGCCCCAGCCGGAACTCCACCAGGGACTCCGCGCTCCCGGGCACCTGGGCCTCGTCGAAGGGACTGCGGTGCCCCGGCATGAGGTCGGTCCGGTTCCCGTGCGGCGTGATGCCCACGGGGCGCGTGTGCGGGACGCCCATGGGGATCCCGTGGAAGTTGACCGAGAGGCGGACGCCGAGGCGCTCGACGATCTGCCGGACGGCGAGCGCGAAGCGCTCCCACTCCACGTCCGGCTCGGGGCCGGAGAACAGCAGGAACGGCGCGCCCGTGGCGTCCTGGACGAGCCGGACCTCCAGGCGGGGCTCCTCGAACTCGGTCCAGTGGTCGCGCTGGAACGTCAGCAGCGGGCGCCGGGCCCGGTAGTCCACCAGCCGGTCCGCGTCGAAACGGGCCACGACCTGGTGGGGCAGGGTGTCCAGGAGCCGCTCGACGATCTGCTCCCCGGCCTCACCCGCGTCGATGTACCCCTCGAAGTGGTACAGCATGACCAGCCCGGCCGAGTCCTGGGTCAGAGCCAGGTCGGCCACCGCCAGGCCCTTGGCGTCCCATTCGTACAAACCCTGTGGATCAAGCACCGTCACCACTCCTCCTCGCCTCGTTCTCTGGAAGAACGTCCAATCGCCCGGTGTCATTCCCCAGTTGACGCCCTTCACGAGAACGCAACGGATCACCCCGGCCGCCCGCCGCGGCCGGGGACGCCGGCCGGGCACCGCGCGGCAACAGCAGTAAGGCCCGCCCCCCTGAGGGGACGGGCCTTACCTTTCAGCTCTGTTCAGCTCTGCTCTGCATGCTCACACCGGGGTGCGGAGCGTGCTGCGATCAGCTCTGGCCGCCGGCCAGCTTCTCGCGGAGCGCGGCGAGGGCCTCGTCCGACGCCAGGGCGCCGGAGGTCTCGTCCGACTCCGAGGAGTACGAACCGCCCGAGATGCCCGCGCTGACGTTGCCGCCACCCGCGGCCGGAGCGGCAGCGCCCTCGGCAGCGGCGGCCTCGTCGGCCTCGCGGCTCTTGATGACCTGAGCCTGGTGCTGCTCGAAGCGCTGCTGCGCCTCGGCGTACTGGGTCTCCCAGGCCTCGCGCTGCTTGTCGAAGCCCTCGAGCCAGTCGTTGGTCTCGGGGTCGAAGCCCTCGGGGTAGATGTAGTTGCCCTGGTCGTCGTACGACGCGGCCATGCCGTACAGGGTCGGGTCGAACTCGACCGACGCCGGGTCGGCACCGAAGGACTCGTTGGCCTGCTTCAGCGACAGCGAGATCCGGCGACGCTCGAGGTCGATGTCGATGACCTTGACGAAGATCTCGTCGTTGACCTGGACGACCTGCTCCGGGATCTCCACGTGGCGCTCGGCCAGCTCGGAGATGTGGACCAGACCCTCGATGCCCTCGTCCACGCGGACGAACGCACCGAACGGAACCAGCTTGGTGACCTTACCCGGGACGACCTGACCGATCTGGTGGGTCCGGGCGAACTGCTGCCACGGGTCTTCCTGCGTCGCCTTCAGCGACAGGGAGACGCGCTCGCGGTCCATGTCCACGTCGAGGACCTCGACGGTGACTTCCTGACCGACCTCGACGACCTCGGACGGGTGGTCGATGTGCTTCCAGGACAGCTCGGAGACGTGCACGAGACCGTCGACGCCGCCCAGGTCCACGAAGGCACCGAAGTTGACGATCGAGGAAACGACGCCGGAGCGGACCTGACCCTTCTGCAGGGTGGTGAGGAACGTCTGGCGCACCTCGGACTGGGTCTGCTCGAGCCAGGCGCGGCGGGACAGGACCACGTTGTTGCGGTTCTTGTCCAGCTCGATGATCTTCGCCTCGAGCTCCTTGCCCACGTAGGGCTGGAGGTCGCGGACGCGACGCATCTCGACGAGAGAGGCCGGCAGGAAGCCGCGGAGGCCGATGTCGAGGATGAGACCACCCTTGACGACCTCGATGACGGTACCGGTGACGATGCCGTCTTCTTCCTTGATCTTCTCGATGGTGCCCCAGGCACGCTCGTACTGAGCGCGCTTCTTCGAGAGGATCAGGCGGCCTTCCTTGTCCTCCTTCTGGAGAACCAGGGCCTCGATCTCGTCGCCGACCTTGACGACCTCGTTCGGGTCGACGTCGTGCTTGATCGACAGCTCGCGGCTCGGGATGACACCTTCGGTCTTGTAACCGATGTCGAGGAGAACCTCGTCCCGGTCAACCTTGACGATGACGCCATCGACGATGTCGCCATCGTTGAAGTACTTGATCGTCTCGTCGATCGCCGCGAGGAACGCGTCCGCGTCGCCGATGTCGTTGACCGCAACCTGCGGAGTGGTGGCGGTGGTCTCGGTGCTGCTCGTCATGTGGGAAAGGGCTCCGGTTACGGACAGAAAGTCGTAGGTACTGCTACGCCGGGAGCCCTTATCGGCATCTGCCGAAGCCGGACAGCCAAGGAGACCCCCGTTCCGCAGATGCGGAGGGGCCTCGAAAACCGAGGGGACCTCAACAAATACAAGCGCAGCCTGCTAGGTCTGAGGAGCACAGGCTCGCAGCGCAACTTGTAGCATACGGGGGCAGCCGGACAGGGTCAATGCGCGAAGGCGCACACCACGGGCGGATCGCCGCATTACCGGCACAATTCGTAGGCGGGGACGCCCCGATGGGACTTCCCTGCCGGATCCGGCACACATTCGCAGACTACGACGACGGGCCCCATGAACCAAGAGGACTACGCCCACGAAGACGCCCGCGGAGCCGATCTCGGCCCCGAGGACGACGCCGAGGCCACGCGGCGTGACGCCGGGGAAGCGGAGAGCAGCCGTGCGGCCCGCGGCTGGTGGGACCGCAACGCCGACGACTACCAGAACGAGCACGGCGCCTTCCTCGGCGACGACCGGTTCGTCTGGGGCCCCGAGGGGCTCGACGAGGCCGAGGCCGCGCTGCTCGGTCCCGCCGGCTCGCTCAAGGGCAAGGACGTCCTGGAGATCGGCGCCGGCGCCGCGCAGTGCTCGCGCTGGCTGGCCGCCCGCGGCGCCCGCCCGGTCGCCCTCGACCTCTCCCACCGCCAGCTCCAGCACGCCCTGCGCATCGGCGATGAGGTGCCGCTCGTCGAGGCCGACGCCGGCCGGCTGCCGTTCCGGGACGCCGCCTTCGACCTGGCCTGCTCCGCGTACGGCGCCGTCCCCTTCGTCGCCGACCCGGTGAACGTCATGCGCGAGGTCCACCGCGTCCTGCGGCCCGGCGGCCGCTGGGTCTTCTCCGTCACCCACCCCCTGCGCTGGGCCTTCCCCGACGAGCCGGGTCCCGAGGGGCTGTCCGTCTCCGCGTCCTACTTCGACCGGACCCCGTACGTCGAGCAGGACGAGGAGGGCCGCGCGGTCTACGTGGAGCACCACCGCACGGTCGGCGACCGCGTGCGCGACGTCGTCGCCGGCGGCTTCCGCCTGGTCGACCTGGTCGAGCCGGAGTGGCCCGCCTGGAACAGCCAGGAGTGGGGCGGCTGGTCCCCGCTGCGCGGCAACCTGATCCCCGGCACCGCGATCTTCGTCTGCGAGCGCGACTGACCGTGTCCCCGACCCCGCGCACCCGCGATCTCGACGCCCTTCCCGTACGGGAGGCCCTGCCGGCGCTCACGGCCGCGCTCGACGGCCACGGCACCGCCGTGCTGTGCGCGCCGCCCGGCACCGGCAAGACCACCCTGGTGCCCCTGGTCCTCGCCGGCCTGGTGGGCGGCGGGCCGCGCCGCCGGGTGGTGGTCGCCGAGCCCCGGCGGATCGCCGCCCGGGCGGCGGCGCGCCGGATGGCCTGGCTGCTGGGCGAGCGGGTCGGCGCCTCGGTGGGCTTCACCGTGCGCGGGGAGCGGGTCGTGGGCCCGACGGCCGCCGTCGAGGTGGTCACCACCGGCGTCCTGCTCCAGCGGCTCCAGCGGGACCAGGAGCTGGCCGGCGTGGACGTGGTGGTCCTGGACGAGTGCCACGAGCGGCACCTCGACGCCGACACCGTCGCCGCCTTCCTGCTGGACGTACGGGAGACCCTGCGGCCGGAGCTGCGCCTCGTGGCGGCCTCCGCGACGACCGACGCGGCCGGCTGGTCGCGGGTGCTGGGCGGCGCGCCGGTGGTGGAGGCCGCGGGGACCGCGTACCCGGTGGAGACGGTCTGGGCGCCGCCCGCGCGACCGGTGCGGCCGCCACACGGGATGCGGGTGGACCCGGCGCAGCTGGCGCACGTGGCCTCGGTGGCGCGGCGGGCGCTGGCGGAACGTTCCGGTGACGTGCTGTGCTTCCTGCCCGGCGTCGGGGAGATCGCCCGGGTCGCCGGGCAGCTGGGCGGGGTGGACGCGGAGGTGCTGCAGGTGCACGGCCGGGCCCCGGCGGCCGTGCAGGACGCGGCGCTGACGGCCTCCGGGCACCGCCGGGTGATCCTCGCGACGGCGGTCGCGGAGTCGAGCCTGACCGTGCCGGGGGTGCGGGTGGTGGTGGACTCCGGGCTGGCGCGCGAGCCCCGGGTGGACCACGCGCGGGGGCTGGGCGCGCTGGCGACCGTACGGGCGTCCCGCGCGGCCGGGCGCCAGCGGGCGGGGCGGGCCGGGCGCGAGGCGCCGGGCGCGGTGTACCGGTGCTGGACCGAGGCGGAGGACGCCCGCCTCCCCTCCTACCCGGCGCCCGAGATCCGCATCGCCGACCTGGCCCAGTTCGCCCTGCAGGCCGCGTGCTGGGGCGACCCGGACGCGGCCGGGCTGGCGCTGCTGGACCCGCCGCCGGCCGGGGCGATGGCCGCGGCCCGGGACGTGCTGCGCGCGGTGGGCGCGGTGGACCCCGCCGGGCGGCCGACGCCGCGCGGCGTGCGCATGGCCCGGCTGGGGCTCCACCCGCGGCTCGCCCGGGCCCTGCTCGACGGCGCGCCGGCCCTCGGGGGGCGACGGGCGGCCGAGGTGGTGGCGCTGCTGAGCGAGGAGCCGCCGCGGGAGTACGGGGACGACCTGGCGGCCGCGTGGCGGGCCGCCCGCCGGGGCGGCGACGCCTACGCGGCCCGCTGGCGGGCGGAGGCCGGCCGGCTGGAACGCTCCGCGGGGGCCGCGGGCGACACTGCGGGGGGCCGGGGCGGCACCGCGGGGTCCGCGGGCGGCACCGCCGCTGAGCGCTCCCCCGGTACGGCGCTCCCCGACGACGCCGCCGCCGGGCTCGTCGCCGCACTCGCGTTCCCGGAGCGGGTGGCGCGGGCGCGGGGCGAGGGGGCGTTCCTGATGGCGTCCGGCACCGGGGCCGAGCTCGGCGACGGGTCGCGGCTGCGCAGTGCGCCCTGGCTGGCGGTCGCGGTGGCCGACCGCCCCCCGCACGCCGCCTCGGCCCGGATCCGGCTCGCCGCCGTCATCGACGCGGACACCGCCCGGCTGGCCGCCGGGCACCTCCACTCGGACGGGGAGGAGGTGCGCTGGGAGGACGGCGACCTGGTGGCCCGCCGGGCCGAGCGCCTCGGGGCGATCGAGCTCGCCGTACGGCCGCTGCGCGCCCCGGATCCGGCGCTGGTGCGCGCGGCCCTGCTCGACGGGCTCCGCACGGAGGGCCTCGGCCTGCTGCACTGGTCCCCCGACGCGCGGGCGCTCCGGGCCCGGCTGGGTTTCCTGCACCGCACCCTCGGCGGCGGCTGGCCGGACGTGGCGGACGACGCCGCCCTGCTGGACCGGGCCGACGACTGGCTGGAGCCCGAGCTGTCGCGGGCCCGGCGCCGCTCGGACCTCGGCCGGATCAGCGCCGCGCAGGGGCTTAACCGGCTGCTGCCGTGGGCCGGCGGGGAGGCGTCCCGACTGGACGAGCTGGCCCCGGAGCGGATCGCGGTGCCCAGCGGCTCCCGCGTCAGGGTGGACTACTCCGGGGAGCAGCCGGTGCTCGCCGTGAAGCTCCAGGAGCTGTTCGGGCTGGCCGAGACGCCGCGGGTGGCGGGGGTGCCCGTACTCGTCCACCTGCTGTCCCCCGCCGGGCGGCCCGCGGCCGTCACCGCCGACCTCGCGTCGTTCTGGCGGGGCGGCTACCGCGCCGTCCGCGCCGAGCTGCGCGGCCGGTACCCGAAGCACCCGTGGCCCGAGGACCCGGCCACCGCGGAGGCCACCCGGTACACCAGCGCCCGGCTCAAGCGCTGAGCGCGCCGTCGCCGCTCTCCGGGCGGCGGCGCCGGCCCCGGGCCTCCAGCCACAGCGCCAGCCCGAGGAACGCCAGCCCGCCGGCGGCCAGGCCGGTGGGGGCGTACGTGTGCAGCGCGAGGACCTTCGTCCGGTTCGCCCGGACCAGGTCGACGGTGTGGTCGCTGTAGTCCTCGCGCATCTTCACGTGCCCGGCGAAGGCGGTGATCCTGCCGTCGGGGGCCGCCGCCGCGAACCCGCCGCGCATCTCCTGCTGGATCTGCTGCTCGGCGTTGACGGGCGCGCCGGTCACCGGGTCGACCCAGAACATGGCCTTGGTGGTGTACCAGAGGCTGGTGCCGGTGGTCTGTTCGAGCGTGGTCGGGTCGATGCCCTCGATGGGCATCTTCTTGGGCATGGGGACCTTGGTCCAGGGGACGGTCTGCTCGAAGTAGTAGACGTCCATGCCCTTGAAGGTGCGCGGGCCCACGTAGTGGATCGGCGACGAGGTGCGGGTCTGCGCGTCGAAGTACAGGTAGTCGCGGGGCTCGGTGAAGAAGGGCCACTTGAACTCGATGCCCTCGCGCTTGACGGGGTCCCCGTCGACCATCTCGCCCGTGGCGTGCACCGGGTCCTGGGTGTGGGCGTCGAAGATGTAGCGCTCGGGGATCTGGGAGACCGTCTTGCCGTCCGGGCCCATGATGTGGGACAGGGTGTCCCACACGACGACGTCCCGGCCGGCGCTGGCCTCGATCTCCGTCGAGGCCTCCACGTTGCCCTTGAGGGTCTGGACGATGGTGACCTTGTCGACCTTCTTGGGCTTCATGCCGTCGAGGTAGTCGATGAGCGTCGCGTCCTTCGCCTCCAGGACCACCTCCTGGTACTGGTTCGGCGGGATCTTCGCGAGCCGCGGGTACGCGTACCAGCGCAGCAGCGGCGCGAGGGCCGCGCAGAAGACGGCTAGGGCCAGCAGGACAAGGCTCGCTCTGCGTCGCATCGCCGGGCCCTCCTCTACTTTCCGGGCGCGGGGGGCGCGGTGGTGAGCAGGGGTCTGGGGGAGGTCTTGCCCTCGGGCGCCCCGAGCGCCGTGACGGCGAGGACGAGGAGCACCGCGAGGACGAGCCCGCTGGCGGCGGCGACGAACGGACGCATGCCGGGCCTCCGGAATCTGATAGGGCGTCAGGGCGGAGGCACCGTAGCAATGCGGGGACGAGATGAGAACCGTCTGGGCCCGGGATCCCGGAAACACCCCTGACCTGCGACACCGAACCCCGGGGGCGGGGGCTCAGCACAGCTCGGCCCCCGCCTTCATCACCTCGTCGGTGCTGATCTTCACCCCGGGCCCGAGAACGGGGTCGTCGGCCCGGAGGTCGTCGGGGAACGGGTAGCCGCGGGTCTGGGCGGATCCGCTCAGGCCGTACTCGACACCGTTCGCCTCGAAGGTCACCAGCGTGTCTTCACGGCACCGCAGGACACCGGCGGGCACGGTGAACGGCCAGGTGGTGAAGGCCCACGACCGGACGACCTTGCCGGAGCGCTTGAGGGGCGTGGCGTCGCCGGGGTCGTCGCCGGGCGTTTCGGGGCCTCCCGCGAAGAGGCTGGCCACCAGGCCGACGGCGATGCCCAGGGCCACCAGCGCGCCGAGCAGTGTCAGGCAGGCGCTCCCGGGTGACGCGCCTGCGTCCCGTTCCTGCTCTTCACCCTGTTCCTCGCCCATGCCGCTCCTCGCCCGGGCTCGACAGGCTAGGGCGGCGGGCGTGCGCCCGGGGCCGCTTGGCCCGCGGCTTCCACCGATCGGGTGGCGGGGCGGTGAGGGGTACGGCTACGGCGTCGGCGTGGGGGTCGGGGTGGCCGGGCGCGTGGTGGCGGGGGAAGCGGACGGGGAGGGAGACGCGGACGTCGTCGCTCCGGGCTTCGGGGACGCGGCGGGCTTCGGCGTCGGCGTCGGCTTGGCGGGGGACGGGCTTGCCGTCGGGGTCGGGGTCGGTGTCGGAGTGGGCGTCGGGGTCGGAGTGGGCGTGGGCGTGGGCGTCGGGGTCGGGGTCGGCGTCGGAGTGGGAGTGGGGGTCGGCGTCGGTTTGGGGGGCTGCGTCGGGGTCGGCGTCGGTTTGGGGGGCTGGGTCGGGCTCGGCGTCGGAGTGGCGGTCGGGCCGGGGTGCGGGCCCGGCTTCGGCTGCGCGGCCGGGGCCGCCGGGCCGGTGCCCGTGCCGGGGCCGGTGCCCGTGCCCGTGCCGTCCGGGACCGCGTGCGTCCCCTGCAGGTAGTACGTGAACCAGGACCGCACCGTCCGCAGGTACTCGGTGGACTGGTTGTACGAGAGCACCGCCCGGTCGAGGTCCGCCGCCACCCGCAGGTCCCGCGTGCCGGCGCACAGGTAGCGGCCCGCCGCGAGCGCCGCGTCGTGCACGTTGTTCGGGTTGCGCCGGCCGTCGCCGTCCGCGTCCTGGCCCCAGGCCGCCCAGGTGGAGGGGATGAACTGCATCGGTCCGACCGCCCGGTCGTACCGGGCGTCGCCGTCGTATGCCCCGCCGTCCGTGTCCGGGATGTTCGCGAAGCCGTTGCCGTCGAGCACCGGCCCCAGGATCGGCCGCAGCGTCGTTCCTGCCGCGTCGACCCGGCCACCGCGCGCCTGCCCCGACTCGACCCTGCCGATCGCCGCGAGGAGCTGCCAGCGCAGCCCGCACCCGGGGTCGCTCCGCCCCACCGTGCGCTCCGCGTTCCGGTACGCGGCGAGGACGCTCGCCGGTATCCCCTGCGCGCCCGACCCGGTGGCCAACGGCTCCGCGCCCCCGGTCGCCGCCGCGCCCTGCCCGGCCGGGGCCGCGGCGTCCGCCGGCGCCGCGTCCGCGGGCGGTACGGCGGGCAGCGGCTCGGGGCCGATCAGCGGGGGCAGTTCGGTGGAGTAGGAGGAGTCGCCGCCGGAGTCCGTCTCCGGAGCGGACCGCGCACTGTCCTTCCCGGCTGCCGCGACACGGTCCGTGCCGCCCGCACCGGGCCCCTGGGAGGCCGTCACCGCGGCGACCACCAGAGCGGAGACCAGGGCGGCGGCGCCGCCCCTGCGCAGCCTGCGTCCGAATATTCGAGCCGACATGAGCCGGACCCCTCCCCCTCGACGTCCGCGTGACCCTATGTCAGTTCGCTGCACAGGGCACGCACCGCGGTACGGAACTTCACCGGATCCCCACGTCCCTGCGCAGCTCACGCATACTGTCCGGACCCTTCGGGCCGCATTGGCCCGAAGTAGCCGAAGTGGCCGAAGCGGCAGAGGTGAAGGCCGTCCACGGCCCCGACTCCCCTGCGCACCGCACCCCGCACCCCCGCACCCCGAGAAGAGGCGCCATGCCGTTCACCCTCAGCCACGCGGCCGCCGTCCTGCCGGCCGTCCGCCGGACCGGCCGGGCGCGCGGCCCGCTCGTGGCCTCGGCGCTGGTCCTCGGCTCGTTCGCGCCGGACACCTTCTACTTCGCGGACGCGGTCGTCGGGGGCGTCATGTCGTACGGCTCCTTCACCCACACACTGACGGGCGTGCTCACCGCGGACGCGGTCCTCACCGCGGTCCTCGCGGCGGGCTGGCTGCTGATGCGCGAGCCGCTGGTCGCGCTCCTCCCCCGCGGGCAGCGGGGCCGGGTGTACGCCTTCCTGCGGGGTGAGCGGTGGCGCGGCCGCCAACTGCCTTTGCTCGCCGTCTGGTTCTACCTCTCGGCGGTCGTCGGCTCCCTCACCCACGTGGTGTGGGACAGCTTCACCCACCTGGACCGGTGGGGCACCGACGCACTGCCCGCGCTCGGCGAGCCGGCCGCGTTCGGCCTGCCCCTCTACTCGTACCTGCAGTACGGCAGTTCGGCGGCCGCCGCCTGTGTCCTGCTCTGGTTCACGGCGACCGCGCTGCGCCGGATCCCGGCCGCTCCGGCCCCGGCGTCCGTGCCGGTGCTGACCCGCGCCGAGACCGTGGCCGCGCTCGCGCTGGTCGTGGTGTGCGTGGCGGCGGGGGTCACGGTGCGCGTGGTCCGCTTCTTCACGTTCTTCGACCGCGTCGGCCACCCGCTCGACCTCGTGCCGACCGTCTGTTTCGGCGCGGGCGGCGGGCTCGCCGTGGCCCTGCTGCTGTACGGGGTCCTCGTCCGGCTGCGGCACCGCCACGACCGTACGGCGCAGGGCGCGGACCCGGGCTCCGACACCGACGCCGGCACCGGCACCGGCGCGGACGCGCGAACGCCCGTCCCCAGCGCGTAGCGGGGACGGGCGCTCCACTCCCGGCGGGAGGTCAGTGCGCGGCGGACTCCCAGTCGGGGCCCACGCCCACGGACACGTCCAGCTCGGCCCGCAGCTCGGCGGCGGCGCCCATCTCGCGGCGCACCAGCTCCTCGACCCGCTCCCGCTCGCCCGGGGCGATCTCCAGCACGATTTCGTCGTGGACCTGGAGGAGCATCCGCGACGACAGCCCGGCCTCGGCGATCGCCTTGTCCACGCGCAGCATGGCGACCTTGACGATGTCGGCCGCGGTGCCCTGGATCGGGGCGTTCAGCGCCATCCGCTCGGCGGCCTCGCGGCGCTGGCGGTTGTCGCTGTTGAGGTCGGGCAGGTACCGGCGGCGGCCGAAGACGGTCGCCGTGTACCCGGTGGCACGGGCTTCGTCGACGACGCGCTGGAGGTACTCGCGGACCCCGCCGAACCGCTCGAAGAAGGTCTCCATCAGGCCGCGCGCCTCGGCGGGCTCGATGTTCAGCTGCTGGGCCAGGCCGAAGGCGGACAGCCCGTACGCCAGCCCGTACGACATGGCCTTGATCTTGCGGCGCATCTCCGCGTCGACCTGGGACCGCTCCACCGCGAACACCTGGGAGGCAACGGTGGTGTGCAGGTCCTCGCCGGTGGCGAAGGCCTCGATCAGGCCCGCGTCCTCGGAGAGGTGGGCCATGACGCGCAGCTCGATCTGGCTGTAGTCGGCGGTCATGAGGGACTCGAAGCCCTCGCCGACGACGAATCCGCGGCGGATGGCGCGGCCCTCGTCGGTGCGCACCGGCACGTTCTGCAGGTTCGGGTCGGTGGAGGAGAGGCGTCCGGTCGCGGCGACGGTCTGGCTGAAGCTGGTGTGCACCCGGCCGTCGGCGGCGACGGCCTTGACCAGGCCCTCGACGGTGACGCGCAGCTTGGCCTGCTCGCGGTGGCGCAGCATGATGACCGGCAGCTCGTGGTCGGTCTGGGTGGCGAGCCAGGCGAGGGCGTCGGCGTCCGTGGTGTAGCCGGTCTTGGTCTTCTTGGTCTTCGGCAGGTCCAGCTCGCCGAAGAAGACCTCCTGGAGCTGCTTGGGCGAGCCGAGGTTGAACTCGTGGCCGACCGCGCCGTGCGCCTCCTTCACCGCCTGCTGGACCGCGCCGGCGAACTGCTGCTCCATGGCGTCCAGGTGGTCGCGGTCGGCGGCGATGCCGGCCCGCTCCATCCGGGCGAGCAGTTCGGACGTCGGGAGTTCCATGTCGTGGAGCAGCTCGGTCGCGCCCACCTCGTCGAGCTTGCCGGTGAAGGCGTCGCCCAGGTCGAGGACCGCGCGGGCCTGCGCCATGAGCGCGTCCGCCTCGGCGGTGTCGTCGGCGCCGAAGGCGAGCTGGCCGTCCGCGGCGGCGGGGGCCAGCTCGCGGTGCAGGTATTCGTTGGACAGGGCGTCCAGGGCGAAGGAGCGGCGGCCGGGCTTGACCAGGTAGGCGGCGAGGGCCGTGTCCATGGTGACCCCGGCGAGGGTCCAGCCGTGTTCGGGGAAGACCCGCATGAGGCCCTTGGCGTTGTGCACGACCTTGGGCTTGGCCGGGTCCGCGGCCCAGGCCGCGAAGGCCCGCTCGTCGGCCTCGTCCACCGCGTGCGGTTCGAACCAGCCGGCCGCGCCGTCCGCCGCGGCGAGCGCGATCTCGGTGACCTTGCCCGCGCCGAGGTTCCAGCTGTCGACGGTGGCCACGCCCAGCGGTCCGCCCGCGTGGGCCTCCAGCCAGGGGGCGAGCTCGCCCGCGCCCAGGACGGAGCCGTCCAGCTCCACGGCGGGCGCCGGGGCCGGGGCCTCCTCCTCGGCGGTGCCGGGGTCCACGGCGAGCAGCCGCTCGCGCAGCGAGGCGTTGCGGATCTCCAGCACGTCCAGGACGCCGAGCATCCCGGCGCGGTCGTACGGGAGGCGGGTCAGGTCGGCGGGGGTCTTGGGCAGCTCCACGTCCTTGACCATCTCGGTCAGGACGCGGTTGAGCTTGACGGCCTCCAGGTGGTCCCGGAAGTTCTGTCCGGCCTTGCCCTTGACTTCCTCGGCGCGCTCGACGAGTTCCTTGAACGACCCGAACTGGGTGATCCACTTGGCGGCGGTCTTCTCGCCGACGCCGGGGATGCCGGGCAGGTTGTCGGACGGGTCGCCGCGCAGCGCCGCGAAGTCCGGGTACTGCTGGGGAGTGAGGCCGTACTTCTCCTCGACCTTCTCCGGGGTGAACCGGGTGAGCTCGGAGACGCCCTTGGTCGGGTACAGCACGGTGGTGTGCTCGGACACCAGCTGGAAGGAGTCGCGGTCGCCGGTGACGATCAGCACGTCGAAGCCGAGGGCCTCCGCCTGCGTGGCCAGCGTCGCGATCACGTCGTCGGCCTCGAAGCCGTCGACGGCGAACCGCGGCACGTTCATCGTGTCGAGGAGCTCGCCGATCAGCTCGACCTGCCCCTTGAACTCGTCGGGCGTCTTGGAGCGGTTCGCCTTGTACTCGGGGAACTCCGTCGAGCGCCACGTCTTGCGGGACACGTCGAAGGCGACCGCGAAGTGCGTGGGCGCCTCGTCGCGCAGCGTGTTCGCCAGCATCGACGCGAAGCCGTAGATCGCGTTGGTCGGCTGGCCCGTCGCGGTCGTGAAGTTCTCCGCGGGCAGCGCGAAGAACGCCCGGTACGCCAGGGAGTGCCCGTCCATGAGCATCAGGCGGGGGCGGTCCGCCGCGGTCGTCTGGTCCGTCTTCTGCGCTGCTGTCTCTGCCACGCCCCCGATCCTAGGCGCCCCCGCTGACAATTCCGGCGTCGGCGATGTCGGAGGTCCGTGACAGGATCGTTCGTGTACGCGCACAACTGCTCGAAGGGGAGCGACATGGCCACCAAGCCGCCAGCAGGTGATCCGGTACAGGACGCGCCGCAGGTCGCGCCCCCTCAGCACGCCGCGGCGGGGCTGCCGGCGATCGGGCACACCCTGCGGATCGCGCAGCAGCAGATGGGCCTCGCCCGTACCGCCCGCACCCTCCTCAAGGTCAACCAGAAGAACGGCTTCGACTGCCCCGGCTGCGCCTGGCCCGAGGGCGACGAACGGCACACCGCCGAGTTCTGCGAGAACGGGGCCAAGGCCGTCGCGGAGGAGGCCACGCTGCGCCGGGTCACCCCGGCGTTCTTCGCCGCGCACCCCGTCGCCGAGCTGGCCGAGCGCTCGGGGTACTGGCTGGGGCAGCAGGGCCGGATCACCGAGCCGGTGTACCTGCCGCCGGGCGGCGACCGGTACGAGGCGGTGTCCTGGGAGCGCGCCTTCGCGATCATCGCCGAGGAGCTGCGCGGGCTCGCCTCCCCCGACGAGGCCGTCTTCTACACCTCGGGCCGCACCAGCAACGAGGCCGCGTTCCTCTTCCAGCTCTTCGTCCGCGAGTACGGCACGAACAACCTGCCCGACTGCTCCAACATGTGTCACGAGTCCTCGGGCTCCGCGCTGAACGAGACGATCGGCATCGGCAAGGGCAGCGTCTCCCTGGAGGACCTGCACCAGGCCGATCTGATCATCGTGGCCGGTCAGAACCCGGGCACCAACCACCCCCGCATGCTGTCCGCGCTGGAGCGGGCCAAGTCGGCCGGCGCGAAGATCATCTCGGTGAATCCGCTGCCCGAGGCCGGGATGGAGCGGTTCAAGAACCCGCAGACCCCGCTCGGCATGCTCAAGGGCACCGCCCTGAACGACCTGTTCCTGCAGATCCGCATCGGCGGCGACCAGGCCCTCTTCCGGCTGCTGAACAAGCTGGTCATCGAGGCGGGCGGAGCCACCGACGAGGCCTTCATCGGCGAACACACCCACGGTTACGAGGAGTTCGCCGCGGCCGCCGCGGAGACCGACTGGGACGAGACCCTCGCCGCGACCGGCCTGACCCGGCCGGAGATCGAGCGCGCCCTCGCCATGGTCCTGGCCTCCGAGCGGACCATCGTCTGCTGGGCCATGGGGCTCACCCAGCACAAGCACTCCGTCGCCACCATCCGCGAGGTCGTCAACCTGCTCCTGCTGCGCGGGAACATCGGCCGGCCCGGCGCCGGGGTCTGCCCGGTCCGCGGCCACTCCAACGTCCAGGGCGACCGCACCATGGGCATCTTCGAGCGCCCCGCCCCCGCCTTCCTCGACGCCCTCGACCGCGAGTTCGCGATCACCTCTCCGCGCGCCCACGGCTTCGACGTGGTCCGGTCCATCCAGGCCCTGAGGGACGGCGAGGCCAAGGTCTTCTTCGCCATGGGCGGCAACTTCGTCGGCGCGACCCCCGACACCGAGGTCACCGAGGCCGCGGTCCGCCGCGCCTCGCTCACCGTGCACGTCTCCACCAAGCTCAACCGCTCCCACGCGGTGACCGGTCGCCGCGCCCTGATCCTGCCCACCCTGGGCCGCACCGACAAGGACGTCCAGGCCTCGGGACGGCAGTTCGTGACCGTCGAGGACTCCATGGGCATGGTCCACTCCTCGCGCGGCAACCTCGCCCCCGCCGGCCCGCACCTGCTCTCCGAGCCCGCGATCGTGGCGCGCATGGCCCGCGCGGTCCTCGGCGGGGCGTCGAAGACCCCGTGGGAGGAGTTCGAGCGGGACTACTCCGCCATCCGCGACCGGATCTCCCGCGTGGTCCCCGGCTTCGAGGACTTCAACGCCCGCGTCGCCCGCCCGGGCGGCTTCACGCTGCCGCACGCCCCCCGCGACGAGCGCCGCTTCCCGACCGCGACGGGCAAGGCGAACTTCACCGCGGCCCCCGTCGAGTACCCGCGGGTGCCGGCCGGGCGGCTGCTCCTGCAGACCCTGCGCAGCCACGACCAGTACAACACCACGATCTACGGCCTCGACGACCGCTACCGCGGCATCACCGGCGGCCGCCGCGTCGTCATGGTCAACCCCGAGGACGCGGCCGAGCTCGGACTCGCCGACGGCGCGTACACCGACCTGGTGAGCGAGTGGAGGGACGGGGTGGAGCGGCGCGCGCCCGGCTTCCGCGTCGTGCACTACCCGACCGCCCGGGGCTGCGCGGCCGCCTACTACCCCGAGACCAACGTGCTGGTCCCCCTGGACTCCACCGCGGACACCAGCAACACCCCCGCGAGCAAGTCCGTCGTCGTCCGCTTCGAACCGGCCTGATAGAACGACCTCAGGACAAGCAGGTCAACGAGCGTTGAGAGACGGAGCCGGCCCATGGGCGAGCAGCACACCGTGAAGTTCCCGCAGGAGGTCCTCGACGAGTACGCGGCCCTGGGCATCGACCTGCCCACGCTGTTCTCGGCCGGGCACCTCGGCGAGCGGATGGACATCCGCATCCTGGAGGCCTCCGCCGAGCGCGTCGTGGCCACGATGCCGGTCGAGGGCAACACCCAGCCGTACGGGCTCCTGCACGGCGGGGCGTCGGCCGTGCTCGCCGAGACCCTCGGCTCCGTCGGCGCGATGATGCACGGCGGCATCAACAAGATCGCGGTGGGGGTGGACCTGAACTGCACCCACCACCGCGGCGCCCGGTCCGGCCTGGTCACCGGCGTCGCGACCCCGGTCCACCGGGGCCGTTCCACCACCACCTACGAGATCGTCATCAGCGACGACCAGGACCGCCGCGTCTGCACCGCCCGGCTGACCTGTCTGCTGCGCGACGCGAACCCGCAACACCCCGGCAACGCCTGACCGTTGTCACCCCCGGCCCACCGGTCTAGCGTGCCTCGCATGGGTACGGGACCGATGCCGGGCAGCGCCCGGGCGACGGGCGCGGCGACGCTGATCGCCGCGCTCGCCCTGGGCTGCTCCGGGGCCGGCGGCCCGTCCGGCGCGCCCGCCCCCGCGCCCGGGACGCCCGCCCCGCACACCACCTCCCCCGCCGAGCTGTGCACCGCCCTGATCACCCGCTGGAGCGGCGTCCTGCTCGACGCCGGGGAGGGCCGGGACGCCGTCGGGCTCGACTACCAGGCCATGGGGCTGTCCGGCGCCCAGTACGAGATCCTGCGCGCGGTCACCGCCGCCGCCCGCGCCGAGCGGCGGACCGCGGGCCCGGCCGCCGGGCACGCCCTCGCCGCCCGGGAAGCGCGGGCCCGCTGCACCGAGCGCCATCGCTCCGGCGCCCCGACCGACGGCCCCTGGCAGTGAGCCGCCCGGGCGCCGCGGGCGGCCCCCGATGAGCGGCGTCGGCCCCGTGGAGCCCGGCGAGGGCACCAGCGGCCTCGAACGCCCGCCGGCCCGGCCCCGGCCGCTCCCGGCACGGGCGGCCCGGCACCGCCGTGTCCTGGTGGCCGCGGCCGCGGCGGCCGCGCTGGCCGGCGGGGGCGGGTACCTCTACGCCGCCCGCCCGCGGCCGCCCGCGCCGGTGGCGGCGGAGCCTCCCGCGCCGTCCCAGGTGGTCTCGTTCGCGTACGGGCACCCCGTGGACCCGGCCGAGGCGGGCAGCGCCTTCGCCTTCACCGTCCGCGTCGCCGCCGCGTCGGGGCCGCCGGTGACCGTCGAGCGGATCACCCAGCCGTCGCGGGCGCTCACCGTCGTTTCCCGGCCACGGCCGCCGCTCGTCGTCGCCGCGGGCGAGGCCCGTGACCTGGTGATCGAGATTCGGGCCGTCGACTGCGTGCATGTAGCACGGAATTCAGGGCTTCCCTTTCTTGAGGTAACTCTGAGCAATCGGGGCCAGAAAGAAGAGCACGGTTACATCCTGGGTGACCGTTATGCGCGCGATCTCTCCGACGCTCTGACCAGGGCTTGTCCCGAAGATCGAGATGCAGTGACCCCCGGCGCGTCATGAGCAAAACCCCCAACACTCCTGCGCCGTCAGGACTCAAACCACCTGACAGTCCTGCCGCATCTCAGCATGCGGACAAGACGAACCGACCGGAATTCCCCCGTTCCACCCCCAGAGATCCGCTATGTATTACGCCGTGGCATAACAAGAGAGTCACATCATTGGCCTGAGCCCTCCATATCGGCCTATCAGCCGCCTAGAGTCACGGCCAGTCACCGCGACCACCGGATTTCCTTCAGTTCGGTTTCCCGCGATACGACTCGGCGCGTCCCACGGGGGACGCTGTGCCTGGAAAGGACTGATCGTGCGTCATCGTTCGCTCATTGCCGTGACGGCCGCGCTTGCCGCGGGTGCCCTCACTCTCACCGCCTGTGGTTCGCGCGACGACAAGGGTGGTAACGACGCCGGCGGCGGCGACACCACGGTCGTCATCGGCGTCGACGCCCCGCTCACCGGCGACCTGTCGGCCCTCGGCCTCGGCATCCGCAACTCCGTCGACCTGGCCGTCCGCCAGGCCAACGAGAAGAAGTACGTCAAGGGCGTCACCTTCAAGATCGAGGCGCTCGACGACCAGGCCCAGGCCTCGTCCGGCCAGCAGAACGCCACGAAGCTGACCGCCAACAAGGACGTCCTCGGCGTCGTCGGCCCCCTGAACTCCTCGGTCTCCGAGTCGATGCAGAAGGTCTTCGACGACGCCAAGCTCGTCCAGATCTCCCCGGCCAACACCAGCCCGTCCCTGTCCCAGGGACCGAAGTGGGCGACCGGCGAGAAGGTCCGCACCTACAAGAGCTACTTCCGCACCGCCACCACGGACGCCATCCAGGGCCCGTTCGCGGCGCAGTACCTCTTCAACAAGGCGGGCAAGAAGAAGGTCTTCATCATCGATGACAAGAAGACCTACGGCGCCGGCCTCGCCGGAACCTTCAAGGGCGAGTTCACCAAGCTCGGCGGCGCCGTCGCAGGCGAGGGCCACATCGACCCGGAGAGCAAGGACTTCTCCGCGATCGTGACCCAGGTCAAGAGCTCCGGCGCCGACGTCGTCTACTACGGCGGCGAGTACCCCGCGGCCGGCCCGCTCAGCAAGCAGATCAAGGCCTCCGGCACCAACATCCCGCTCGTCGGCGGCGACGGCATCTACGACAAGAAGTTCGTCGAGCTCGCGGGTGAAGGCGCCGTCGGCGACCTCTCCACCTCCGTCGGCGCACCGGTCGAGAGCCTGCCCTCCGCCAAGGAGTTCGTCGCCAACTACGAGAAGGCCGGCTTCAAGGAGCCGTTCGCTGCCTACGGCGGCTACTCGTACGACTCCGCCTGGGCCATCATCGAGGGCATCAAGGCCGTCGTCGACGGCAACGGCGGCAAGCTGCCCACCGACGCCCGCGCCAAGGTCCTCGACGCCGTCCAGAAGGTCTCCTTCGACGGCGTGACCGGCAAGGTCTCCTTCGACGAGTTCGGTGACGCCACCAACAAGCAGCTCACCGTCTACAAGGTCGAGGGCGGCGACTGGAAGTCCGTCGAGTCCGGCACCTTCGGCGGCTGACCTCCACCAGCTAGCGGACCACGTCCCCTGGCGCCCACCACACCTGCCGCGCGGGGCGCGCACACCACAGCGCCCCGCGCGGTGTCACATCCGTCGAAAGACTCGGAGGACCTGCGGTGCACGAACTGCCGCAACAGCTGGTCAACGGCCTGCTACTGGGATCCATGTACGGGCTCGTCGCCATCGGCTACACGATGGTCTATGGCATTGTCCAGCTCATCAACTTCGCCCACGGCGAGATCTTCATGACCGGCGGCTTCGGAGCCCTCACGGTCTGGATGATGCTCCCCTCGGGCTCGACCATGTGGGTCGCGCTGCCCCTGATGCTCATAGGCGCGGTCTTCGTGGCCACCACCATCGCAGTCGCCGCGGAACGCTTCGCCTACCGCCCACTGCGCAACGCTCCGCGCCTCGCACCGCTCATCACCGCCATCGGGCTCTCCATCGCCCTCCAGCAGGCGGTATGGGCCTGGTACCCGGGCGCGACGAGCTCGCTCGTCTTCCCCGAGATCCCCGGCGGACCCTTCCACCTCGGAAGCATCACCATCCAGACCGGTGACATCTTCCTCCTGATCGCCGCCCCCATCTCCATGGCCTTCCTCGGCTTCTTCGTTAAGAAGACCCGCACCGGCCGCGGCATGCAGGCCACCGCGCAGGACCCCGACACCGCGAAGCTGATGGGCGTCAACACCGACCGCATCATCACCACCGCGTTCGCCCTCGGCGCCGTCTTCGCCGCCGTCGGAGCCGTCGCCTACGGCCTCAAGTACGGCGAGGTCAACTTCAAGATGGGCTTCCTCCTCGGCCTCAAGGCGTTCACCGCCGCCGTCCTCGGAGGAATCGGCAACATCTACGGCGCCATGGTCGGCGGCCTCGTCCTCGGCCTCGCCGAGACCCTGACCACCGTCTACGTCGCCGAAATCCCCGGCCTCGAACAGCTCGGTGGACAGTCCTGGGGCAACACCTGGGCGTTCGTACTTCTCATCCTCGTGCTCCTCTTCCGGCCGCAGGGCCTGCTGGGCCAGCGCGTGGCGGACAGGGTGTGAGATCCATGACGACGACCATCACCGCGGACACCGCGAAGACCACCCCCGCACCGGACAAGGGCTTCATCCCCCTCCCCGAGAAGACGGCCCGCGCCCTCGCCACCACCGGCGGCGCACTCACCGTGCTCTCCGCCTTCCTCGCCTGGACCTGGACCTCCGCCTTCCCCGGCGACCTCACCGTCTACGGCTACCCCGGCGGACTCCAGTGGCTCGCCCTCATCGGCGGCGCCCTCACCACCGCCTTCGGCCTCGCCTCCTACGGCGTCAAGGGCTTCCGCTGGCTCGCACCCTCCGGAGCCGACGCAGCGATCAAGCTCTCCGCCCTCGCCGCATTCACCGTCGTCTGGTACACCGTCATCGCCATCGTGGTGAGCCTCGGTGCGATCGTCGACCTCGAACCCGGCGCCGGCATCGCCGCCCTCGTCAGCCTCCTCGCCGTCATCGGAGCCTTCGCCCTGCCCTTCGAGCGCCCCTCGCTCGAAGGACCGGACCCCGACGACACCGGCTGGGACAAGTTCAAGCACGAAGCCGGCAACAAGTGGACGACCGTCAAGGCCTCCTTCGCCTCCGGCCCCGCCACCCCCGCCCGCACCCTGCCCGCCTGGGCCGAGATCCTGCTGATCGCCGCCGTCCTCGGACTCGGCCTCACCGTCTTCACCTACGGCATCACCACCCCGTACCAGGAACTCTTCATCGGCTTCCTCCTCGTCACGGGCTTCGGCGCCGCCGCGCTCAACAAGGCCGGCCTCATGAGCCGCGTCACCACCCTCACCGGCCGCCACCGCAACGTCGCCCTCGTCGGCGCCTTCGCCGCCGCGGCCGCCTTCCCCCTCACCCAGACCGACGACCAGTACGCGAACCTCGGGGTCAACATCCTGATCTTCGCCACCGTCGCCCTCGGCCTGAACATCGTCGTCGGCCTCACCGGCCTCCTCGACCTCGGATACGTCGCCTTCCTCGGAGTCGGCGCCTACACCGCGGCCCTGGTCTCCGGCTCCCCGAACTCCCCGTTCGGCGTGCAGCTCCCCTTCTGGGCCGCACTCCTCGCCGGCGCCGCCGCCTCGATGATCTTCGGCGTCCTCATCGGCGCCCCGACCCTGCGCCTGCGCGGCGACTACCTCGCCATCGTGACGCTCGGCTTCGGAGAGATCTTCCGCATCTCCATGAACAACCTCGACGGCGTCTCCGGCCCCGACGTCACCAACGGGCCCAACGGCGTCGCCAACATCCCCAACATCAACCTCTTCGGGTTCGACTTCGGGGCAGCACACACCATCGCCGGCTTCACCATCGGCCGCTTCGCGAACTACTTCCTGCTGATGCTGCTGATCACGCTCATCGTGGTCCTCGTGTTCCGCCGCAGCGCGGAATCCCGCATCGGCCGCGCCTGGGTCGCCATCCGCGAAGACGAGACCGCCGCCGAAGCCATGGGCATCAACGGCTTCCGCGTCAAGCTCATCGCCTTCGCCCTCGGCGCCACCCTCGCCGGCCTCGCCGGCGTCGTCCAGGCACACGTCCAGTACACGGTCACCCCCGACCAGTACCAGTTCGCCAACGCCGTACCGCCGAACTCCGCCTTCCTGCTCGCCGCAGTCGTCCTCGGCGGCATGGGCACCATCGCCGGACCGCTCGTCGGCGGATCACTCCTCTTCCTGATCCCCAACAAGCTCCAGTTCCTCGGCGAATACCAGCTCCTCGTCTTCGGCTTCGCACTCATCGTCCTCATGCGACTGCGCCCCGAAGGCCTCATCCCCAACCGCCGCAACCAGCTCGAACTCCACCCCGAGGCTGCGGCTCCGACGGTCCTCGGCAAGGCAGGGGTCTGACCCATGACGACCACCACCACCGCCCCCAGCACGGCGGAGACCGTCCTCGACGCACGCGGCGTCACGATGCGCTTCGGCGGCCTCACCGCCGTCCGCAACGTCGACCTGACCGTCCGCAGCGGCGAGATCGTCGGACTCATCGGCCCCAACGGCGCCGGCAAGACCACCTTCTTCAACTGCCTCACCGGCCTCTACATCCCCACCGAGGGCGAAGTCCGGTACAAGGGCACGGTCCTGCCGCCCAAGTCCTACAAGGTCACCGCCGCCGGCGTCGCCCGCACCTTCCAGAACATCCGTCTCTTCAACAACATGACGGTCCTGGAAAACGTGCTCGTCGGCCGCCACACCCGCACCAAGGAGGGCCTCTGGTCCGCCCTGCTGCGCCTCCCCGGCTTCCACCGGGAGGAAAAGGCCAGCCGCGACAAGGCCATGGAACTCCTGGAGTTCATCGGCCTCGACAGCAAGGCCGAACACCTCGCCCGCAACCTCCCCTACGGCGACCAGCGCAAGCTGGAGATCGCCCGCGCTCTCGCCAGCGACCCCGGCCTCATCCTCCTGGACGAGCCCACCGCCGGCATGAACCCGCAGGAGACCCGGACCACCGAAGAACTCATCTTCGCCATCCGGGACAAGGGCATCGCCGTCCTCGTCATCGAGCACGACATGCGCTTCATCTTCAACCTCTGCGACCGGGTGGCCTGCCTCGTCCAGGGCGAGAAGCTCATCGAGGGCACCGCCAGCGAGGTCCAGGGCGACGAGCGCGTCGTCGCCGCCTACCTCGGCGAACCCTTCGAGGGCGCCCCCGGCGCCGAAGAGGTCGCCGAGGTCGAGGCCGCCGAGATCGAGGCCGCCGAGGCCGTCGCCGCGGACCCCGAAGCCGCCGAGGCCCAGGCCGCGGAGACCGACACCCCGGAGACCGAGGCCGAGGCGCACAGCACCACCAGCACGGACGGAGAGGCCAAGTGACCGCACTCCTCGAGGTCGAGGACCTCCGCGTCGCCTACGGCAAGATCGAAGCCGTCAAAGGCATCTCGTTCAGCGTCGACGCCGGCCAGATCGTCACCCTCATCGGCACCAACGGCGCCGGCAAGACGACCACGCTGCGCACCCTCTCGGGCCTGATCAAGCCGCGCGGCGGCCAGATCAAGTTCAACGGGAAGTCGCTGAAGAAGGTGCCCGCGCACGACATCGTCGCGCTCGGACTCGCCCACTCCCCCGAGGGGCGGCACATCTTCCCGCGCATGACGATCGAGGACAACCTCCTCCTGGGCGCCTTCCTCCGCAAGGACAAGGAAGGCATCCAGCAGGACGTCCAGCGCGCCTACGACCTCTTCCCCATCCTGGGAGAGCGTCGCAAGCAGGCGGCCGGCACCCTGTCCGGCGGCGAACAGCAGATGCTGGCCATGGGCCGTGCGCTCATGTCCCGGCCGAAGCTGCTGATGCTGGACGAGCCCTCGATGGGCCTCTCGCCGATCATGATGCAGAAGATCATGGCGACCATCGCCGAGCTCAAGGCACAGGGCACCACCATCCTGCTGGTCGAGCAGAACGCCCAGGCGGCGCTCTCGCTGGCCGACCAGGGCCACGTGATGGAGATCGGCAACGTGGTCCTCTCGGGCCCGGGCCGCGAGCTCCTGGTCAACGAGGACGTCCGCAAGGCGTACCTCGGCGAGGACTGAGAAACGCCTGAGGCCCGCCTCCCCTCGGGGGAGGCGGGCCTCAGGCATGCCCGGGGCGCGGCGGGCGCGCGGTGCGCGGCGCCCGCCGCGGGGGTTCAGCCCTTGGCCGCGTTCTTCTTCTCCTCGGCGTCCTCGATGACCGCCTCGGCGACCTGCTGCATGGACATGCGGCGGTCCATGGAGGTCTTCTGGATCCAGCGGAAGGCGGCCGGCTCGGTGAGGCCGTACTGGGTCTGCAGGATGCTCTTGGCCCGGTCGACGAGCTTGCGGGTCTCCAGCCGGAGGGAGAGGTCGGCGACCTCCTTCTCCAGCGCCTTCAGCTCGGCGAAGCGGGACACGGCCATCTCGATGGCCGGCACGACGTCGCTCTTGCTGAACGGCTTCACGAGGTACGCCATGGCCCCGGCGTCACGGGCGCGCTCGACGAGGTCGCGCTGCGAGAACGCGGTGAGCATGAGCACGGGGGCGATGGACTCCGCGCCGATCTTCTCGGCGGCGGAGATCCCGTCCAGGACGGGCATCTTCACGTCGAGGATGACGAGGTCGGGACGGTGCTCGCGGGCGAGCTCGACGGCCGTCTGCCCGTCGCCGGCCTCGCCGACGACGGAGTACCCCTCCTCTTCGAGCATCTCCTTGAGGTCGAGACGGATGAGCGCCTCGTCCTCGGCGATGACGACGCGGGTCGTCAGCGGCGGAACGTGCGACTGGTCGGCGTCGGGCGTGGGCGTCGACTCGTGCTCGGCGGTCACGGGGGGCTCCTCTTTGCGGGGCATAACAGCTCCCCCGAGCCTACCCAGCTCCTGTAAGGTGGCGTCACGCAGGGTTCACGCAATCCTTCGTTTCGTAGGCCCCAGTACTCCAACGGTTAGAGAGGCCGCTCTCAAACAGCGGACAGTGTGGGTTCGAATCCCACCTGGGGCACCTTTCCTTAGTTTCCAAGGTCACGCCGACGCAGCTGGCCTCCCGCTTTCGGGGGAATTTGCCGGAACGCGCATGCGCTGCTGAGCAATCTTGCGCAGAGTCGCCCGCATGTACGATCTGGCAACCCGGCGCCACGCATTGCGCCTTCTCGAGACCGGGCGGAGCCTCAATTCCGTCAGCAAGGCGACCGGGATATCCCGGTCCGCGATTCGCGCCTGGTGCGTACGCATCGATCCGCTGCCCCGCCTCAACCAGGCGGCACCCTGCACGGGCCCAGCCGACCCGGCCGCGTACGCCTATCTACTCGGCCTCTACCTGGGCGACGGCTGCATCAGTCCCCACCCGCGCGGCGGCCACTACCTACGCATCGTGTGCGCCGACGCCTGGCCCGGGCTGATCGAGGAGTGTCGTACAGCGATCCTCGCGGTCCGCCCGGCCGACAAGGTGTGCGTCGTGCAGCGCCAGGGCTGCGTCGCCGTCGCGAGCTACGGGCGGCACTGGACGTGCCTGTTCCCGCAGCACGGGCCCGGCAAGAAGCACGACCGGCTCATCGCCCTCGAAGGCTGGCAGCAGGAGGTCGTCGACGCTCACCCCTGGGAGTTCCTCCGGGGGCTCATCCACTCCGACGGGTGCCGGACCACGAACTGGACCACCCGCCTCGTCGGCGGTGTCCGGAAGCGGTACGAGTACCCGCGGTACTTCTTCACCAACAAGTCCGACGACATCCGCAGGCTCTGCACCGACACCCTCACCCGCGTCGGCGTGCGGTGGACGGTGTTGGCGCGGGGCAGCGACCCGTTCAACGTGTCGATCGCGCGGAAGGAATCCGTCGCCCTCATGGACCTGCACATCGGGCCGAAGCACTGACCCGGGGATATTGATGTGCGGGCCATCCATGGTGGCCGTAGAGTCGACGCCCGTGGAAGCGCTCTCCGAAAAACAGATCCGCTCGTCCTTCGTGAACTGCACCAAGGGCGAGGCGTCGCGGCTGAGACTGCCGCTCGACTTCGCCGAACTGCCCTGGCAGGACCTGGACTTCCTCGGGTGGGTGGATCCGGGGGCGCCCCTGCGGGCGCACCTGGTGCTGCCCCGGGAGGCGGGCCCGCTGGGGATCTCGCTGCGGGTGCCCTCCGTGGGGCGGACGAGCGCGATGAAGTCCAGCCTGTGCCAGATCTGCCTGACGGGGCACGCCTCGTCCGGGGTCACCCTGCTCGCCGCCCCGCTGGCGGGGGCCCGGGGCCGTGAGGGGAACACGGTGGGCACGTACTTCTGCGCGGACCTCGCCTGTTCCCTGTACGTGCGCAGGAAGCGGCAGCCGAAGCTGCGTACGACGCGGTACGAGGAGTCCCTGACAGTGGACGAGCGGATCGCGCGGCTGGCGGGCAACCTGGATGCTTTCGCGGACAAGGTCGCGGCCGGCTGAGCGTTACGGGAGGTTGCCGTCGCCGCCCAGGTTGGCGACGGTGCGGCGCAGGACGTCGATGGTGTGGGCGTAGGCGGCGTCGTCGATGCCCTCGCGCATGCGGGCGTGGACGAGGGCGGCGTGGTCCTTGGCGCGGGCGCGTCCCGCTTCACCGGCTTCGGTGAGGGTCAGGGTGCCGTCGGCGGCCTCGGTGGTCCAGCCGCGGGCGGCGAGGTCGGCGTGGACGGCTTCGAAGTCGGTGTCCTGGTCGTCGTAGGGCGCGAGCTTGTCGGTGAGGGCGGCGCGCTGCCAGGTTCCGGGGGCGCCGGCGATGTGGTTGAGGATCCACCAGTGGGGCTGGGTGAGGTTTTCCTCGGCGAGGGCGGTGCGGATGGAGCCGATGACCAGGCCGGCGGCGGTGCGGGTCCAGTGGCCGAGGGGCTGGGCGGCGAGTTGCTGCTGTGTGTAGTCCTTGATCGTCATGCCGTGAACGTACGACCTCGACGTAGGTTGAGGTCAAGGTTTTGGTGACGGAGACGAAGGGGACCGCGTGATGAGTGAGAAGGCCCGGAAGCTGTTCGAGGCGCTGGATCTGGACGCGAACGGGGAGTTGACCCGTGTCGAGGTGATCTCGGCGTTGCGCTCGAAGGGGCCGACGCTGGCGGCTCGGGGGGATCTGCCGTTCTGGGGTGTGGGGGATGCGGACGCGTCGTCGGCGTTGTTCGACGCGGCGGATCAGAACGGGGATGCGGTGTTGTCGTTCGAGGAGTTCGCGGCCGTGGTGGACCGGCGGTTCGGCTGGTAGGGGCTGTCCACGGGCGTGCGGCGCGGTGGGTGCCGGGTGCCGCGTCGGGTGGGTGCCCGACGCGGCGTCGGCGGACGCGCGGCGGTTCAGTGGACGGCGTCGCCGATGTGGTGGATGCGGACGAGGTTGGTCGATCCGGTGACGCCGGGGGGTGAGCCGGCGGTGATGACGACGACGTCGCCGGGGACGCAGCGGCCGATGCGCAGGAGTTCTTCCTCGACTTGGGCGACCATCGCGTCGGTGGAGTCGACGTGGGGGCCGAGGAAGGTTTCGACTCCCCAGGTGAGGTTGAGCTGGGAGCGGGTGGCGGGGTCGGGGGTGAAGGCGAGGAGCGGGATGGGCGAGCGGTAGCGGGAGAGGCGCCGGACGGTGTCGCCGCTCTGGGTGAAGGCGACGAGGAACTTCGCGTCGAGGAAGTCGCCCATTTCGGCGGCGGCGCGGGCGACGGCTCCGCCCTGGGTGCGGGGTTTGTTGCGGTCGGTGAGGGGCGGGAGGCCCTTGGTGAGGATGTCTTCTTCGGCGGCTTCGACGATGCGGGACATCGTGCGGACCGTTTCGATGGGGTATTTGCCGACGCTGGTCTCGCCGGAGAGCATCACGGCGTCGGTGCCGTCGATGACGGCGTTGGCGACGTCGGAGGCTTCGGCGCGGGTGGGCCGGGAGTTTTCGATCATCGAGTCGAGCATCTGGGTGGCGACGATGACGGGCTTGGCGTTGCGCTTGGCGAGTTTGACGGCGCGCTTCTGGACGATCGGGACCTGTTCCAGGGGCATTTCGACGCCGAGGTCGCCGCGGGCGACCATGATGCCGTCGAAGGCGGCGACGATGTCGTCGATGTTCTCGACGGCCTGGGGCTTTTCGACTTTGGCGATGACGGGGAGGCGGTGGCCTTCCTCGTCCATGATGCGGTGGACGTCTTCGATGTCGCGGCCGCTGCGGACGAAGGACAGGGCGATGACGTCGGCGCCGATGCGCAGGGCCCAGCGGAGGTCGTCGATGTCCTTCTCGGAGAGGGCGGGGACGGATACGGCGACGCCGGGGAGGTTGAGTCCCTTGTGGTCGGAGACCATGCCGCCTTCGATGACGGTGGTGTGGACGCGGGGGCCGTCGACGGCGGTGACTTCGAGGGTGACGCGGCCGTCGTCGACGAGGATGCGCTCCCCGGTGGTGACGTCGGCGTTGAGGCCCTTGTAGGTGGTGCCGCAGGTGTGGCGGTCGCCTTCGAGGTCTTCGACGGTGATGGTGAACTCGTCACCGCGTTCAAGGAGTACGGGGCCTTCGCGGAAGCGACCGAGGCGGATCTTCGGACCTTGAAGGTCGGCGAGGATGCCGACGCTGCGGCCGGTCTCGTCGGAGGCCTTGCGTACGCGCTGGTAGCGCTCCTCGTGTTCGGCGTAGGTGCCGTGGCTGAGGTTGAAGCGGGCGATGTCCATTCCGGCTTCGACCAGGGCTTTGATCTGGTCGTATGAGTCGGTGGCGGGGCCCAGGGTACATACGATTTTCGCTCGGCGCATGAGGCGAGCGTATTCCCCTACCAACGGGTAGGTAATCGCTTCCAGGTGTCCACTCAACAACCTTTGGGAAAAAGGTTGTTGACAACTGTTGAATGTGCATGGGGGTGCTCTGATGAGCACCCCCATGGCGTGTTTTGTGCGGTTCCTCAGAGCTGCGGGGGCGTCATCGTGAAGCGGGCGTTCACCTGGGCGTAGACGGTCTGCCGCTGGGGTTCGAGGTCGAGCGGCGGTGCGCCCGCGTCCTCGGTGCCGCTGAAGGCCATGGTGCGCATGCCCGCGCCGGGGGCCGCCGCCTGGAAGGGGACGGCGTTCTCCGCGCCGAGGTCGGCGAGTTCGACGAGGGCGGAGAGGCGGGCGCCGAGGGCTTCGGCGTATTCGCGGGCGCGCTGGACGGCTTCGAGCACGGCCTGCCGGCGGGCCTCGCCGTGGGCGGGCGAGGTGGGCCGCAGGGCCCACCAGGGGCCGTCGACCTGGGTGAGTTCGAGGTCGGCGAGGCGGGTGGTGAGTTCACCCAAGGTGGTGAAGTCGTTGAGCTCCGCGGTGATGTGCACGCGGCCGTGGTAGGCCCGGATGCGGTCGCCGCGGCCGTGGCGGGTGAGTTCGGGGCTGATGGAGAAGGCGCCGGTCTCCAGTTTCTCCACGGGGTCGCCGTAGCTCTTGACGAGGTCGAGGACGGCGTTGTTGCGCCGGGTGAGGTCGTCGAGCGCGGTGCGGCGGTCGGTGCCGCGGGCGCTCACGGTGATGCCGATGCGGGCGATCTCCGGGTCGACCTCGATGCGGGCCTCGCCGCAGACGGCGACACGGGGTACTTCCGGGGTTCCGTAGGGCTGGTGCGCTGCGTCCTGAGTCATGCCCTCCACTGTCGCACTGTCGTCCGTACGGGTGTGGTCACCGGATCGAAACCTGGCGGGGGTGTTGCGGCTTGTTACTGCTGGGTCAGAATCTACGCGCGTTGTTCACGCCTCAAAAGGGGAGATGGCATGGCGTTCGACCGCAGGACTTTCTTGGGAACCACGGCCGCGACCGGTGCGGCCGTGGCGTTGACGGGGGCCACGAGCACCCCGGCCGCCGCGCAGTCCGGGCCGCGGACCTACTCGTTCACCGTGATGGGCACGACCGATCTGCACGGGAACGTCTTCAACTGGGACTACTTCACGGACAAGGAGTTCGACGACAAGGCGCACAACGACGTCGGCCTGGCGAAGATCTCCACCCTGGTGAACCGGGTCCGGGAGGAGAAGGGCCGGTGCAACACGCTCTTGATCGACGCGGGTGACACGATCCAGGGCACCCAGCTGTCGTACTACTACGCGAAGGTCGACCCGATCACGGCGCGGCGGGGCCCGGTGCACCCGATGGCGCAGGCGATGAACGCGATCGGCTACGACGCGGCGGCGCTGGGGAACCACGAGTTCAACTACGGCATCCCGGTGCTGCGCAAGTTCGAGGAGCAGTGCGACTTCCCGCTGCTCGGGGCGAACGCGCTGGACGCGAAGACGCTGCGGCCGGCGTTCCCGCCGTACAGCATGCACCGGCTGCGGACCCCGCACGGTCCGGACGTGAAGGTGGCGGTGCTGGGGCTGACGAACCCGGGGATCGCGATATGGGACAAGGCCAACGTGCAGGGGAAGATGACCTTCCCGGGGCTGGAGGAGCAGGCGGCGAAGTACGTGCCGAAGCTGCGCTCGATGGGCGCGGACGTGGTGATCGTCTCGGCGCACTCGGGGTCGAGCGGGACGTCCTCGTACGGGGACCAGCTGCCGTACGTCGAGAACGCCGCGGGGCTGGTGGCGGAGCAGGTGCCGGGGATCGACGCGATCCTGGTGGGGCACGCGCACACGGAGATCCCGGAGTACCGGGTGAAGAACCGGGCGACCGGCAAGGACGTGGTGCTGTCGGAGCCGCTCAAGTGGGGTCAGCGCCTGACCCTGTTCGACTTCGAGCTGACGTGGGCGAAGGGCCGCTGGTCGGTGGCGAAGGTCGCGGCGAAGGTGCTGAACTCCAACGAGGTCGCCGAGGACCGGAAGATCACCCGGCTGCTGTCGGACGAGCACCGCAAGGTCGTGGCGTACGTCAATCAGGTGATCGGCACGTCCACGCAGGCGATGTCCTCGGCGGACGGGCCGGTCAAGGACGTGGCGATCATCGATCTGATCAACCACGTCCAGGCGGAGACCGTCAGGGGCGCGCTGGCGGGTACGGAGTGGGCGGCGCTGCCGGTGGTGTCGCAGGCCTCGTGCTTCTCGCGGACGGCGGCGATCCCGGCCGGGCAGGTGACGCTCAGGGACGCGGCGGGCCTGTACCCGTTCGAGAACACCCTGGAGGCGCGGCTGCTGACCGGGGCGCAGCTGAAGGACTATCTGGAGTACTCGGCGCGGTACTTCGTGCGGGCCGCGCCCGGTGACGTGGTGGATCCGGCGAAGCTGACGAACGCCGACGGGATTCCGGACTACAACTACGACGCGGTGTACGGGTTCACGTACGACATCGACATCGCGCAGCCGGCCGGTTCGCGGATCACGGGGTTGTCGTTCGGGGGTGCGCCGGTGGATCCGGCGGCCCGGTTCGTGCTCGCGGTGAACAACTACCGGGCGTCGGGGGGCGGGAACTTCCCGCACGTGCCGCAGGCCCGGCAGGTGTGGGCGGACTCGGACGAGATCCGGAACACGATCATCCAGTGGGTGAAGGCGAAGGGGACGGTGGACCCGTCCGGATTCGCCTCGGTGGACTGGCGGCTGACGCGGGCGGGCGTGCCGGTCTTCGGGGCCTGATCGTCCGTTCCGGGGGCCGGGTTCCGCTGTGGCGGGGCCCGGCCCCCGGCGTGTGCGGGGCGTGGTTCGGGAGGGGTCCGATCCGGAGGAGACGGCCTACGGGTGTTCGACGAGCGGGAGGAGTTCGCCGGTGGGCCGGGGGCGGGTGTGTTCGCGCTGGTCGAGGCCGAAGGTGGTGAAGGCGGTGCGCACCGGCTGGGGGTAGGGCTCTTTGCCGGTGAGGGTGTTGAGGATGGCGGCGCTGCGCCAGGCGGCGAGGCCGAGGTCGGGGGCTCCGACGCCGTGGGTGTGGCGTTCGCCGTTCTGGACGAAGACGCTGCCGGTGACGCTGGGGTCGAGGACCATGCGGTGGCGGTCGTCGATGCGGGGGCGGCCGGAGGAGTCTTTCCGCAGGTACGGGTCGAGGCCGGCGAGGAGGCTGCCGAGGGGGCGTTCGCGGTAGCCGGTGGCGAGGACGACGGCGTCGGTGGTGAGGCGGGAGCGGGTGCCCTGTTCGAGGTGTTCGAGGTGGAGTTCGACCTTGGTGGTGGCGACGCGGCCGGCGGTGCGGACGCTGACGCCGGGGGTGAGGACGGCGTCGGGCCAGCCGCCGTGCAGGGAGCGGCGGTAGAGCTCCTCGTGGATGGCGGCGATGGTCTCGGCGTCGATGCCCTTGTGGAGTTGCCACTGGGAGGGGACGAGGCGGTCGCGGACCGGTTCGGGCAGGGCGTGGAAGTACCGGGTGTAGTCGGGGGTGAAGTGTTCCAGGCCGAGCTTGGAGTACTCCATGGGTGCGAAGGACGGCGTGCGGGCGAGCCAGGTGAGGCCTTCGCGGCCGGCGGGGCGGGCGCGGAGCAGGTCGAGGAAGACCTCGGCTCCGGACTGTCCGGATCCGATGACGGTGACGTGGCCGGCGCCGAGGATGCGCTCGCGGTTGTCGAGGTAGTCGGCGGAGTGGATGACCGGGACGGTGGGGGCTTCGGCGAGGGGGCGCAGGGGTTCGGGGACGAACGGGGCGGTGCCGATGCCGAGGGCGAGGTTGCGGGTGTGGGTGCGGCCGAGGGCTTCGGCTTCGCCGTCGGCGTCGACCTGGGTGAAGTCGACTTCGAAGAGGTCGCGTTCGGGGTTCCAGCGGACGGCGTCGACCTGGTGGCCGAAGTGGAGTCCGGGGAGGCGGCCGGCGACCCAGCGGCAGTAGGCGTCGTATTCGGCGCGCTGGATGTGGAACCGCTCGGCGAAGTAGAAGGGGAAGAGTCGTTCCTTCTGCTTGAGGTAGTTCAGGAAGCTCCAGGGGCTGGCCGGGTCGGCGAGGGTGACCAGGTCGGCGAGGAAGGGGACCTGGAGGGTGGCGCCGTCGATGAGGAGGCCGGGGTGCCAGCGGAAGTCGCGGCGCTGGTCGTAGAAGGCGGTGGCGAGTTCGCCCGCTCCTTGCTGCGGCAGGCCGTGGGCGAGGGCCGCGAGGGACAGGTTGAACGGGCCGATGCCGATTCCGACGAGGTCGTGGGGCGCATCGAGGTGTGCGGTCATCGGTGGGTGCTGCCTTCCAGGAGGGCGACGAGGGTGTCCAGGTCCCCCGCCGTGGTGTGGGGGTTGAGCAGGGTCGCCTTGAGCCAGAGGCGGCCGTCGGCGCGGGCGCGGCCGAGGACGGCGCGGCCTTCGTGGAGGAGGGTGCGGCGCAGGGCGGCGAGCTGCTCGTCGTCGGCGTGGGCGGGCCGGAAGAGGACGGTGCTGATGGTGGGCGGGGCGTGGAGTTCGAAGCCGGGGTGGGCGTCGAGGCGCCGGGCGAGGTCCTCGGCCAGGGCGCAGGTGCGGTCGACGAGGCGGACGAGGCCGTCGCGGCCGAGGGAGCGCAGGGTCGCCGCGATCTTCAGGGCGTCGGGGCGGCGGGTGGTGCGCAGGGAGCGGCCGAGGAGGTCGGGGAGGCCGGCTTCGGTGTCGTCGGTGGCGTTGAGGTAGTCGGCCTGGTGGGCGAGGGGGGCCAGGAGGGCGGCGTCGGGGACGGTGAGGAGTCCGGCGGCGACGGGCTGCCAGCCGAGTTTGTGGAGGTCGACGGTGACGGACCGGGCGCGGTCGAGGCCGGCGAGTTTGGGGCGGTGGCGGGGGCTGAGGGCGAGGAGTCCGCCGTAGGCGGCGTCGACGTGGAGTTCGGCGCTGCCGTGCCGGTCGCAGAGGTCGGCGATCTCGGGGAGGGGGTCGATGAGGCCGGCGTCGGTGGTTCCGGCGGTGGCGGTGACGAGGACGGGGCCGGTGGTGGCGGCGAGGGCGTCGGCGAGGTCGGCGGGGTGGAGGGTGCCGGTGGGGGTCGGTACGGACACGGCGGGCGGGAGGCCGAGGAGCCAGGCGGCGCGGGGCACGGAGTGGTGGGCGTTGGCGCCGTGCAGGACGGTGAGGGCCGGGCCGTGGCGTTCGCGGGCGAGGAGGAGGGCGAGTTGGTTGGACTCGGTGCCGCCGGTGGTGACGAGGGCGTCGGGGTGCGGGGCGTCCGGGTGGAACTCGGCGGCGAGGGCGCGGGTGAGGAGGGCTTCGACGGCGGAGGCGGCGGGGGCCTGGTCCCAGGAGTCGAGGGAGGGGTTGAGGGCGCTGGCGGCGAGGTCGGCGGCGGCCGCGACGGCGAGCGGCGGGCAGTGGAGGTGGGCCGCGCAGAGCGGGTCGGCGGGGTCTGCGGCGCCGGCGGCGAGGGCGTGCACGAGGGTCCGCAGCGCTTCGTGGTCGCCGGTTCCGTGCGCGGGGAGCACGTCGCCCAGTGCGGTCCGGACCCGGGCGGTGGTGGTGTCGGGCCCGCCGGCCGGGAGGGGTCCGCCGCGTTCGGCGGCGCCGGTGCGCAGGGCGTCGAGGACGGTGTCGAGCAGGGGGCGCAGCGCGTCGGGGCCGTGGTGGCCGCCGGCGAGCGGCGGCGGGGGCGGCGGGGTGCGGGTGCCGGGCAGCGCCGTCATGCGGTGTCCCTCCGGTGGCTGGGCGGTGGGGCCGCGCCCGCCGAGGCGGGGCGGGGCACCCGGCCCGTACAACGAGGAGACCCGAATGGGGTAACCGCCGGGGTGTGTCCGGGGACGATTTTCGGCCGTGACCTCCCCGGGGGTCCGGGTGGGCCGGGGCGGGCCGTGCCAGGGCCGGTTGGCGAGGGGACCGTGCCAGGGCCGGCCGTGCCGGGGCGGGTTGGCGGGGCGGGCCGTGCCGGGGCGGGTTGGCGAGGGGGGCCCGCGCAGGAAGCCGGTGCCGGGGCCGGCCACTGCGGGAGACCCCGCGCAGGGAGGCGGGGCAGACCGTGCCGGGGCCGGGTTGGCGGGGCGGGGCCGGGTTTGGCGGGGCGGGCCATGCCAGGGCCGGTTGGCGGGGCGGGCCGAGCCGGGGCGGGTGGGGGCGCTGCGCGTGCTGTTCCCCGGCCCGCCCTTCCTCCGTTCCCCGGGCTCCGCCCGGACCCGGTCCTCAAACGCCGGACGGGCTGGAATGCGGGCTTCGGGTGGGCGGAAGGGAGCCGTCCGGGCCACCCCACGGGGACCGGGTCAGGGGGCGTGGACGCGCGGAAGGCGCCGGGCCGCCGGGTCCGGGCCACCCCCACGGGGGCCGGGGGAAGGCGGCGGGCCGCCGGGCCTGGACCCCGTGGGGGTGGTGGCCCGGCGGTCCGGGGGCGGGTTACGGGGTGCGGATGTGGAGGGCTCGGGCGAGGTCGTCGAGCTGGTCCACCAGCTTGCGGCGCAGGAGCGGGAGGATCTCGGGGTTCTCCAGGCAGGCGCGGCCGGCCCGGAGGTGGGCCTCGTCGGCGGCGTGGACGGGGAACGCCCAGCGGCCGGCCGCTTCGGCGATGGCCGGGCCGCGGCGGGCTCCGAGGGCGACGGCGTCGGGGTAGAACCGGGGCACGTACTCCCGTACGAGATCGGCCTGTTCGGGCTGCCAGAAGCCCTGGGCCGTGGCGCTGAACAGGTAGTTGGACAGGCTGTCGTCGTGGAAGAGGCGGTCCCAGGCGGCGGCCTTGGCCTCCGGTGTGGGGAGGGCGGCGCGGCAGCGGGCCGCGCCCTCCTCGCCGGTGGCGCTGGGGTCGGCGGCGAAGGCGGCGGCGATCCGCTCCTCCCCGACCGCGCCGAGGACGGACAGCCGGGCCAGGATGCGCCAGCGCAGTTCGGGGTCGAGTGCGGGGCCGCCGGGGACGGTGTCGTCGTCGAGCCAGGCGGTGAGGGTGTCGGGGCGGGTGGCGCTGTCGATGAGGACGCGTACGGCGGCCAGCCGCAGGCCGGGCGCCGAGCCGTCCTCGGTGCGCCGCAGCAGGTCGCGGGCGAGGTCGGTGAGGGTGCCGAGCGCCTCGGTCCGCTGGGCGGGGGCGAGGTAGCGGTCGGCGATCTGGGTGCGGGCGAAGGCCAGGACGCCCTGGACGACGGCCAGGTCGGCCTCCTCCGGGAGGTGCGCGGCGGCGGTCGCCAGGTAGACGGCCGGGTCGAGTTCGCCGTCGCGGACCATGTCGCGCAGGGCGTTCCAGACGACGGCGCGGGTGAGGGCGTCGGGGATGCCGGAGAGGCTGTTCAGGACGGTCTCGACGGAGGTCGCGTCGAGGCGGACCTTGGCGTAGCCGAGGTCGCCGTCGTTGAGGAGCAGCAGCGCGGGGCGGGGGCCGTCGGCGGAGACGACCTCGTCGGAGGGGACGTCGAGGTGGAGGAGTTCGGTGCGCTCCAGGGTCCGTCCGTCGCCGGGGTCCCGGTGGTAGACGCCGACGGCGATGTGGTGCGGGCGGTTGCCGTCGCGGTCGACGGTGAGGGTCCAGCCGCCGGGGCCGCCGGGGCTGTCCTGGATCTGCGGGCGGAGGGTGTCGATGCCGGTGGTGCGCAGCCAGGCCTCGGCCCAGGCGTGGACGTCGCGGTCGGTGTGGGCGGCGAGGGAGTCGACGAAGTCGGCGAGGGAGGCGTTGGCGAACTTGTGGCGGGCGAAGTGGGTGTTGATGCCGGCCAGGAAGTCCTTCTCGCCGAGCCAGGCGACGAGCTGGCGCAGGGCGGAGGCGCCCTTGGCGTAGGAGATCCCGTCGAAGTTGAGGAGCGCGGACGCGGTGTCGGGGACGTCCTCGGGGGCGGGGGCGACGGGGTGGGTGGAGGGGCGCTGGTCCGCGTCGTAGCCCCAGGACTTGCGGGTGACGCCGAAGTCGACCCAGGTGTCGGTGAAGCGGGTGGCTTCGGTGAGGGTCTGGTAGCCCATGTACTCGGCGAAGGACTCGTTCAGCCAGATGTCGTCGAACCAGGCGAGGGTGACGAGGTCGCCGAACCACATGTGGGCCATCTCGTGGGCGATGACCATGGCGCGGGTCTGGCGCTCGGTCTCGGTGACGGCGGAGCGGTAGATGAACTCGTCGCGGAAGGTGACCAGTCCGGGGTTCTCCATGGCGCCCGCGTTGAACTCCGGGACGAAGGCCTGGTCGTACGAGTCGAAGGGGTACGGCTCGCCGAACTTCTCCTGGTAGCGGTCGAAGCAGTCCCGGGTGACGGAGAGGATCTCCTCGGCGTCCTCGTCCAGGTGGGGCGCGAGGGACTGCCGGCAGTGGATGCCGAAGGGCAGTCCGGCGTGTTCGACGCGCACGCTGTGCCAGGGGCCGGCGGCGACGGCGGCGAGGTACGTGGAGATGAGGGGGGTGGGGGCGGAGTTCCAGACGCCGGCCCCGTCCGTTTCGCGTTCGCCGGTGCGCGTGGTGACGCCGTTGGCGAGGACGGTCCAGTGGGCGGGGGCGGTGACGGTGAAGGCGAAGACGGCCTTGAGGTCGGGCTGGTCGAAGGCGGGGAAGACGCGCTGGACGTCGTCCATGAACATCTGGCTGTAGACGTACGTCTCCCCGTCCGCGGGGTCGGTGAAGCGGTGCAGGCCTTCGCCGGTGCGGGAGTAGCGCATGCGGGTGTCGATGCGCAGCTCGTGGGGGCCTTCGGTGAGGCCGGTGAGCGGGAGGCGGTTGTCGGTGAGGGACGCCGGGTCGAGGGGGTCGCCGTCGAGGGTGGCGGAGCGCAGCTCGTCCGGTTTCAGTTCCAGGAAGGTGTCTCCGGGGGCGAGGGCCGTGAACCGGATGACGGTGCTGGATTCGAAGGTGTCGTCGCCGCCGGTGAGGTCGAGGGTGACGGCGTACTGCCGGACGTCGAGGAGCCGGGCTCGTTGCTGCGCTTCGGTGCGTGTCAGTGCGGACATGAGCCCATGCTGCCGCAGTGGGCGGCCGGACCCAGTTTTCTACTCTTCGCCCGCGGCGATCGTCTCGTGGTGGCGGATGACCTCGGCGATGATGAAGGTGAGGAGCTTCTCGGCGAAGGCCGGGTCGAGCTTGGCGTTCTCGGCGAGCTGGCGCAGCCGGGCGATCTGGCTGGCCTCGCGGCCCGGGTCGGCCGGGGGCAGCTGGTGGCGGGCCTTGAGGTGGCCGACCTGCTGGGTGCACTTGAAGCGTTCGGCGAGCATGTGGACGACGGCGGCGTCGATGTTGTCGATGCTGTCCCGCAGCCGGGCCAGCTCGGCGGCGACGTTCTCGTCGGTCCCGCCGGTGGCCGGGGGCGTGCCGTGGTCGGTGGCGCTGTTGTTCATGGTCCCCGAGAATACGCGGCGCCCGCGGGTGGTCCTCCGGTCCGGTCGGTGGCTGAGACGGCCGCCGGGGCGGGCCGGTGCCTTCCGGGCGTTCCGGGCGGCGGGGCTCACAGGGGCAGGGTGGCGGTGACGAGCCAGCCGCCCTCGGGGGCCGGGCCCGCGGTGAGGCGGCCGCCGAGGGCCTCGGCGCGTTCGGCCATGCCGACGAGGCCGTAGCCGCCGCCGCGGGCGTTGTCGGAGAGTCTGGCGGGGCGGCCGCCGTCGTCGGCGATGCGGATCTCCAGTCCGGCCGGTACGGTCCGCAGGCCGACGCGGACGGCGGTGGCGGTGGCGGCGTGCTTGCCGATGTTGGTGAGGGCTTCGAGGACGATGCGGTGGGCGGTGGCGGCGACGTCGCCGGGGAGCCGGTCGGCCAGGCCGTCCTCGACGGAGAGGGCGACGGGCGGCCCGGTGACGGAGAACCGTTCGGTGAGTCCGCGCAGGTCGGCGAGGCCCGCGACCGGGGCGGTTCCGGGCTGGGGTCCGGCCGCGTCGCTCTCGCGGAGGATCTTGACGAGGCGGCGCATCGAGCCGAGGGCCTCGTCGCCCGCGGTCTCGATCCGGCCGAAGATCTCGGCGGCGCGTTCGGCGGAGACCTGGGTGAAGCGGGCGGCCCGTGCCTCGACGACGATCCCGGTGACGTGGTGGGCGACGAGGTCGTGGAGCTCGCGGGCGAGCTCCAGGCGTTCCGCGGTGCGTACGGCGCTCAGCTCGCGCACCCGCTGGCCGGACTGGAGGCGCTGCAGGAGGGAGTACGCGGCGACGACGACGGCCAGTACGGAGAAGAGCAGCGTGAACCGGCCGGGGTCGGCGTCCCGCACCGGTACGGCCATGCAGCCGAGGCCGAGGAGCGGGCCGAGGACGGCGGCGGTGCGGGCGGGGGCCCGGAGCAGGACCTGGGAGAGCAGGACGAGGAGGGCGATGGCCTCGCCGCCGCCCCAGACGACGAGGGGGTGGTTGCCGAAGATCAGCAGGAGGGTGACGGTCCAGGTGACGGCCGCCGCGAACCAGGCGCGGGTCAGGAGGGGGACGGCGGGCCAGGGCGCGGCGCTGAGGCAGACGAGGATGCCGGAGGCCCACACGGCGGCGTGCGGGAGGCTGGGCTGGCGGGCCAGGACCACGCCCTCGAAGGTGACGAGGGCGAGCAGGACGAGGGAGAGGGCGATGCGGATCCCGTCGGCGGCGTGCGGGTGCCGGCGGGCCCAGCCGGCGAGCGGACTCACCGCCGCCCCCCGAGGGCACCGGGCCCGCGCCCGAGGCCGGTCCGGTCGGACGTGCGTGCCCCCCGGGCGGGCGGGCGTACCCGGGCGGGCGGGCGTACCCGGGTGGGCGGGCGTACCCCGGCGGGCTGGTGCACCCCGGCGGGCGGGGGTGGGGTCACGCCGCGCCGGCGGCCAGGCCGCTTTCCCAGGCCCAGGCGGCGATCTCGACGCGGTTGCGGGCGTCGAGCTTGGCCTGGACGTTCGCCAGGTGGGTCTTCACGGTGGAGAGGGAGACGAACAGCTCCCCCGCGATCTCCGCGTTGGTCAGACCGCGTGCCAGGGCGCGCACGACCTCGCGTTCCCGCTCGGTCAGGGGCTCGGCGGGCCTGCGGGCGGCCGCGCCGGTGGTCCGCGGGGCCATCTCGCGCAGCAGCCGCACCGTGATGGCCGGCGAGACGAGGGAGTCTCCGACGGCCGCCGCCCGGACGGCTTCAACCAGCATGGCCGGGCTCGCGTCCTTCAGGAGGAAGCCGGACGCTCCGCCGTGGAGCGCGGCGTGGACGTACTCGTCGAGGTCGAAGGTGGTGACGATGACGATGCGCGGGCCGTCGCGGCCGGAGAGCCGCCGGGTGACTTCGAGCCCGTCGAGCTTCGGCATCCGGATGTCGAGGAGCAGGACGTCGGGACGGTGCTCGGCGACGGCCGCGAGGGCGGCCTCGCCGTCGACCACGTCGGCGACGACCTCGATGTCGGGCTGGCTTTCGAGGATCATCCGGAAGCCGGTCCTGACCATCTCCTGGTCGTCCGCGATGACCACTCTGATCGCCATGCGCCACCCATCCCGCCGTCACCCGCCGCCACTGCCGGTCCCCACCCATGGGACCGGTGCGCGCCGCGGCCCGCAACCGCAGCGGGGGCCGCGGGAGGGGCGCCGCGGGACGGGGAGGGCGGTGTTCCGGCCGTACGACGCTCCG
Organism: Streptomyces sp. NPDC048461; assembly: GCF_055587105.1. Lineage (NCBI taxonomy): Bacteria > Bacillati > Actinomycetota > Actinomycetes > Kitasatosporales > Streptomycetaceae > Streptomyces > Streptomyces sp. NPDC048461. Next base: position 346,155 of record NZ_JBVJGW010000003.1, on the reverse strand, counting down.
GACGAGGTTACGTGCGCCCGGGGGACGGCGCCTCGTCCTTCCGGCCGGAACCGTCCCGGCCGGAAGGACGAGCCGGTGCTACAGGCCGGCCGCGGCGCTCTTGATCGCGGCGGCGAAGGTGGACACCTCGGTGTAGACGCCGGGGTAGCCGGCGCGGGCGCAGCCCTCGCCCCAGCTGACGATGCCGACCTGGATCCAGGCGTTCGCGTTGTCGCGGCGGAACATCGGGCCGCCGGAGTCGCCCTGGCAGGTGTCGACGCCGCCCTGGCTGTAGCCGGCGCAGATCTCCTCGGCCGGGACCAGGCTGCTGCCGTAGGCGTTCTTGCAGCTGGCGTCGGAGACGAACGGGACGGTGGCCTTCATGAGGTACCGCTGCTGGCCGCCGCCCTCGCGGGTGGCGCCCCAGCCGGCGACGGTGAAGGTGCCGCTGTCGTAGGCCTTCGTCTCGGCGATCTTGAGGGTGGGCAGGTTGATGGGCTTGGCGAGCTTGATGAGGGCCCAGTCCTTGCCCGTGCCGTTGTAGCCGGGGGCCTGGAGGACCTTGGTGGACTTCACCTTGATCGCGCTGGCGCTGTTGAGGTCGACGACTCCGGCGGTGGCGGTGATGGAGGTGTTGTTGCCGGAGCCGTTCACACAGTGGGCGGCGGTGAGGACTATCTGCTGGGTGTAGAGGGCGCCGCCGCAGCCCATGGACAGGCGCACCATGAAGGGGAACTCGCCTTGTGCGGCGCGGGTTCCGCCGACGACGGGGCTCGGGGCGGCGCCGGCGTTGGAGGGCTGGAGGCTGACGGCGGCGAGGGCGACGGCGCCGACGGCGAGGGTGCGCTTCATGAAGCGGACAAGAGTGCTCACGCTCAACACACTGCCTTTCGTGGGGGGTTGGGCTGTGCGTGTCATCGGGTGAATGACGAGTCCATGACACATCACGCGTATGGCCGACATCAAGAACGCATTTTTGGCCAACTGCCCGCCCCGGCGACAGGGATTGCGGCGAGGAGCACCCGATGACGCGGAACGGCAGGCCCCCGGGGCCGATCGAGCACGGATTTCCACACCTGGACGTCGTCCGGGCCTCCATCACCGCGCTCTTCCGCCGGCTGTCGGCCGACGGGATCCGCGTATACGACACGAGCTTCGCCCCCGCCGACGCCGCCTTCGGCCCCGACGAGGACCTGCACCTGGGGGCGCAGCGGGTGGCGTCGGCGATGGTCCGCGCCCTGCGGCTGCCCGACGCCCGCGTGGTGGTCGCCTTCCGGCCGATGGAGGAGGCCGCCACCGTCGAACTGGCCTCCGGGCCCGAGTACTTCGTCGAGGTCAGCGACCGCTTCCGGACCCGCCGCGGGGACCTCGCGGCGGCCCTCTCCCACGAGGTCGCGCACGTCCTGCTGCACCGCCTGGACCTGCGCTTCCCGGCCACCGCGGACAACGAGATCCTCACCGACACCACCGCCGCCTACCTCGGGGCCGGCTGGCTGCTGCTCGACGCCTACCGCGAGGACGCGCTGACCCACCAGAAGTTCGGCTACCTCACCCCGGAGGAGTTCGGCTACGTCCTGGCCCGCCGGGGCCGGCTCCTCGGCGAGGACCTCTCCGCCTGGTTCACCAGCCCCCGGGCGTACGAGGCGTACGTGCGCGGCCGCGCCCGGGCCGACCGGGACCACCGCCGGGCGCCGCTCGCCGCGGCGGGCCCGATCGAGCGGCGGCGCTACGCCCGCGCCCGCCGGGCCGGGAGCACCCCGGGGCGCGGGGCGGAGTACCGCTTCGAGGAGCACGGCGCCGGGCCGCTGGTGAGCTTCCCCTGCCCGGTCTGCGATCAGCGGCTGCGCCTCCCGGTGCGGGGTCCGGTGCGGGCGCGGTGCGCACTGTGCCGCACGGTCCTGGAGTGCGACACGTAGCGGGGAGTTCACCACCCGGCTGCGAAAAGTTACTTACCGGCCAGTAGACAGCGGGCCCGGGCATCGCCGAGCCTGGTCGCGTCCATGTCAATCCGCGATCCAGGGAGCGCTCCCCCATGCGCAGCACCCGCCGCACCCGCACGTCCCGTACGCCCCGTACCGCCGCCGCCGCACTGGCCGCGGCGGCCGCCGTCCTGACGCTGCTTCCGGCCACGACCGCCTCGGCGGCTCCGGCCGCGAGCCCGGCGGCGCCTGCCTACACGAGCGCCTCCGCGCTCTCCGCGGCCACCTCGTCCGCCCCCGGCGGCAACGCGGCCATCCTCGGCATCGACTACGGCACCTGGCAGCGCGACGTCGCCGCTGTCATCGACGCGGTACGGCCCGCCATCGAGCAGCGCATCGCCGCGTCGCCGGCCGGCGAGCGGCCCGCGATCGTCCTCGACGTCGACAACTCCTCGCTGGAGACGGACTTCCACTGGTTCTGGACCTTCCCGACCCCGGCGATCTCCAAGGTCCGCGAGCTGACCCGGTACGCGAGCGAGCGCGGCGTCGCGATCTTCTTCGTCACCGCCCGCCCGGGGATCGTGCAGTCCCTCACCGACTACAACCTCAAGGCCGTCGGCTACCCGGTGTCGGGGCTCTACGTCCGCGACCTGCCCGACCTGTTCGACGAGGTCAGCGCCTACAAGACGGGCAAGCGCGCCGAGATCGAGGGCCGCGGCTACACGATCATCGCCAACATCGGCAACAAGCAGAGCGACCTCGTCGGCGGCCACGCCGAACGGACCGTCAAGCTCCCGGACTACGGCGGCAAGCTCTCCTGACCCCCGGGCTCGGGACCGGGACCGGCCCCGGTCCCGGGCCGCTCCGGAGCCCCGGCGCGGACGACGCAGAACATGATGGGTCCGGCGCGGTTCAGCGGGCGGGTGGAGCGGGTATTGATACCCCATCGCACGAATGAAGGACCCGGACCCGACCCCTCGCCAGGGGGCCGGGCCCGGCCTTTTTCACGGCCCGCACGCGCCCGTCGGCCGACCCGCACGCGCCCGGCAGCCGGGCGTCACGCGCCCGCCGGGCGGCCGTCGGCGCCGGCGTCCCGGCACGCGTCGGGGGCGGAGCCCGCGACGGCCCCGCCCCCCGGTTCGCCCGCCCTATCGACCGGGGCACACCTGCCAGGCGAGGTGGTAGAGGGTGCTGACGCTGGCATCGGTGGAGTCCATCGCCATGAAGCTCGTCACCGCCTGCGGGTTGGACGTGCCCGCGTTCACGCGCAGCTCGGTGTTGATGTTGAAGTTGCGCTTCTCCCCGCAGGGCGCCCAGACCAGGTCGGCGTATTCCGTCTTGTCGGTCGCCTGCCAGTTGTCGTTGAACGGGCCGTTGAACTGGTGCGTCCGCTGGGAGGTCTGGGGCATTCCCTGGAAGTAGTAACTCGCCCTTTCCTGCCCCCACGCGCCGGGCTGGAGAAATGCGAATCCGCGGTAATCCGCCTGGACGATCGCGTAGGTGAAGCCCGACGGGACGTGGACGCGCAGATTGAGCTGACAGTTCTTGCGGAAGGCGGTCGGCGGGGCGCCCGGGCCGACCTGCGCGAGGTACTCACTGTAGGTGACGGTGAAGGCCGTGTTGTCGGGGGCGACCGCCACCTCGGCGGTGCCCTCCCGGCAGCCGGATCCGTTCACCGTGGCGAGCTCGATCACGATCTTGTCGGGCGGCGCGGTGATCGGGCCGCCGCCGGTGCCCGTACCGGCCGCTCCGGCCGGTGTCGCCACCGCCGCGGCGATGAGGGCGGCGATGGCGCCGCCGGTGAGCAGGGTGCGGGACAGGGGATGAGACATCGTTGTCACTCCTGGCCGTGAGTCGGGATTCCTGTACGCACTCCGTCAGACCTCGGTGCACTGCCTCCACTCGAAGTGGTAGACCGTGCTGACGCTGCCGTCGGTCGAGTCCATGCTCATGAAGCTCTGGGCCTGCGGGTTCGAGGAGCCCGCGTAGACGCGCAGTTCGGTGTTCACGTTGAGGTTGCGCTCCTCGCCGCAGGGCGCCCAGACCAGGTCCGCGTACTCGGTCCGGTCGCTCGCCTGCCAGTTGTCCGAGTACGGCCCGTTGAACTGGTGGGTCGTACGGGCCGACTGGGCGGCGCCCTGGAAGTAGTAGTTCGCGCGCTCCTGGCCGAAGGCGCCGCGCTGGAGGTGCGCGAAGCCGCGGTAGTCGGCCCGGGCGATGGCGTACGTGAACCCCTGGGGCACGTGGATGCGCAGGGCGAGCTGGCAGTTCTTGCGGAACTCGGTGCCGCCGGAGCCGGCGCCCGTCTGGGCGAGGTAGTCGCTGTACGTGACGGTGAAGGCGGTGTTGTCGGAGGCGGCGGCGACGTCCGCGGTCCCCTGCGGACATCCCGAGCCGTTGACCCCGACCACGTCGACGGTGATTCTCCCGGGCGGCGTGGGGACGGTATCGGCGTGCGCGGGTGCGGAAACGGCCAGGAGGGCCGTGACCGCCGCGCCGACGAGGGGTCTGCGGAGCGACGTCATTGTTTCTCCAATTCGTCCGGAGCCCTCCGGAACCGAATTCCGGAGGGGCACGCACATGGATTGGGCATGCACATGCCATCACGGCCGGACCGGGCGGGGAAGGCCCGGTTACGGCCAACGCCCGCCGCCCGCGCCCCCTGGCCGGAACCGACGAGTCCGCCGCCCCCTCCCGCACCCCGCCCATCAGCCCGGCGACCCCGCCCGCCCGGGCGGCGGCGCCCGCCGGGGAGGCCCAGGATGACCGGAACCCCGCAACGGGCCCGCCGCCGGCCGGCCGTTCACCCGCCGGAAGGGACCCGCCCGACGGGACCCGGGACCCGCCCGCCGGAAGGGACCCGCCTACCGGGACCCGTACACCGGCAGCGGGTGCTCCGCGGCCGACAGGAGCTTCGCCGCCGCCTCCCCCGCCTCCGCCGGGGTCCAGCGGGCGCCGCGGTCGGCCGTGGGGCCGGGGCGCCAGCCCTCCATCACCGTGATGCGGCCGCCCTCCGCCTCGAAGACCCGGCCCGTCACCCCCGCCGAGGCGTCCGAGCCCAGCCACACCACCAGCGGGGACACGTTCTCCGGTGCCATCGCGTCGAATCCGCCCTCGTCCGGGGCGGCCATGGTCTCCGCGAAGGTCTGCTCCGTCATCCGGGTGCGGGCCGCCGGGGCGATCGCGTTGACCTGGACCCCGTACCGGCCCGTCTCCGCCGCCGAGACCAGGGTCAGCCCGAGGATGCCCGCCTTGGCCGCGCTGTAGTTGCCCTGGCCCACCGAGCCCAACAGCCCGGCCCCCGAAGAGGTGTTGACGACCCGGGCCGCCACCCGGCGCCCCGCCTTCGCCTCCGCCCGCCACCAGGCGGCCGCCGAGCGCAGCGGCAGGAAGTGGCCCTTCAGGTGGACCCGCATCACCGCGTCCCAGTCGTCCTCGTCCAGGTTGACGAGCATCCGGTCGCGCAGAAACCCCGCGTTGTTGACCAGGGTGTCCAGCCGGCCGAAGCGGCCGACCGCGCAGTCGACCAGCGACGCGGCCCCCTCGCCCGTCGCGACGTCCCCGCCGTGCGCGACCGCCTCCCCGCCCAGCGCCTCGATCTCCGCGACCACCCGGGCCGCCGGGCTCCCCGGGCCGGGGAGCCCGTCGAGCCCCACCCCCAGGTCGTTCACCACGACCTTCGCGCCCTCCGCCGCGAAGGCCAGCGCGTGCGCCCGCCCCAGCCCCCGCCCCGCTCCCGTCACGATCACGACCCTGCCTTCGGCCATGCCCATCTCAGTCCTCCTCGTTCGCATTCGCCGTCGCCGCATCCGTGCTCGCGGGGCCCCTGCCCGCCGCGTCCTCGGCATCCGCCGCGGCCGCCTCCTTCACCGTCTCCGCCTCCTTGTTCACCGTCGCCGCGTCCAGGAACGCCGGCCGCTCCCCGCCCCCGTGCACCAGCAGGCTGGCCCCGCTGACGTACCCGGCCCGCGGCGAGGCCAGGAACACCGCCGCCTCGCCCACGTCCGCGGGGTCCGCCAGCCGTCCCAGCGGCACGGTCGCCGCCACGGCCGCGAGGCCCGCGCCGTCCCCGTAGTGCAGATGGGACAGCTCGGTGCGCACCATGCCGAGGACGAGCGTGTTCACCCGTACCTCGGGGGCCCACTCCACGGCCATCGACCGGGCGAGGCTCTCCAGCCCCGCCTTCGCCGCCCCGTACGCGGCCGTCCCCGGCGACGGCCGGCCGCCGCTGACGCTGCCGATCATCACCACCGAGCCCCGGCTCTCGCGCAGCCACGGGTACGCGGCCAGGGAGACCGTCATCGGCGCCACCAGGTTCAGCTCGACGACCCGCGCGTGCCGCTGCGCCTCCGCCTCGCCCAGCAGCCGGTACGGGGTCCCGCCCGCGTTGTTGACCAGGCAGTCGAGCCGCCCGTACCGCTCCGCGACCCCGGCGCAGAAATCCCGCACGGCGGCGGTGTCGCGCAGGTCGAGCGCCGTGAACGAGGCTTCGCGGCCGGCCGCCGCCACCGGTTCGTCCGGCGGCCGCCGCGCGCAGACGACGACGTCCGCCCCCGCTCCGAGGAACGACCGGGCGATCCCGGCGCCGACGCCCCGGGTTCCCCCGGTGACGACGACGACCCTCCCGTCGAGCTCCATGGGCTGCTACCTTCCTCACCTAACAAATGTTTGGTGGAAAGGTAGCTGATCCTCTCATGGGTGTCTCCACCTCCGGCCCGGACCAGGGCGTCGCACTCGTCACCGTGGACTTCCCGCCCGTCAACGCCCTCCCCGTGCGCGGCTGGTACGACCTGGCCGACGCGCTGCGCGCGGCCGGCCGCGACCCGGAGGTCCGGTGCGTGGTCCTCGCCGCCGAGGGCCGCGGCTTCAACGCGGGCGTCGACATCAAGGAGATGCAGCGCGACCCCGGCCACACCTCCCTCATCGGCGCCAACCGCGGCTGCTACGAGGCCTTCGCCGCCGTGTACGAGTGCGAGGTGCCGGTGGTCGCCGCCGTGCACGGGTTCTGCCTGGGCGGCGGCATCGGGCTGGCCGGCAACGCCGACGCGATCGTCGCCTCCGACGACGCGACCTTCGGGCTGCCCGAACTGGACCGGGGCGCCCTCGGCGCCGCGACCCACCTGTCCCGCCTGGTCCCCCAGCACCTGATGCGCGCCCTCTACTACACCTCGCGCACCGCCACCGCCGCCGAACTCCACGCCCACGGCTCGGTCTGGAAGGTGGTCCCGCGCGCGGAACTGCGCGCCGCCGCCCTGGAGCTGGCCGCCGAGATCGCACGGAAGGACGGCTGCCTGATCCGCCTGGCCAAGGCCGCCATCAACGGCATCGACCCCGTCGACGTACGCCGCAGCTACCGCTTCGAGCAGGGCTTCACCTTCGAGGCCAACCTCAGCGGCGTGGCCGACCGGGTCCGTGACACCTTCGGGAAGGAAGCGACCCCGTGACCGACAAGACGATGACCCCCGACGAGGTGGTCGGGCAGCTCCGCAGCGGAATGACCCTCGGCATCGGCGGCTGGGGCTCGCGGCGCAAGCCCATGGCGCTGGTGCGGGCACTGCTCCGTTCGGAGATCACCGATCTCACCGTGATCGCGTACGGCGGCCCCGATGTCGGCCTGCTGGCGGCCGCGGGACGGATCCGGCGGCTCGTCGCCCCCTTCGCCACCCTGGACTCCATTCCGCTGGAGCCCCACTTCCGGGCCGCCCGCGAGCGCGCCGCCTTCGCCCTCACCGAGCTCGACGAGGCCATGTTCATGTGGGGCCTGCACGCCGCCGCGAACCGGCTGCCCTTCCTGCCCGTGCGGGCCGGTCTCGGCTCCGACGTGATGCGGGTCAACCCGGAGCTGCGGACCGTGACCTCCCCGTACGGCGACGGCGAGGAGCTCGTCGCCGTGCCCGCCCTGCGCATGGACGCCGCCCTGGTCCACCTCAACCGCGCCGACCGCCTCGGCAACGGCCAGTACCTGGGCCCGGACCCGTACTTCGACGACCTCTTCTGCGAGGCCGCCGACGCCGCGTACGTCTCCTGCGAGCAGCTCGTCGAGACCGCCGAGCTCTCCAAGGCCGGACCCCCGCAGTCCCTCCTGGTCAGCCGCCACTGCGTCACCGGCGTCGTCGAGACCCCGAACGGCGCGCACTTCACCTCCTGCGCCCCCGACTACGGCCGCGACGAGGCCTTCCAGAAGCTGTACGCGACCACCCCCTGGCCCGAGTTCGCCGCCCGCTTCCTCTCCGGCGCGGGCGAGCACGACTACCAGTCCGCCGTCCGGACCTGGCACGAGGAGCAGCAGTGACCGCCCCGACGACCACCCGTGCCGAGTACTGCGTGATCGCCTGCGCCGAGGCCTGGCGCGGCGACGGCGAGGTGCTCGCCAGCCCCATGGGGCTGATCCCCTCCTTCGGCGCCCGCCTCGCCAAGCGGACGTTCTCCCCCGACCTGCTGCTGACCGACGGCGAGGCCATGCTCGTGGGGCTGGACGGCACGGCCGAGGGGTGGCTGCCGTACCGCCGGCACCTGGCGATGGTCACCGGCGGAAAGCGGCACGTGATGATGGGCGCCAGCCAGATCGACCGGTTCGGCAACCAGAACATCTCCTGCATCGGCGACTGGGAGCAGCCGTCCCGTCAGCTCCTGGGCGTGCGCGGCGCGCCCGTCAACACCCTGAACAACCCGGTGAGCTACTGGATCCCGAAGCATTCCCCCCGGGTGTTCGTCGCGCGCGTGGACATGGTCAGCGGGGTGGGCTACGACCGCGCCGAGGCGGCGGGCCCCTCGGCCACCCGCTACCACCGGCTCCCCCGGGTCGTCAGCGACCTCGGCGTCTTCGACTTCTCCGGACCCGGCCGCTCGATGCGCCTGGTGTCGGTGCACCCCGGGGTCACCGTGGAGCAGGTCCGGGCCGCCACCGGCTTCGAGCTGGCCGCCGCGGACGAGGTCCCGTACACGCGGGAGCCGAGCGGGGAGGAGCTGCGGCTGATCCGCGAAGTGATCGATCCCCGGGGCTCGCGCGACCGGGAAGTGCGGGGCTGATCCGATGGAGACGGCGTTCACGAAGCTGGTCGGGGTCCGGTACCCGATCGTGCAGACCGGCATGGGCTGGGTGGCCGGCCCGCGCCTGGTGGCGGGCGCGGCCAACGCGGGCGCGCTCGGCATCCTGGCCTCCGCGACGATGACCCTGGACCAGCTGCGGTCGGCGGTCCGCGAGGTCAGGTCCCGCATCCCGGAGGGGACCCCCTTCGGGGTCAACCTGCGGGCGGACGCCGGGGACGCGGCCGAGCGGGCCCGGCTGATCATCGACGAGGGGGTCCGGGTCGCGTCCTTCGCCCTCGCCCCCTCGCCGGAGCTGATCGCGCTCCTCAAGGACGCGGGCGTGGTCGTCGTCCCGTCCGTCGGGGCCCGCCGGCACGCCGAGAAGGTCGCCGCCTGGGGCGCCGACGCGGTGATCGTGCAGGGTGGCGAGGGCGGCGGTCACACCGGCGACGTGGCCACGACCGTCCTGCTGCCCCAGGTCGTGGACGCCGTGGACGTCCCGGTCGTCGCGGCGGGCGGCTTCGCCGACGGCCGCGGTCTGGTCGCGGCGCTGGCGTACGGGGCCGCGGGCATCGCCATGGGCACCCGCTTCCTGCTGACCTCCGACTCCACCGTGCCGGACGCGGTCAAGGCGCGGTACCTGCGGGCCGCGGTCAAGGACGTCACCGTCACCACCGCCGTCGACGGCCTTCCGCACCGGATGCTGCGCTCCCCGCTGGTGGACTCCCTGGAGCGGGCGGGCCGTACCCGGGCGCTGGCGCGGGCGGTCCGCCACGCGGCGGGCTTCCGGAAGCTCTCCGGCCTCACCTGGTCGCAGATGGTGCGCGACGGGCTGGCCATGAAGCACGGCAAGGACCTGTCCTGGAGCCAGGTCCTGCTCGCCGCGAACACCCCCATGCTCCTCAAGGCGTCCATGGTCGAGGGCCGTACGGACCTCGGAGTCATGGCATCGGGCCAGGTCGCGGGGGTGATCGACGACCTCCCGTCCTGCGCGGAGCTCGTCTCCCGCGTCATGGCGGAGGCGTATGACGTGCTGGAACGGCTGCACGGCGCCCACCCCCCGCACCCGCACCCGCACCCGCACGGCACCCTGCCACCACCAGGATGACCCCTTCTCCGCTACAGGAGTCGCATCAGATGAGCCGTGCCCGAATCCGTCTGGCGACCGCGGCGCTCGTCTCCGCCCTCGCCTTCGGGACCCTCCCCGCCTCCGCGTACGCCGCGGCGGGCCCGGATGCCGGGGCCAGTGCCCGGCACCACGGGTCCCACCCCTCCGCAGAAACGATTCATCACATCCCGCTGCAGGGCGCCGTCAACGTCCGGGACGTCGGCGGCCAGCGCACCTACACCGGGGGCCGGGTCCGCCTCGGCCTCGTCTACCGCGCCGACGCGCTGAGCAAGCTGACCCCCGCCGACCTCACCACCGTCTCCGGGCTGGGCCTGGGCAGGGTCGTGGACTTCCGGATCCCCATGGAGATCCAGTACGACGGCCCCGACAGACTGCCCGCCGGCCTCACCGCGACCCCGCGCCCGGTCAGCGACCTCGGCCTCTACGGAACCCTCGTCGGCGCCATCGCCAGCGGCGATCCGGTGACCCAGGAACAGATGCTGGGCGGCGGCCGCGCCGAGGCCTACATGCGCGACATCTACCGCACCTTCGTGACCAGCCCGGAGAGCCGGGCGCAGTTCGCGGCCACCCTGCGGGAGATCGCCGACGGCCGGCAGGGCCCGATCCTGTACCACTGCACCTCGGGCAAGGACCGCACTGGCTGGATGAGCTACGTGCTGCTCCGCGCCCTCGCCGTTCCGGAGGGCGCCGCCGAGCGCGACTACCTGGCGTCCAACACCTACCGCGCCGCGTACGACGCCCAGCTGCGGGCGGGCCTCAAGCAGTCCGGGCGGATGCAGAACCCGGACCTGCTGATCCCGCTCCAGGAGGTCCGCCAGGACTACCTGGACGCGGCGACGGCCCGGATGGAGGCCGAGTACGGCGGCTTCTACGGCTACCTCACCGACGGCCTCGGCCTGGACCTGCGGACCCTGGCGAAGCTCCAGTCCCGGATGGTCCGCTGACCGCAGCGCCCCGGGTACGGCGAAACGCCGGGCAGCGCGCGTGCGCTGCCCGGCGTCCCGGTGTTCGTACGAGGTGCCCCGCCGTCAGGCGGAGCGGCGCCGGGCCTGGCCCGGACCGCCGACGCGGCTGCGGGCCGAAGCCGCCGCCGCACCGCCGGAGGCGCCGCCCCCGGTGCGCCGTCCGCGCTCGCCGGAGCCGGCGGCCGCGGCACCCTGGCCGCCCTGGCCGCGACGGGGCTGGCCCGAGGCGGATCCGGCACCCTGACCGGCGGCGCCGCCGCCGCCCGTCCGGCGTCCGCGCGTACCGGCGGCCGGAGCCGCGCCCGCGGCGGAACCGGTGCGCGGGCCGGCCGAGCGGCGGCGACCGCCACCGCCGGCGCCGTTGCCCGAGGCCGGCTTCGACGCGGAACGCTGCCGCGGCGGGGTCGGCTGCGGCACGTCCAGCACCACCGGGATGCCCGAGGGCTCCTTGGCGCCGGTCAGCCGGGCCAGCTCCTCGTCGGAGGACTTGATCTGGGCCGTGCGCGGGGAGATCCCGGCGTCCGACATCAGGCGGGTCATGTCCCGCTTCTGGTCGGGCAGCACCAGGGTGACCACGCTGCCGGACTCGCCGGCCCGGGCGGTGCGGCCACCGCGGTGCAGGTAGTCCTTGTGGTCGGTCGGCGGGTCCACGTTGACGACGAGGTCGAGGTCGTCGATGTGGATGCCGCGCGCCGCGACGTTGGTGGCCACCAGCGCGGTGACCTCGCCCGTCTTGAACCAGTCCAGGGTCCGGTTGCGCTGCGGCTGCGAGCGCCCGCCGTGCAGGCCGGAGGCGCGGACGCCGTCCGCCAGGAGCTTCTTGACCATGCGGTCGACACCGCGCTTGGTGTCCACGAACATGATCACCCGGCCGTCGCGAGCGGCTATGCGCGTCGCCACGGCCTTCTTGTCGGTCTCGTCCATGACGTACAGGACGTGGTGCTCCATGGTGGTGACCGCACCGGCCGACGGGTCGACGGAGTGGCCGACCGGGTCGGTGAGGAACATCTTGACGAGCTTGTCGATGTTCTTGTCCAGCGTCGCCGAGAACAGCATCCGCTGGCCGTCCGCCCGGACCTGCTTCAGCAGGGCGGTGACCTGCGGCATGAAGCCCATGTCGGTCATCTGGTCGGCCTCGTCGAGGACGGTGATCTCCACCTGCGAGAGGTCGGCGTCACCGCGCTCGATGAGGTCCTTCAGACGGCCGGGGGTGGCGACGAGGACCTCGGCGCCGCGGCGCAGGGCGCCCGACTGCCGGTTGATCGACATGCCGCCGACGACGGTCGCGATGCGCAGGTTGACGGACGTGGCGTACGGCGCCAGCGCGTCGGTCACCTGCTGCGCGAGCTCGCGGGTGGGTACGAGGACCAGCGCGAGCGGGGCCTTGGGCTCCGCGCGGCGGCCGGCGGTACGGGCCAGCAGTGCCAGGCCGAAGGCCAGCGTCTTGCCGGACCCGGTGCGGCCGCGGCCGAGCAGGTCACGGCCGACGAGCGAGTTCGGCAGCGTGGCGGACTGGATCGGGAACGGCGAGGTGACGCCCTGGGCGGCGAGGGTCTTCAGCAGCGCCTCGGGCATGTCCATGTCCTCGAACGCCTCGACCGGCGGCAGCGCCGGGGTCAGCGGTTCGGGCATGGTGAATTCTTGGGGCCTGGCCACGGGGGCGGACTTCTGCCGTCCCGCGCCAGCCTTCGGACGTCCCTGGGCCGCACCTCGACCCCGGGTGGGGCGGCGGCTGGGTCGTGCGGAGCTGGAGCTGGTCATGCGGAAAACGCCCTCCTGAAACCGGCAGGTACAACAAGCAGTCGAAACAGCAGACAAGCCGGGGTCCGCACCGTCACGGTGCGGACCCCGGCGTGCTGAAAAAATTAGGCGGGGAGGATGTTCTCCGCCTGGGGGCCCTTCTGGCCCTGCGTCACGTCGAAGGACACGCGCTGGCCCTCCTGGAGCTCACGGAAGCCCTGGGTGGCGATGTTCGAGTAGTGGGCGAAGACGTCCGGGCCGCCACCGTCCTGCTCGATGAAGCCGAAGCCCTTTTCCGAGTTGAACCACTTCACGGTGCCAAGTGCCATTTTGAATCTCCTGAATAGGCGGCAAAGGGCCCCATCCGGAGATTCCGGCAAAACAATAAAAGCGCCTGTCGGAGCAATCCCGTCAGGCGCACATAAAGTTCATGGGTACCACAACTGCAACGAGCTCTAAGCTAGCACACGTCCGCGGGGGTGTGCGCCCGCGAGGGTGTGACCTGCACCCTTCTCCGCGGGGAGCCCCGGCGGAGAGGACCGGCGGCGGGGTCGCGGAGCAGAGCGGGGAAGCCCCGTACGACGAGGGTTCCGCGAGGTCCGCCGCCCTTCCGGACCGCTTTCCGGCCGGTCCGCGCAGGGCGTCCCGGGACCGCCGGAAAACAATGCGACCGGACAGATGAACGAGGGGTGGGCGGGGCCGGGGCGGCCCCGCCCGCAGGGACCGGACTACAGCCGTTCGATGATCGTCACGTTGGCCTGGCCGCCGCCCTCGCACATGGTCTGGAGGCCGAAGCGGCCCCCCGTCCGCTCCAGCTCGTGCAGGAGCGTGGTCATCAGCTTCACGCCGGTCGCCCCGAGCGGGTGGCCCAGGGCGATCGCGCCGCCGTTGACGTTGACCCGCTCCGGGTCCGCCCCGGTCTCCTTCAGCCAGGCGAGGACCACCGGGGCGAAGGCCTCGTTGATCTCCACCAGGTCGATGTCCGCCAGCGACATGCCGGTCTTCTTCAGCGCGTACGCGGTGGCGGGGATCGGCGCCGACAGCATCCGGATGGGGTCCTCGCCGCGCACCGAGAGGTGGTGGATGCGGGCCCGGGGCCGCAGACCGTGTTCCCGTACCGCCCGTTCGGAGGCGATCAGCATCGCCGCCGCGCCGTCCGAGACCTGGGAGGAGACGGCCGCGGTGATGGTGCCGCCCTCGACGACCGGCTTCAGGCCCGCCATCTTCTCCAGCGTCGTGTCCCGGCGGGGTCCCTCGTCCGCCGTCACGTCCCCGTACGCCACCGTCTCGCGGTCGAAGCGGCCCTCGTCGATCGCGCGCAGCGCCCGCCGGTGCGAGCGCAGGGCGAACTCCTCCATGTCCCGGCGGGTGATCCCCCACTTCTCGGCGATGAGCTGGGCGCCGTGGAACTGGTTCACGGGGGCGTCGCCGTAGCGCGCCCGCCAGCCCGCCGATCCGGCGTACGGGCCCTCGGTGAGGCCGAGGGGTTCCGCCGCCTGCCGCGAGGCGAAGGCGATCGGGATCATCGACATGTTCTGGGTGCCGCCCGCGACCACCAGGTCCTGGGTGCCGGAGAGCACGCCCTGCGCCGCGAAGTGCACCGCCTGCTGCGAGGAACCGCACTGCCGGTCGACGGTGACGCCCGGCACCTCCTCGGGGAGGCCCGCCGCCAGCCAGGCGGTCCGGGCGATGTCGCCCGCCTGCGGGCCGACCGTGTCGAGGCAGCCGAACACGACGTCCTCCACCGCCGCCGGGTCGATGCCCGAGCGGTCGACCAGTGCCCTCAGGACGTGCGCGCCCAGGTCGGCCGGGTGGACCGCCGACAGGCCGCCCTTGCGCCGTCCCACGGGGGTGCGTACGGCGTCGACTATGTAGGCCTCGGGCATCGGGACTCCTCTGGGTGGGTTACGTGCGCAGGGCGATCCCGTCCAGCACCATCGACAGGTACTGGCGGGCGATCTCCTCGGGACTGTGCAGGCCGCCCGGCCGGTACCAGGAGGCCGCCACCCACACCGTGTCGCGCACGAACCGGTAGGTGAGGCGGATGTCGAGGTCGGCCCGGAAGACCTTGGCCGCGACCCCCCGCTCCAGCGTCCCGAGCCACGCCTTCTCGAACTTCTGCTGCGAGTCGGAGAGGTAGTGGAAGCGGGGCTGCGCGGAGAGGGTGCGGGACTCCTTCTGGTAGATCGCGACGGCGGCGCGGTGCCGGTCGATCTCCCGGAAGGACTCGGTGACGAGGGCCTCGATGGTCTCCCTGGGGCCGAGGCCGCCGGCGAGGACGGTGTCGTAGCCCTCCCACAGTTCGGTGAGGAAGGCCGACAGGATCTCGTCGAGCATCGATTCCTTCGAATCGAAGTGGTAGTAGAGGCTGCCGGCGAGCATCCCGGCGGCGTCGGCGATCTTGCGGACGGTGGTGGCGTTGTATCCCTGCGCGGCGAAGACCTCGGCGGCGACGGCGAGGAGTTCGCGGCGGCGCTCGGGCGACGCGGTCACCTGCGGCTTCTTCGGGGCGGTCCGCTTCTTCGGGACGGTCCGCTTCTTCCCGGCCGTCGGCCCGTTCTCGGCTGTCGGCTGGTTCGCGGCGTTCGGCTGGTTCGTTGGCACGCGCCCATTCTGGGCCTACGCGTGCTGGCTGCTGACCGAGACGGTCTCGCCCGTCATGTACGACGAGTAGCCGCTGGCCAGGAAGACGATGACGTTGGCGACCTCCCAGGGTTCCGCGTGGCGGCCGAAGGCCTCGCGGGCGGTGAGTTCGGCGAGCAGTTCCTCGCTCGTGACCTTCACCAGGTGCGGGTGCATGGCCAGGCTCGGGGCGACGGCGTTGACGCGTACGCCGAACTCGGCCGCCTCCAGGGCCGCGCAGCGGGTCAGCGCCATCACCCCGGCCTTGGCGGCGGCGTAGTGGGCCTGTCCGGTCTGGGCGCGCCAGCCCATGACGGAGGCGTTGTTGACGACGACCCCGCCCTGTCCGGAGGCCCGGAACGAGCGCAGTGCGGCGCGGGTGCAGCGGAAGGTCCCGTTCAGGGTGACGTCGAGGACGCGGGACCACTGCTCGTCGGTCATGTCGACGAGGGACGCCGTGCCGCCGAGGCCGGCGTTGTTGACGACGGCGTCGAGGCGGCCGTGGGTCCGTTCGGCGAGCGCGAAGAGGGCCCGTACCTGCTCCTCGTCGGTGACGTCGCAGGGCAGGGAGGCGACGCGGTCCGCGCCGAACTCGGCGGCGAGCGCGGTCTCGGTCTCCTTCAGGCGGCGAACGTGGGCGTCGCCGATGACGATGCGGGCGCCCTCCTCCAGGAAGCGGCGGGCGGTGGCCCCGCCGATGCCGGCTCCGGCGGCGGCGGTGATGACGGCGGTGCGGCCGTTCAGCAGGCCGTGGCCGGGGACGTAGTCGGGCGCGGTCATGCGCGTGCCTCCCGGGCTCCGGACCCGGTGCGGAACTGCTCGACGCTGCTCATGGCCGTACGTTAACCTACCAAACACTTGTTAGGGAAGGACGTACGGATGGAGGCGAACCTCTGATGGACCTGACCCAGACGGCGCGGACCCTGGCCTTCCGGGCGGAGGCCCGGGCCTGGCTCGCCGCCCACGTCCCGGCGGTCCCCCTGCCCTCCCTGGAGACGGCGGAGGGATTCGCCGCCCACCGCGCGTGGGAGGCCCTGCTGCACGCGGACCGCTGGTCGGCGGTGTCCTGGCCCGAGGAGTACGGCGGCCGGGGCGCGGACCTCGTGCAGTGGCTGGTCTTCGAGGAGGAGTACTGGGCGGCGGGCGCGCCCGGCCGGGTCTCGCAGAACGGCGTCAACCTGCTGGCCCCGACCCTCTTCGACCACGCGAGCGCGGAGCAGCGGGCGCGGGTGCTGCCCGCGATGGCGAGCGGCGCGGAGATCTGGGCGCAGGCCTGGTCGGAGCCGGAGGCGGGCTCCGACCTGGCGTCGCTGACCTCGCGGGCGGTCCGTACGGAGGGCGGCTGGCTGCTGTCCGGGCAGAAGACCTGGTCCTCGCGGGCCGCCTTCGCCGACCGGGCGTTCGGCATCTTCCGTACGGATCCGGACGCGCCGAAGCCGCACCAGGGGCTGACGTACCTGATGTTCGACCTGCGGGCGCCGGGGGTGACGGTGCGGCCCATCGGGCGCCTGGACGGCAAGCCCGCCTTCGCAGAGCTGTTCCTCGACGGGGTGTTCGTGCCGGACCGGGACGTGATCGGGGAGCCGGGGCAGGGCTGGCGGATCGCCATGTCGACCACGGGCAACGAACGCGGCCTGACCCTGCGCGCTCCGGGCCGCTTCCTGGCGGCCGCGGACCGTCTGGTGGGCCTGTGGGAGGCGGCCGGCGATCCGGCGGACACGGCGCTGCGGGACCGGGTGGCGGACGCGGTCGTCGGGGCCCGCGCGTACGAGCTGTTCACCTGGGCGAACGCCTCGCGGGTCGCGGCGGGCCGGACGATCGGCGCCGAGTCCAGCCTGAACAAGGTGTTCTGGTCGCAGTACGACATCGCCCTGCACGAGACGGCGCTGGACCTGCTGGGGCCGGACGCGGAGCTCGCCGAGGGCGAGTGGGCCGAACCGTGGGTCTTCTCGCTGGCCGGGCCGATCTACGCGGGCACCAACGAGATCCAGCGCGACATCATCGCCGAGCGCCTGCTCGGCCTCCCGAAGGGCCGCCGCTGATGCGCTTCCTGCCGACCGACGAGCAGGCGGACTTCGCCCGTACGCTGCGCTCGCTGCTGGCCGCCGCCGACGTGCCGGCCGCGGTACGGGACTGGGCCGGCGGGCGGCACGCGCCCGGCCGGGCGCTCTGGTCGAGGCTCGCGGACGCGGGGCTGTTCGCGCTGGCCGTGCCGGAGGCATACGCGGGCCTGGGGCCGCTGCCGTCGGAGCTCGCGCTGGGCTTCGTGGAGCTGGGCCGGGCGGGGGTGCCGGGGCCCGTGGTGGAGACGGCGGCCGCCTGCGTCCTGCTGGCGGGGCTGGAGGAGGAGGCCCTGGCCGAGCGGTTCCTGCCGGGGCTCGCCGGGGGCGGGGCCGCGGCGACGCTGACGCTGCCGGGCGGGAGCCCGTACGCCCTGGACGCGGACGCGGCCGCGTACTGCTTCACGGTGTCGGGCGCGGGCGAGCTCCGGCTGACCGCGGGCGGCGGTCCGCTCCTGGCCTCGACGGATCCGGCCCGGCGGCTGTCCGTCCCGCCGGCCGGGGGCGAACTGCTGGCCGCCGGGCCCCGGGTGCTGGAGGCGGCGCGGACGGCCGCGCGGTGGGCGCGGCTGCTGACGGCGGCCCAGTGCCTGGGCGTCGGCGGGGCGCTGCTGGACCGGACCGTGGAGTACGCGAAGCAGCGCACCCAGTTCGGGGTGCCGATCGGCGGCTTCCAGGCGGTCAAGCACCGGCTGGCGGACACCCTGCTGGGGCTGGAGTTCGCCCGGCCCCTGGTGTGGGCGGCGGCGCTGTCCCTGGACCCGGCCGACGTGGCGGCGGCGAAGCTGACCGCCGGGGAGTCGGCGTACCGGGCGGCGATGTCGGCGCTCCAGCTGCACGGGGCGGTCGGCTACACCGAGGAGCTGGACCTGTCCCTGTGGCTGCGCAAGGCCCGCCCGCTGCGGGACGCGTGGGGGACGCCGTCGGCCTGCCGGGCGGACGTCCTCGCGGCGCGCGGGAGCGGGTGAGGCGCGGCCGGCAGGGGACGGGGGCGGGTACGGCGGCCGTTCATTTCGGTGTTCCGGGGGGCCGGACCCCCGCCCGGCGGGCCGGGGTCCGGTCCGGCGGACGGGGGTGCCGGGGTCCCGGCTTCCGCGGCGGGGGTCAGCGGAAGGCGTGCACGACCTCGATGCGGCCGACGATGTGCGCGTTGAACTCGGGCAGGTCCTCGGCGGGGACCCACAGCTCCAGGATCGTCTCGCCGCCCGCCTGCCGGACCGGGTAGCGGGCCAGGAAGGCGGAGTCGACCTCGAACCGGGTCACGAAGCCGGCGCCGTCGTGCGTGACGTTCCAGTCGCGGGCGATGCGGGTCGCGTAGTCCTCGTTGAGGACCGGGTAGAAGATCGGCTGCTCCGGGAGCCGCGGCGGCCAGGCCTTCCAGTCGGCGGCGCGGACCAGGTCGAGCTCGACGGGGCCCGTCGGGCGCCAGAGGGTGGTGGTGGACATCCGCCGAGGTTAAGGCGTGCCGTGCGGCCGGGCGAGCGGGTTTCAGTACCGGGACCTGCGCAAGGAGTACCGGATCAGGGCGGCCGTCTGGAGGACGAGCAGGGCGGCGGTGGCCGCCGTCTGCCACAGCGGCCGCTCGGGGCGCCCGCCGGGGGCCCATGCGGGGCCGTGGGGGTCCGCGGTCACCGTCAGCCGGGCGCCGACCGGCAGGTCGCTCGCCAGCGGGCCGGGCAGGTCGCGGCCGGCCTCCGTGCGCAGCCGCAGCGACGGGGAGGAGCCGGAGCCGTCCTGCGCCGTCGTCCGGGAGGTGACGACGGCCTGCTCCTCCCGGCCCCGCTCGTGCAGGGTGTGGAGGTCCCAGGCGGCTCCCCCGGCCACCACGACGCCCACCGCGACGAGCGCGAGCGCGGTGCGGGCGACGAACTCCGCCCCGGTGCCGTGGGGTACGGCCGCGCCGATGACGAACACGGCGAGCAGTACCGGGATCCAGGGTCCCCCCGGCCCGCGCAACAGCAGGACGGCACCGAACTCGGCTGCCAGGAGCAGGCAGTTGCGCAGCAGCAGGCCAGACATGGACACATCATGCACGCGCGCCGCGGGCGCCTGCCCGGCGGGGCGACACCCGGCCCGAAAACCGGTGGAGCCGCCCTCCCGCGGGCCGTTACCGTGCTCCCGCCCGCAGTCGCCCCGGCAAGGACGTGCCGTTGTACACCAAGTGAGACCCCCCGAGCGCTGAACCGTCGCGCGTCGCACCCGTGCGGCGTGCTCCTTTTCGCTGCGGTCTTCTCACTGGAACCGGTGTACCTCTGTGTCCGAAACCTGGGTGGTCCTGCCCACCTGCCTGCCGACAGTCCTCCGCCCTTGCCACAGGTGCGCCTCCGGGCGCTTCCGGGCGGACGGAAAGTTCCGTCTCAACGCGCACCACAAGCTCCTCGACGCCTGGCTCCTCGCCCGCTGCACCCGGTGCGGGGACACCACCCGGCTCACGTTCCTGGAGCGGGTGAACGTGCGGTCCGTACGGCCCGCGCTCCTGGACCTGCTGCACGGCAACGACCCCGGCCTGGCGGCCGAACTGCTCCAGGACCCGGTGGTGCTGCGCCGCAACCGGGTCGCCCTCGACTGGGACGGCGCGTGGCGCCTCGACCGCGGCGCGCCGGAGCGCCGTCTGCCGCCGGAGGGCGAGGCGGTCGAGGTGTCGGTCCGCTTCGCCGCGCCGATACCCGTACGGCCGGTGCGGCTGGTCGCCGAAGGGTTCGGCCTGTCGCGGGCCGGGGCCGAGCGGCTGCTCGCCGGGGGGAACCTCGTGTCGGCGGTCCGCCTGAGCGGCCGGCGTTCGGCCGACTTCGCGTTCACGTTCAAGCGCTGAGCCCGTCCGTCCCGGGGCCCGTCCGGCGATATCCGTTCGCCCGGACGGGCCCCGGGGTTTAGGGTCGGCGTCAAGGGCGGGGTCGTAGCACAGAGGCAGTGCGCCTACACGACATGGAGGAGGACGCCGGTTCGAATCCGGCCGCCCCGCCCCCTTACTCCCCCGCTATGTGGCCGCCACCCAGTCCGCGGCGGTCGCGAGCGCGGTGGCCCCGGCCGGCAGCGGCAGGCCCAGGAAGCCGTGGAAGACCCCCGGATGGAGCTGGACGGCGCAGTCCACGCCGGCCGCCCCGAGGCGGCGCGCGTACGCCAGACCCTCGTCGCGCAGCACGTCGCAGTCGGCGAGGACGATCAACGTACGGGGCAGGCCCGCGAGTTCGGTGTCGGGCGCGCACAGCGGCGACACGTGCGGGTGGGCCGGGTCGCCCCCGTAGCAGTCCCAGTACCAGGCCATGTGGGCGGCGGTGTGGAAGTACCCCGTCCCGTACGCCGCGACCGACTCCGTGGCCATCGACGCGTCCAGCGGCGGGTAGAACAGCAGCTGTCCGGCCGCGAGTCCGGGCGCGCGCAGCGCCGTCACGGCGGCCAGGTTGCCGCCGCTGGAGTCCCCCGCCACCACCACCCGGTCCGGGGCGCAGCCGAGCGCGGGCGCGGCGGAGCGGGCCCACAGCAGTACCGTCAGCGCGTCGTCGGACGCCGCCGGCCAGGGGTGTTCGGGGGCGAGACGGTAGCCGGCCGAGACGACGACCGCGCCCGAGGCCGCGGCCAGGCGCCGGCACAGGGCGTCATGGGTGTCGGGGCCGCACATCACCCAGCCGCCGCCGTGCAGGAAGACGACGAGCGGCCGGCCGGCGGCGCCCGGGCCCGGGTCGTACACGCGGACCGGGACGTCCGCGGCGGAGGCGTCGTACACGGAGGCGACCTCCGGGCCCCGGGGGCCGGGGACGGCCGCCGCCCGCAGGGCCGCCGCGTCGCCGGGGGCGGGGAAGCCGGCGGCCATCGCGTCGCACAGCCGCCGGGCCGCCGGGGAGAGCGGGTCGCCCGCACCGCCGCTCATCGGGCCGTCGTCCCGCCGTCGACGGTGAACTCGGCGCCCGTCACGTACGAGGAGGCGTCCGAGCAGAGGAAGCGGACGAGTTCCCCGACCTCCTCCGGCCGGCCCATCCGGCCGAGGGGGACGTGCGACCAGTCCCGGCCCGCGACCGACCCGGCGACCATCGGGGTGTCGATCGCCCCGGGGTGGACGGAGTTGACCCGGATGCGGTCCCGGGCCAGGTCCAGGGCCGCCGAGCGGGTCAGCCCGCGCAGCGCGAACTTGGTGGAGCCGTAGGCGGCGTGGCCCGGTATCCCGACCAGTCCGGCGGTGGAGGAGATGTTGACGATCGAGCCGCCGCCCGCGGCCCGCAGCACCGGCGCCACCGCCTGGATGCCGAGGAACGGACCGAGCAGGTTGACCCGCAGCAGCGCCTCGAAGTCCTCGGCCGTCTGGCGCTCCACGTGGGCGGTGCGCCACAGGGCCGCGTTGTTGACCAGCGCCGATACCGTGCCGAAGGCCTCGACGGCCGCCTCCACCACTTCGGCCCAGGACGCGGCGTCGGCCACGTCGTGGCGTACGAACAGCCCCTGCCCGCCGAGTCCGGCGGCCACCGCCCGGCCCTCCTCCTCCCGCAGGTCGGTGACGACGACCCGCGCGCCGGCCTCCGCGCACAGCAGGGCCCCGGCGGCCCCCTGGCCGCGCCCGGCACCGGTGATGACGACGACCTTTCCGTCCAGCGTGATCACGGCTCAGCCCTCCAGGGCACGGAAGTGCGGGATGACCTTCTCGCCCCACTGACGGACGGTCTCCATGCAGGCCTCCTGCGGGACGGTGCCCATCTGGATCAGGCACATGACCTCGTCGACGCCGATCTCGCGCAGCCGCTCCACGTAGGCGACGGCCGTCTCGGCGTTACCGTAGGCATGGTCGGCGTTGTAGGTGCCGGTGTCGACGGGGCGGGCCGGGACGTTCGCCTCGTGCAGCCGGGCGACGAGTTCCTCCCGGCCCCTGGCGAGGGCTGCCGCGTGTTCCCCGGCGGAGGCGTCCTCGGCGTACCCGGTGGGCGCGGGACCGCCGCCGTACCAGTGCGCGATGGACTCGGCGAAGAAGCGCTGCCCCCGGGTGCCCAGGCGCAGCGCCCGCTCGGCGTCGTCGAGGACGACGGTCGGACAGAGGGCGGAGAAGTGGTCGTTGACCACGGTGGAGACGAACCGGCCGCCGTCGCGGGCCGCGACGGCCCCGTCGTAGACCGTGCGCATCGCACGGACGTCGTCGGCGCCCGCGAAGCCCATCACCAGGGCGCCGATGCCCAGTTCGGCGGCGAGCCTGAGGGTGTCGCGGTTGGAGCAGGCCATGAAGAGCGGCGGGTGGGGGTCCTGGACCGGCCGGGGCAGGATCGCGCCGGGCCCGATGTCGAGGGAGCCGTGCCACTCGAACTCAGGCTCCCGCCAGGCGGAGGCGAAGATCCGCAGGGCCTCCTCCGTCTGCGGCCGGGTGTCCTCGGGCCGCACCCCGAACATGGACATCTCCTGGCGGGTGGCGCCGCGGCCGGCGCCGACGTCGACGCGGCCGCCGGAGAGGACGTCGAGCATCGCGGCGCGTTCGGCGACGCGCACCGGGTGCTGGTAGCCGAAGGGCATGGTGACCACGCCGTGGCCGATGCGGATCGTCCGGGTCCGGGCGGCCACCCAGGTCAGGAAGATCTCGGACGCGCTCATGTGCGCGTACTGGGTGAGGGAGTGGTGCTCGACGGCCCAGATCCGGTCGAAGCCCATCTCCTCGGCGAGTACGGCCTGTTCGACGCAGTCGTGGATGACCCGGCGCTCCCGCTCCGGGGTCGGGTCGACGAGCTGCGCTTCGAAGATCATCGAGAACTTCACGGAGCCTCCGGACTTCCTGGATGTATTTCGATTAGGCATACTCCTAGCAGTCATGCGTCACGGAGGGAAGGGCCGTCGCGGACACCGGTCGTAGACTGCGCTGCGTGGCAGACGAGACGAACAGGCGCACGCTCCCCGCGACGAGCTGGGCGGTGCTCGGGCTGCTCTCCTTCGGGGAGGAACTCTCCGGCTACGACCTGAAGAAGTGGTCGGACCGGTCCCTGAAGTTCTTCTACTGGAGCCCCTCCTTCAGCCAGATCTACAGCGAGCTCAAGCGGCTGGAGAACGCGGGATACGCCTCCTCGCGCCTGGTCGCCCAGGAGACCGGCACCCGCGACAAGCGCGTCTACCGGATCACCGGGGACGGCATGGCCGCCGTACGCGAGTGGGCCCGGGAGGCGGCGGTCGACCCGCCCGTCCTGAAGCACGGGCCGATGCTCCGGCTGTGGCTGGGCCACCTGCTGGAACCCGCCCAGATGCGCGAGGTCCTCCTCCGGCACCAGGAGTTCGCGGAGGACATGCGGCTGCGCGCGGTCGCCGACGCGCGGAGCGCGCAGGACGAGCCGGCGTGGGCGTATCCCGCCCTCACCCTCAAGTGGGCGGAGCGGTACTACGCCTCCGAGCGCGACCTCGCGGCCGCCATGCTCGACGACATCGAGGCGGCGGCGGCCGAGCGGGCCGACCGCCCGTAGCGGTGCCGGGGGGCACGGCCGTGGCGGCCGCCCCTGCACCCCGGGGCCCGCACGGATGTTCACCGGCGCCGGCCGGCGCGTCCTCCCGTACCCTCGGCCCCATGACGGGCAGCGCGATGGACCTCCGCACGGTCGAGGAAACGGCTCCGGCCCTCGTGAGCCTGTACAAGAGCGCCGGGGTCTCCCTGCGCAAGTACGGCCTGGAGGGCGGGCGCGCCGCGGTCTACCTGGTCCTCGACTACTCGGGGTCGATGCGTCCGTACTACGACGACGGCAGCGTCCAGGCCCTCGCCGACCGGGTGCTGGGGCTGTCGGCGCACCTGGACGACGACGGACGCGTCCCGGTCGTCTTCTTCTCCACCCAGGTCGACGCGGTGGAGGAGGTCTCCCTCGCCGGGCACGAGGGGCGGGTCACCGAGATCGCCTCCCGGCTCGGCCACATGGGCAAGACGGCCTACCACGCGGCGATGGACGCGGTGATCGACCACTACCTGGACTCCGGATCCACCCGGCCGGCCCTCGTCGTGTTCCAGACGGACGGCGGGCCGATCAACAAGCTCGCGGCGGAGAGGTACCTCTGCAAGGCGGCCCGGCTGCCGCTCTTCTGGCAGTTCGTCGGCTTCGGCAACACCCGCAGCTCGCAGTTCGACTTCCTGCGCAGGCTGGACGAGCTGCCGGTCCCGGGCCGGCGCGTCGTGGACAACGCGGGCTACTTCCACGCCGGCCCCGACCCGCGCTCCGTCGCGGACTCGGAGCTGTACGACCGGCTCGTCGGGGAGTTCCCCGCCTGGCTGGACGCGGCCCGGCGGCTGGGCATCACGGTGGCCTGAGGGGTTTCATGGCGGCATGACGATCACCAACTGGGCGGCCTTCGAGAAGGCAGAGCCGGAGTTCGCGACGGCGGTCCGGGACCGCTTCGCGCAGTACCCGCACCACGTCCTGGCCACCCTCCGCAAGGACGGGTCCCCCCGGGTGGCCGGGCTGAACGTCGACATCCGCGGCGGGGAACTGTGGCTCGGCATGATGCCGGGCTCGATGAAGGCCAGGGACCTCCAGCGCGACCCGCGCTTCGCCCTGCACACCAACCCGGGCGCGGGCGAGACGATGCCGGACGGAGACGTACGCGTCTCCGGACGGGCGGTCGAGGTCGTCGACCCGCCCGAGCTGCACCGGTACGCGGAGGAGACGGCGTCGGAGTCCCCGCACCCCTTCCACCTCTTCCACGCCGACCTGACGGAGGTCGTCCACATCGGCGTGGCGGGCGAGGAGCTGGTGGTGCGGTCGTGGACCCCGGCGGGCGGCCTGCGCACCATCCGCCGGGGCAACGACGACGAACCGGCCCGCGAGGATCCGCGGGAGCCGGCCGGCGGCTGACCGGATGCCGACCGGAGGCGCGGCCTAACTGAGCGGCAGGAGCGGCGGAAGGATCCCTCCGGTCCCGAGGACGGAGGGGTCCACCTCCACGCGGTTGCGGTCGATGTTGATGGTCACCCCGCCGTACGAGGCGTCGTGGTCGCCGCGGTACTGGTGGGCCCGGCGCGGTCCCGCCCACTGGGCGGTGCCCTTCGGCAGGCCCATGTCGGCGTCGGAGACGGAGGCCGTCCCGTTCCACCGGGCGACCCACAGCACGTCGGGCATGGCCTCGCGGGCCTGCTGGTAGTGGGCGCTCAGGGCCTTGACCCCGGAGCTCGCCGACACGTAGGCGGCAGACAGGTAGCGCAGCTCGTGCAGCCGGACGGTCCAGGCGGTCAGGTAGGCGACGACCGGGGCGTCCCAGGTGGCGCGGTCCGAGTAGTTCTCCAGGTCGTTGTAGAGGACGGTGCCCTCGGGCAGGCCGAGCGACCGGGCCGCGGCGACCGCGCCGTCGGCGGCGGAGCGGCCCTGCGCGTCCGCCTCGGAGGGATCGGTGGACAGGCCGGTGCTGGCGCTGTGCCAGGGCTGCGGGCCCACCCAGATCGGCATCAGATGCCAGCCGGCCTGGGCCTGCTTGCGCACCCAGCCCGCGGTGAGCTGCGGCTGCGCGCAGGCGCGGGCGCGGCCCCCGATGTAGATGCCGACCGCGCCGAAGGGGGACTCGGCCCGCCAGGTGTCCATGGAGCGCTGGGTGGGCGCGGTGCAGGCGTCGAAGCCCTGGCCGGTGAACGGCTTCTGGGCGGTGCGCAGCGCCGGAGCCGCGAGGGCGGCGGTGGCGGCGGGCGGACCGGCGGGGCCCACTGCGGACGCGCCGTCGACGGTACGGGCCCGGGCCAGGACCTCCCGTACGGTGCCGGGCGCGAGCCCGTAGGAGACGGTGGCCATGATCCCGGAGCGGCGCAGGGCGTAGCGCAGCTCGTTGCTGTCGGAACGGGGCGGGACCTCGGGCAGGGCCTTCACGGACTCCGCGAGCAGGGTCGGCACGTCGGCGCGCGGCGGGGCGCCGTCGAGGGGTTCGAGGTGCAGGGTGTCGGCCCGGCGGACGGCCGCCCGGCCGGTGCACTCGGCCTGGGTCCCGGCGTGGCCGAGGTACAGGGTGGGCAGGTCGAGGCGCAGGCAGGCGCCGGGGCTCCGGTCGAGGTCGACGACCCGCCAGTCGGCGGGGACGGAGAGCCGCAGCCCGCGGTAGTCGACGGTCCGCCCGTCGCCGGCGGCGTCCGGGGCGGCGGTGGCGGTGGCGGTGGTGAGCGGGAGGGGGAACAGCAGGGCGGCGCCGAGGAGGCCGCTCAGCAGCGTTCGGGTGGGGGCCATGCTGCCGATAGGTACCAGACGGCGACCCCCCTGAACTGCACCAAGCCACCCCGCGGACAGCCCACTGGCCCGTACGGCCTACGGCAGGCCGCGCCGACGCCCCGTGATGCGGCAGGACTTTCGACGGGTCGGCTCACGGCCCGGCAAACCGACCTGGGCACGCGCCCCGGACCAGCTCCAGTACGCGTTCACGCCCGGCACCTGCCCCCCGAACGCCACAGCGCCCGCCATCCCTGGTCGGGGACATGGCGGGCGCTGTGCCGGGGCTTCCGCACACCGTTGTACGGACCGTATGAGGGGTCCCGCCCTACGCGCGGGCGGGGGGGCCGACGGCCGGAGGCCGGCGCAGCCGGGCGAAGCCCGGGAGGCCGCCCGCGGCCGAGCGGTGCAAGCCCGGCGTCCGGAAGGAGCCATGGCGGGCGCTGTGTCGGGGTTTCCGTACACCGTTGTACGGACCGTATGAGGGGTCCTCCCGTTCGGGAGGGGCCCGGCGGCCCGGAGGCCGCCGGGGTGGGGCGGGTCAGACGGTGATGGAGCGGTCCGTCGGCTTGACCGGGTACGGCAGGGCGCTGGCGCCGGTCAGGAACCGGTCCACGCCGCGGGCGGCCGAGCGGCCCTCCGCGATGGCCCACACGATGAGCGACTGGCCGCGGCCGGCGTCACCGGCGACGAAGACGCCGTCGACGTTGGTCGCGTAGGCCGCGTCGCGCTCGATGTTGCCGCGCGCGTCCAGCGCCAGGCCGAACTGCTGGACCAGGCCGTTCTCCTGGTCCGTGCCGGTGAAGCCCATCGCCAGGGTGACCAGCTGCGCCGGGAGGACGCGCTCGGTGCCGGGCTTCGAGGTGAGCTTGCCGTCGACGAACTCCACCTCGGTGAGGTGCAGCGACTGGACGTTGCCGTCCGCGTCGCCCTCGAAGTGGGTGGTGGAGACGGAGTAGACCCGCTCGCCGCCCTCCTCGTGGGCCGAGGTGACCTTGTACAGCATGGGGAACGTCGGCCACGGCTGGTGCGTGGGCCGGTCCTCCGAGGGGCGCGGCATGATCTCCAGCTGCGTGACCGAGGCCGCGCCCTGGCGGTGGGCGGTGCCCACGCAGTCCGCGCCGGTGTCGCCGCCGCCGATGACGACGACGTGCTTGCCCTCGGCGGTGATGGGGGGCGCCATGAAGTCGCCCTCCTGCACCTTGTTCGCGAGCGGCAGGTACTCCATCGCGAAGTGGATGCCGTTCAGCTCGCGGCCCGGGACCGGGAGGTCGCGGGAGACCGTGGCGCCCGCGGCGATGACCACCGCGTCGAACCGCTTGCGCAGGTCGGTGGCGGTGATGTCGCGGCCGACCTCGATGCCGGTACGGAACTTGGTGCCCTCCGCGCGCATCTGCTCGATGCGGCGGTTGATGTGCACCTTCTCCATCTTGAACTCGGGGATGCCGTAGCGCAGCAGCCCGCCGACGCGGTCGGCGCGCTCGTACACCACGACCGTGTGCCCGGCCCGGGTCAGCTGCTGGGCCGCGGCGAGACCCGCCGGGCCGGAGCCGATGACGGCGGCGGTCTTGCCCGACAGCCGCTCGGGCGGCTGCGGGGTGACGCTGCCGTTGTCCCACGCCCGGTCGATGATCGAGACTTCGACGTTCTTGATCGTGACGGCCGGCTGGTTGATGCCGAGCACGCACGCCGACTCGCAGGGAGCCGGGCACAGCCGCCCGGTGAACTCCGGGAAGTTGTTCGTGGCGTGCAGGCGCTCGGACGCCGCCGTCCAGTCCTCGCGGTACGCGAAGTCGTTCCACTCGGGGATCAGGTTCCCGAGCGGGCAGCCGTTGTGGCAGAACGGGATGCCGCAGTCCATGCAGCGGCCGGCCTGCTTGCTGATGATCGGGAGCAGCGAGCCCGGAACGTAGACCTCGTTCCAGTCCTTCAGGCGGTCGGCCACGGGACGGGTGCAGGCGGTCTCGCGCGCTGTGGTGAGGAAGCCCTTCGGGTCAGCCATGGGTCGCCGCCTCCATCATCTTCTCAGTGGTCTCGGACTCCGAGAGTCCGGCCAGCTCAGCGGCGTCCTTGGCGGCGAGCACTGCCTTGTACGTGGTCGGGATGATCTTGCTGAATCGATCCGCCGCAGCGGACCAGTCAGCGAGGAGCTTCGCGGCCACGGTCGAGCCGGTCTCCTCCTCGTGGCGGCGCACCACACCGTGCAGCCACTGCTTGTCCGTGTCGGACAGGTCGGTCTCGACCGCTCCCGCGTTGCCGACGTTGACGTTGTCCGGGTCGAGGTCGATGACGTACGCGACGCCGCCCGACATGCCGGCCGCGAAGTTGCGGCCCGTCTCGCCGAGGACGACGGCCTGGCCGCCGGTCATGTACTCGCAGCCGTGGTCGCCCACGCCCTCCGAGACGACCAGCGCACCGGAGTTGCGGACGCAGAAGCGCTCGCCGGTGCGGCCGCGCAGGAACATCTCGCCGCCGGTCGCGCCGTAGCCGATCGTGTTGCCGGCGATGGTCGAGTACTCGGCGAGGTGGTCGGCGCCGCGGTCCGGGCGGACCACGATCCGGCCGCCGGAGAGGCCCTTGCCGACGTAGTCGTTGGCGTCGCCCTCCAGGCGGAGCGTGACGCCCCGCGGGACGAAGGCGCCGAAGGACTGGCCGGCCGAACCGGTGAAGGTCAGGTCGATGGTGTCGTCGGGCAGGCCCGCGCCGCCGAACCTCTTCGTGACCTCGTGGCCGAGCATCGTGCCGACGGTCCGGTTGATGTTGCGGATCGCGACCCGGGCGCGCACCGGCTGGGCCTGCTCGGCCGCGTCGGCGTTCAGCGCGTCGGCGGCGAGCTTGATCAGCTCGTTGTCGAGAGCCTTCTCCAGACCGTGGTCCTGCTCGATGAGGGCGTGGCGCACCGCGCCCTCGGGCAGCTCGGGCACGTAGAAGAGGGGCTCCAGGTCGAGGCCCTGCGCCTTCCAGTGCGTGACGGCCTTGGTGGTGTCGAGCAGTTCGGCGTGGCCGACGGCCTCTTCGATGGTGCGGAAGCCCAGCTCGGCGAGGATCTCGCGGACCTCCTCGGCGATGAACTCGAAGAAGTTGACGACGAACTCGGGCTTGCCGGAGAAGCGGTCGCGCAGGACCGGGTTCTGCGTGGCGATGCCGACCGGGCAGGTGTCCAGGTGGCAGACGCGCATCATGACGCAGCCGGAGACGACGAGCGGCGCGGTCGCGAAACCGAACTCCTCGGCGCCCAGCAGCGCGGCGATGACCACGTCGCGGCCGGTCTTGAGCTGGCCGTCCGTCTGGACCACGATGCGGTCGCGCAGCCCGTTGAGCAGCAGCGTCTGCTGGGTCTCGGCGAGGCCGAGCTCCCAGGGACCGCCCGCGTGCTTCAGCGAGGTGAGCGGGGAAGCGCCCGTACCGCCGTCGTGGCCGGAGATGAGGACGACGTCCGCGTGGGCCTTGGAGACGCCGGCCGCGACCGTTCCGACGCCGACCTCGGACACGAGCTTCACGTGGATGCGCGCGGCCGGGTTGGCGTTCTTGAGGTCGTGGATCAGCTGCGCCAGGTCCTCGATGGAGTAGATGTCGTGGTGCGGCGGCGGGGAGATCAGGCCCACGCCCGGCGTGGAGTGCCGGGTCTTGGCCACCCACGGGTAGACCTTGTGGCCGGGCAGCTGGCCGCCCTCGCCGGGCTTGGCGCCCTGCGCCATCTTGATCTGGATGTCGTCCGCGTTGACCAGGTACTCGCTCGTCACACCGAAGCGGCCGGAGGCGACCTGCTTGATGGAGGAGCGGCGCGCCGGGTCGTACAGGCGGTCCGGGTCCTCGCCGCCCTCACCGGTGTTGGACTTGCCGCCCAGCTGGTTCATGGCGATGGCGAGGGTCTCGTGGGCCTCGCGCGAGATCGAGCCGTACGACATGGCGCCGGTGGAGAAGCGCTTGACGATGTCGGCGACCGACTCGACCTCGTCGACGGAGATCGGCGGACGGGCCGCCGCGCCCTCGGTCTTGAAGCCGAAGAGGCCGCGGAGCGTCATGAGGCGCTCGGACTGCTCGTTCACCCGGTCCGTGTACTGCTTGAAGATGTCGTACCGGCGGTTGCGCGTGGCGTGCTGGAGGCGGAAGACCGTCTCCGGGTCGAACAGGTGCGGCTCGCCCTCGCGGCGCCACTGGTACTCGCCGCCGATCTCCAGCGCGCGGTGCGTGGCCGCGATGCCGGAGGCCGGGTACGCCTTGGCGTGGCGCGCGGCCACCTCCTTGGCGATGACGTCCAGGCCGGCGCCGCCGATCTTGGTGGCGGTACCGCTGAAGTACGCCCCGACGAACTCCTCGTTCAGGCCGACGGCCTCGAAGACCTGGGCGCCGCGGTAGGAGGCGACGGTGGAGATGCCCATCTTGGACATGACCTTCAGGACGCCCTTGCCGAGCGCGTAGATCAGGTTCTTGATGGCCTGCTCCGGCTCCAGGCCGGACAGGAAGGTACCGGCGCGCAGCAGGTCCTCGACGGACTCCATGGCGAGGTACGGGTTGACCGCGGCCGCGCCGTAGCCGATGAGGAGCGCGACGTGGTGGACCTCACGGACGTCGCCGGCCTCGACCAGCAGGCCCACCTGGGTGCGCTGCTTGGTGGCGATGAGGTGGTGGTGCACGGCGGAGGTGAGCAGCAGCGACGGGATCGGCGCGTGCTCGGCGTCCGAGTGCCGGTCGGAGAGGACGATCAGGTGCGCGCCGTTCGCGATGGCCGCGTCGACCTCGCCGCGGATCTCGTCCAGGCGGGCGGCCAGCGTCTCGCCGCCGCCGGAGACCCGGTAGAGGCCGGAGAGCGTGGCGGCCTTCATGCCGGGCATGTCGCCGTCGGCGTTGACGTGGATGAGCTTGGCCAGCTCGTCGTTGTCGATGACCGGGAAGGGCAGGGTCACGCTGCGGCAGGACGCGGCGTTCGGCTCCAGCAGGTTGCCCTGGGGGCCGAGCGAGGACAGCAGCGAGGTGACGAGCTCCTCGCGGATGGCGTCCAGCGGCGGGTTGGTGACCTGCGCGAACAGCTGCGTGAAGTAGTCGAAGAGCAGCCGGGGCCGCTCGGACAGGGCCGCGATCGGGGAGTCCGTACCCATGGAGCCCAGCGGCTCGCCGGCGGTGCGGGCCATCGGCGCGAGGATGACGCGCAGCTCTTCCTCGGTGTAGCCGAAGGTCTGCTGGCGGCGGGTGACCGAGGCGTGGGTGTGCACGATGTGCTCGCGCTCGGGCAGGTCCGTCAGCTCGATCTCGCCGGTCTCCAGCCATTCGGCGTACGGAGCGGCGCCGGCCAGCTCGGCCTTGATCTCGGAGTCCTCGATGATCCGCTTCTGGGCGGTGTCGACGAGGAACATCTTGCCGGGCTGCAGGCGGCCCTTGCGGACGACCTTGGCCGGGTCGATGTCGAGCACGCCGACCTCGGAGCCGAGGACGACGAGGCCGTCGTCGGTGACCCAGTAGCGGCCGGGGCGCAGGCCGTTGCGGTCGAGGACCGCGCCGACCTGGGTGCCGTCGGTGAAGGTGACGCAGGCCGGGCCGTCCCAGGGCTCCATCTGCGTGGAGTGGTACTTGTAGAACGCGCGCAGCGCCGGGTCCATGGAGGTGTGGTTCTCCCACGCCTCCGGGATCATCATCAGCACGCTGTGCGGCAGGGAGCGGCCGCCGAGGTGGAGCAGCTCCAGGACCTCGTCGAACGAGGCCGAGTCGGAGGCGTCCGGGGTGCAGATCGGGAAGATGCGCTCCAGGGCGCCGTCGCCGAAGACTCCGGAGGCCAGCTGGGACTCGCGGGCCTTCATCCAGTTGCGGTTGCCCTTGACCGTGTTGATCTCGCCGTTGTGCGCGACGAAGCGGTACGGGTGGGCGAGCGGCCAGGACGGGAAGGTGTTCGTCGAGAACCGGGAGTGGACCAGGGCGAGCGTCGACGCGAAGCGGCGGTCGGAGAGGTCCGGGAAGAAGGGCTCCAGCTGGCCGGTGGTCAGCATGCCCTTGTAGACGATGGTGCGCGCGGAGAGCGACGGGAAGTACACCCCGGCCTCGCGCTCGGCGCGCTTGCGCAGCACGAACGCCTTGCGGTCCAGCTCGATGCCGGTGCTCCCGTTGCTGACGAACAGCTGGGAGAAGGCCGGCATGGTGGCGCGGGCGCCGTTGCCGAGCAGGTCGGGGGTGACGGGCACCTCGCGCCAGCCGAGGACCGTGAGGTCCTCCTCGGCGGCGATGGCCTCGATCTGCGCGACGGCCTGTGCGGAGCCGTCGGCGGGCAGGAAGGCGATGCCGACGGCGTACGCGCCGGCCTCGGGGAGCTCGAACCCGGCCACCTCGCGCAGGAACGCGTCCGGCACCTGGGAGAGGATTCCGGCGCCGTCGCCCGAGTCGGGCTCGGAGCCCGTCGCGCCGCGGTGCTCGAGGTTCCGCAATACGGTCAGCGCCTGCTCGACCAGCGTGTGGCTGGCCTCGCCGCTGAGGTTGGCCACAAAGCCGACGCCGCAGGCGTCGTGCTCGTTGCGCGGGTCGTACATGCCCTGCTGGGCGGGGCGACCGTCCATGGGCGACCAGGCGGTGGTGCTGGGGCCGGTCGCGGAGTGCGTGGATGCGGAACGCATCGGCTCTCCCGTCGTCGTCGTGGCATATGTGCATAGCCGAGGGACGACGTTGGCCCTCTGCGAAATTTCGTGCAGATTACATGATGACGACAATCCCGAGAAGCGGATATGCCATTCCAGCATGCGGACAGTGCACGGGCAGAAAAGTGGGGACCTTCGCGGGCGAATCAGGTGACGATCACGGGCCGAAGGTCCCGGCGCGAGGGGCATCGTTGCCCCTGGGGCGCGCCTCCCGGCAGGGACCGGGGGGACGCCATGGTGTGATGCCCGGCGGACACGGAATCGAAACCGCCGAGTAACGAACTACTTATGTCGCGTACTGCATAGTGTCTCACTCCCTGCGCGGTCAGCCTACGGCCCCACCGATCCAGGTTCCCAGGATGTACGTCACACCCGCGGCCGCGCCACCCAGGACGAGCTGGCGCAGCCCGCTGTACCACCAGGACCTGGCCGTGACCCGCGAGACGACCGCACCGCAGGCGAACAGCCCCACCAGCGCGAGCAGCACCGCCGGCCACAGCGACACGGCCCCGAGCAGGTACGGCAGCAGGGGCAGCAGCGCGCCGAGCGCGAAGGAGCCGAACGAGGACACCGCGGCGACCATGGGCGACGGCAGGTCCTCGGGGTCGATCCCGAGCTCCTCGCGGGCGTGGATCTCCAGCGCCTGCTCCGGGTCGCGGGAGAGCTGCATGGCCACCTCGCGGGCGAGGGAGGGGTCGACGCCGCGCGAGACGTAGAGCTCCGCCAGCTCCTCCATCTCGTCGACGGGGTGCTTGCGCAGCTGCTGGCGCTCCACGTCGAGCTCCGCGAGCACCAGCTCGCGCTGCGAGGCCACCGAGGTGTACTCGCCGGCCGCCATCGAGAACGCGCCGGCCGCGAGGCCCGCCAGCCCGGTGATCACCACGACGTGCGGGGCGACGGCGCCGCCCGCGACACCGGTCATGAGGGCGAGGTTGGACACGAGCCCGTCCATCGCACCGAAGACAGCCGGGCGCAGCCATCCGCCGTTGACGTCGCGGTGGGTGTGGTTGTCGCGGTGGGCGGTGTGCAGCGGTGCTTCGGTGTCGATGATGGACATGGCGGTGCTCTTCTCCCCTTTTGTACGAGTGGGTACGCGAAGCCGCCGCGCGGCCGACGCGCGGACACCCACTCCCCCTGAACACCTCGAACCTACGCACGATTTTTGCCGCCCGCCAGCAAGGAAGGCCGTACTTACCTGCGGTTTTGCGGCTCGGCGACCGGGTGACGAGAACCCGCGCGGGGTGTTTCGCGGCGAGCGACAAACCAGATGTCATGGCACAAATCCCCCAAGGGCTCATCATGAGTCCCATCAAGTGGAGAGGCGCGCCATGGAGCTGACTGCATGCAATCCGCAGGTCCTCCTCGAACGGGCCAGGGGTGCTCTTCTGGGACTCGCGGTGGGTGACGCGCTGGGCGCCCCCGCGGAGAACATGAAGCCGTCGGAGATCCGGGCCAAGTGGGGCCGCATCGAGGGCTTCGTGTCGGACGACCCGGCGGGCACCGACGACACCGAGTACGCGATCTTCTCCGGGCTCCTGCTGGCCCGGCACGGCACGGCGCTCACCGTCGCCCACGTGGAACGGGCCTGGCACCACTGGATCGCGGACCTCGACGAGGGCCCCTTCCGCGGCGCGGGCTTCTCGGAGCGCGGCACCCTGGAGAACCTCCGCCGGGGCCTCGCGGCCCCCATCTCCGCGCAGCACCGGCACGCCTGGTCGGACGGGCTGGCGATGCGGGCGGCCCCCTTCGGGGTCTTCGCGGCCGGCCGCCCCGCCGAGGCGGCGCGGCTCGTCGCGATCGACGGCTGCGTGAGCCACGACGGGGAGGGCATCTACGGCGGCCAGGCCGTCGCGGCGGGCGTCGCGGCGGCCATGGCCGGCGGGTCCCCGGCCTCCGTGGTCTCGGCGGCGCTGTCCGTCATCCCCTCCGACTCCTGGACGGCCCGCTCCCTGCGGCGCGCGGTGACCGCCGCCCCGCGCGGCGAGCGGGCCGTGCGCTCGGCCGTCGTCATCGGCGGCTACCCGTGGACGGACCTGGCACCCGAGGCGGTGGGGCTGGCCTTCGGCGCGTTCGCCTCGTGCGGGGGCGACTTCGCCGGCTCCGTACTGACCGCCGTGAACATGGGGCGCGACGCGGACACCACGGCCGCGGTCGCGGGCGCGCTGGCCGGCGCGATGTCGGGCGCCCCGGCGATCCCCGACGCCTGGGCGGCGGCCATCGGCCCGGTCCGCGGCAGCTGCCTCCCCTCGATGCGGGGCTACCACGTCCTGGACATCGCGGACCTCCTCACCCCCGAATACGAGACCCCCCGATGACCCCGCCCCCGTACACCCCGGACCCCGCGACACCGGCACCCCACCCCGCCCCGGCCCCGGCCGACCCGGCTCCCGCCCCGGCCCCGGCTCCCGGCCGCCCGGGGGCCCCGGGGGCCGGGGCCGCGCGCCCCGCTCCCCCGCGCTGGACGGCCGCCGCCCCGCGGACCGCCGTACCGGCCCCGGACGCCCCGGACGCCCCGGACGCGCCCGGCGGCCCGCACGCACAGGACGCCCCGGACGGGCGGGGCGCCGCGCCGGACCCCGCCCCGCCGGACCCCGCCCCGCCGGGGATCCCCGGCCCGGGCGGCGGCCCGGAGCCGCGTGCCGCCGCCGCGGGGCTCGCGGCCGTACCGGACTCCGCGCCGCGAGCGCCCCGTACGGCCGGGGTCCGGATCGCCGAGCGGCCGGCCGGGCCCCCCGCGGAGCTCCCCCGCCCGGAGACCCGTACCGCCGCGGACGCGGCCGGCGGCGCGATCGGCCGGCGGCGGATCGAGGGGCTGCTGCTCGGGCTCGCTGCCGGGGACGCGGCCGGCTGGCCGGCCGCCCGCCACCGCGCCAGCCGGATGCCCGAGTGGACCCGGCGCCTCACCCGGGAGCTCGACACCTTCGCCGAGCAGAACGCCACCACCACCCTCCCCGTCCCGATCGCCCTCAACCAGCCCCCGGAGCCGCTGCGCCTCGGCCCCAGCGACGACGCCGAGTGGGCGGCCTTCGCGGCCGAGTCCGTGCTCACCGCCGCCGGGGTCCTGCTCAGCGACCTCTCCCGGTCCCGCCGCATGCGCGCCGCCATCGACCTCGCGTGGAACGCCCTCGCCTCCGAGGTCGCCGCGGCCGCGGAACGCGCCCCCGAGGTGGAGTCCGCCGTACTGCCGCTCCGCGCCCGGATCTCCGTCCGCGCCGGCCTGGGCAACCTCGCCGCCGGCCTGCGCCCGCCCGCCACCGGCCACGACAACCCGCACTACTTCGACGACGCCGCCTGCGTCCGCGCCTGCGTCCTGGCCGTCGTCCACCCCGGCTCACCGGCCGCCGCCGCGGACCTCGCCGAGTTCGACGCCCGCTACACCCAGGACGGCGACGGCGTCCACGGTGCCCGCGCGATGGCCGCCGCGATCGCCACCGCCCTCGCCGGCGCGGACGTCGACGCCGCCGTCGAGGCCGCCCTCGCCCAGCTCCCCGAGTCCACCGAGATCGGCCGCAACGCCCGCCACGCCGTCGGGCTGGCCCGCACCCACCTCGGGACGGACGCCGACGGCGGCGCCTTCGCCATCGTCCCCACCCTCGAACACGAGATCGTGGACCACGTCTACAGCTACGGGATCGCCGCCGCCGAGACCGTGCCCGTCGCCCTCGCCCTCGCGACCGCCGCCCGCGGCAGGGTGGCGGAGGCCGTTCCGGCCGCCGCCTGCCTGTCCCGCGTCGCGGACTCCGCCCCCGCCCTCGCCGGCGCCCTCACCGGCGCGCTCGGCGGCGGCGACTCGATCCCCGCCGCTTGGCGCGAGGCCTGCCGGACCCTGTCCGGCTGCGCCCTCCCCCGCCTCGCCGGCACCGACCTCGTCGCACTCGCCGCGCTGCTCGCGCGTACGGAACTCACCTCACCCAAGGGATGATTCGGACATGACGCTCACGTTGGAGGACCGGGCCCACGGCGCCCTCGTCGGAGCCGCCGTCGGCGACGCGCTCGGCGGCCCGGTCGAGGGCTGGACCCCGGACCGGATCGTGGAACGGCACGGCGGCCGCGTCCACGGCATCGTCGGACCCTGGTACGAGGACTGGCGTACGGCACGCCCCATCGCCCCGTACCACAAGGGCGACGGGCACGTCACGGACGACACCCTGATGACGCACGCGCTGGTACGGGTCTACGAGGCCGTGCGCGACCACCTCGACGCCTACGCGGTCGCCGACCACCTCGTCCCCGACCTGATGGGCAACCCCCGCTGGATCCCCGAACTGGAGGCGGAGGCGCTGCCGTTGCAGCGGATCTTCCTCGCCGAGAAGTGGATCGTGACCCGGCTGCACTACGGGCACGTGGACCCGCGCGAGGCCGGCAGCGGCAACATCGTCAACTGCGGCGCGGCGATGTACATGGCGCCGGTCGGCATCGTCAACGCCGGCAACCCGGAGGGTGCGTACGCGGAGGCGCTGGACGTCGCGGGCGCGCACCAGTCCTCGTACGGGCGGGAGGCCGCGGGCGTGTTCGCGGCGGCCGTGGCGGCGGCGTGCGTCCCCGGCGCCACCGCCGCCTCGGTGGTGGACACCGCGCTGGCCCTCGCCAAGGACGGCACCCGCGCGGCCATCGCGGCGGTCGCCGAAGCGGCCTCCCGCCACCGGGACTTCGAGTCGGCCCTGGTCCCGCTGCGGGCGGCGGTGGCCCCGTACGACTCGGTGGGCCCGGACTACCGCAAGCCGTCACTGGGCGCCCGGCGCCCGTCCCGGCTCCACTCCATCGAGGAACTCCCCGTCGCGCTCGGGATGCTGCTGATCGCGGACGGCGCGTACGAGCCCTCGGTGCTCGGCGCGGTCAACTACGGCCGCGACTGCGACTCCATCGCGACGATGGCGGGCGCCGTCGCCGGGGCCCTGGGCGGGGAGTCCGCCGTCCCCGAGGCGTGGGCCAAGCAGGTCGCCGAGGCCAGCCGCCTCGACCTGCGCGCGCCGGCGGCCGCGCTGGCCGCGGTGTCCCGCGAGGTCTTCGCCCTCGACCGCTCCCGCCGCCGCACCCACGAGGCGGCCTTCACCGCGATCGCCGCCCCCCGGTGAGCCGCCCGCCCACCGCGCCCCCGGCGCCCGGGACCGCGCCCGCCGCCACCCGGGGCGCCCCGGCCCCCCACCGGGCCCCGCCCGCCGAGCAGGGCCTGCGGGTCACCTGGGCGCAGCCCGAGGACCTCGTCGGGCACGAGCTCCGGCAGGCGGACGAGGACGGCCGGGACGCCGGGCCCGCCCGCCGGGCCTGGCTGGCGGCCGGCGGGCATCCCGCGCCCGAGCGGGCCGGCGCCTCCCCCGGCCCGGCCGACCCGCGGCTCCGCGCCCTCGCCGCCCGGCTGCTGGACGAACTCGCCCTGCTGCCCTCACCGTTGGCCGCCGACGAGCCCGCGTCCTGGGAGGCGGTCCGCGCCACCTGGCCGACCGCCGCCCCGGCCCCGGCCCCGCACCGCACACCGGGCCCGGCCGCGCCGGGCCCCGCCGTACCGGAACCCGCCGTACCGGAACCGGCTCCCGCCGCCGATCCCCGCCTCACGGCCCGGCTGGAAGCCGCCTGGCTGGGGCGGGCCGCCGGGTGCCTGCTCGGCAAGCCCGTCGAGAAGCTGCCCCTGGCCGCCGTCCGGGCGCTGGCCCGCGCCGCCGGGAACTGGCCGCTGAACGACTGGTTCACCGCCCGCGGCGTCCCCCCGGAGCTGCTGGCCGCCCACCCGTGGAACCGGCGCTCGGCCCCGACCTCCCTCGCCGAGAACATCGACGGCATGCCCGAGGACGACGACCTCAACTACCCCCTCCTCGGCCTGCTCCTGCTCCGGCGGCACGGCAAGCGGTTCACCACCGCCGACGTCGCCCGCCTCTGGCTCGACGAACTGCCCGCCGGACGGACCTTCACCGCCGAGCGGGTCGCCTACCGCAACCTCCTCCTCGGGCTGGAGCCGCCCGCCACCGCCGCCCACCACAATCCGTTCCGCGAGTGGATCGGCGCCCTCATCCGCGCCGACGTCCACGGCTGGACCCACCCCGGCGACCCGGCCGCCGCCGCGGCCCAGGCGTACCGCGACGCCACCCTGACCCACACCGGCAACGGCGTGTACGCCGCGCTGCTCGTCGCCGCCGCCACCGCCGAGGCCGCCACCGGCGACGCGGACGTCCACGGCGCGCTGCGGGCCGGGCTGGCGGTCGTACCGCCGCGCTCGCGCCTCGCCGAAGCCGTCCGGTTCGCGATCGCCTCGGCCGCCGCGGAGCCGGACTTCGACCGCGTCGTCGACGCCCTGCACGCGCGCTACGGTCACTACCACTGGGTCCACGCCGTCCCCAACACCGCCCTGATCGCGGCCGCCCTCACCCACGCCGACGGGGACTTCACCCGCTCCGTCTGCCGCGCCGTCTCGGGCGGCTGGGACACCGACTCCAACGGGGCCACGGCCGGGGCCCTCGCGGGGCTGCTCGCCGGTTCGCCGGACGCCCTCCCGGAGCGCTGGACCGCCCCGCTGAAGAACCGCCTGTCCACCACCGTCCCCGGCTTCGACGGCACCGGCTTCGACACCCTCGCCCACCTCACCGCACAGGAGGCAGCCCGCTCATGACGGCCATCGCCGTGCTCGGCAGTACGAACATGGACCTCGTCGCCTACGTCCCCAAGGCCCCCCGCCTCGGGGAGACCGTCACCGGCACCGCCTTCCGCACCGTGCCCGGCGGCAAGGGCGCCAACCAGGCCGTCGCGGCGGCCCGCCTCGGCGGGACGGTGGTGATGATCGGGGCGGTCGGGGCCGACGAGTTCGGCGTACGGCTGCGCTCCGCGCTCGCGGCGGCCGGGGTCGGGACGGCCGGCCTGCGCACGGTCGAGGGGGCCAGCGGCACCGCGCACATCACCGTGGACGACGAGGGCGGCAACAGCATCGTCGTCATCCCCGGGGCCAACGCCCGCGTCACCGGGCTGGAAGCGGGCGACGACAGCCGCATCGCCGCCGCCGGCGCCCTGCTCCTCCAGCTCGAACTTCCCCTGGAGGCCGTCCTCGCCGGAGCCCTCGCCGCCCGCGCGCACGGGGTCCGCACGGTCCTGACCCCGGCCCCGGCCCGGCCGCTGCCGGCCGGACTCCTGGCCGCGACCGACCTCCTGGTCCCCAACGAGCACGAGGCGGCCTCCCTCACCGGGCTCACCGACCCGCACCGGGCCGCCGCCGCCCTGCTGGACGAGGTACCGGAGGTGGTCGTCACGCTGGGGGCGGCCGGGGTCCTGTACGCCGCGCGCGGCCGCGCCCCGCTCACCGTGCCCGCGCCCCGGGTCCGGGCCGTGGACACCACCGCGGCCGGGGACACGTTCGTCGGCGCCCTCGCGGTGGCCCTCGGCGAGGGCCGCCCGATGCCGGACGCGCTGCGCTGGGCCTCGGCCGCGGCCGCGCTCTCCGTCCAGCGGCCCGGAGCCCAGGACTCGATGCCCACCCGGGCGGAGGCGGACGCCGCCGGCGCGTCCGGCGCCCCGCCCGAGCCCGGCGCCGCGCCCCCGCCCCCGCCCGCCGGCGGAACCCCGGCCGGCTCCGGACCCGCCGGCGGCTCCGGAGCCGCCTCGTGACCCCCTCCGGCGCGGTGGCCCCCGGCCCCGGCCCCGCGGTGCCCGCCCCGGGTCCCCTGCAAGGGCTCCGCGTCCTCGACCTCGCCACCCTCTTCGCCGGGCCCCTCGCCGCCACCCTGCTGGGCGACTTCGGCGCCGAGGTCGTCAAGGTCGAGCACCCCGGACGGCCCGACCCCTCCCGGGGCCACGGCCCCTCCAAGGACGGGGTCGGCCTGTGGTGGAAGCTGCTGGGCCGCAACAAGCGGACCATGACCCTCGACCTGTCCACCCCCGGCGGCCGGGACGTCCTGCTGCGCCTCGCCGCCACCGCGGACGTCGTCGTCGAGAACTTCCGCCCCGGCACCCTGGAGAAGTGGGGCCTGGGCTGGGCCGAGCTGTCGGCCGTCAACCCGCGGCTGGTGCTGGCCCGCGTCACGGCGTTCGGCCAGCACGGGCCGTACGCCCACCGCCCGGGCTTCGGCACCCTCGCCGAGGCGATGAGCGGCTTCGCCGCGATCACCGGGGAGCCGGACGGGCCGCCGACCCTGCCGCCCTTCGGCCTGGCGGACTCGATCGCCGCGCTGACCACCGCGTACGCCGTGATGACCGCGCTCGCCGGACGCGACCGCACCGGAGCCGGGCAGGTCGTGGACCTGGCCATCATCGAGCCGATCCTCACCGTGCTGGGCCCGCACCCCCTCTGGTACGACCAGCTCGGCTACGTGCAGCCCCGCACCGGCAACCGCTCCACGAACAACGCGCCCCGCAACACCTACCGCAGCCTCGACGGGCGCTGGCTCGCGGTCTCCACCTCCGCCCAGTCCATCGCCGAGCGCGTGGTGCGCCTGGTCGGCCGGCCCGAGCTGATCGACGAGCCGTGGTTCGCGACGGGTTCCGGCCGGGCCGCCCACGCCGCCGTCCTGGACGATGCCGTCGGCGGCTGGATCGCCCGGCACAAGGCGGACGAGGTCCTGGCCGCCTTCGAGGACGCCCAGGCGGCGGTCGCGCGGGTCTACGACGTACGGGACGTGATGGAGGACCCGCAGTACGCGGCCCTGGACACCGTCACCGAGGTCGAGGACCCCGAACTCGGCCCGATCCGGATGCAGAACGTCCTCTTCCGGCTCTCCGGGACCCCGGGCGGCATCCGCTGGGCCGGCCGCCCCCACGGCGCGGACACCGAGGAGGTCCTCGCGGAGCTCGGCCTGACCGGGGCCGAGATCGGCGCGCTGCGGACGGAGGGGGCCCTGTGATCCTGACCTGGCTCTACGCACCGGGCGACCGTCCGGCGGTGGTGGCCAAGGCCCTGGCCTGCGGGGCGGACGCCGTCATCGTGGACCTGGAGGACGCCGTACCGGTCTCCCGCAAGGAGTACGCCCGCTCCGCCACCGCCGAACTCCTCGGCGAGCGGCCCCCGGTCCCCGTCCACGTGCGCGTCAACCCCCTCGACTCCCCGTGGGGCGGCGCCGACCTCGCCGCGCTGGCGGGGCTGCACGGACTCGCCGGCCTGCGGCTGCCCAAGATCAGCTCCCCGGAGCAGATCACCACCGCCGCCGACCGCACCGGCGGCGTCGGCCTGCACGCCCTCCTGGAGTCGGCGCTCGGCGTGGAGCGCGCGTACGAGATCGCCCGCGCCCACCCCTCCCTGCGCGGCCTCTCGCTGGGCGAGGCGGACCTGCGGGCCGACCTCGCCGTCAGCGCCGAGTCGGGGCTGGACTGGTGCCGGTCCCGGGTGGTGGTGGCGGCGCGGGCCGCGGGTCTCTCGCCCCCGGCCCAGTCGGTGTTCCCCGACATCCGGGACCTGGAGGCGCTGGCCGCCTCCTGCGCCCGCGGCCGGACCCTGGGCTTCCTCGGCCGGGCCGCCATCCACCCCCGCCAGCTGCCGGTGATCGAGCGGGCCTACGTCCCCGCGGCCGAGGAGGTCACCGCCGCCGAGGAGGTGCTCGGCGCCGCCCGCGCCACCCCGGGGGCGCTGGCCCTGCCCGACGGCAGGTTCGTGGACCCGGCGGTGGTGGCCGCGGCCCACCGCACCCTGGCCCTGTCCCGCCGCGCGGCCACGCGGTGACGCCGGGGGCCGGTGCGCGCCGGCCCCGGGAACGCGGGAGGGGGGGGGGCCGGGGGGGGGGGGGCCCCCCCCGCCCGGGGGGGGGGGGGCGGGGGGGGCGGGGGGGCGCCGGGGGCGGGGGGGGGGGGGCGGCCCCGGGCGGGGGGGGGGGGGCGGCGGGGGGGGCCCGCGCCCCCCCCCCCCCGGGCCCGGCCCCCCCGCGGGCCCCCGGGGGGCCGCGGGGGGCGGGGGGGGGCGGGCCCGGGGGGGGCGGGGGGGGCGCGGGGCGGGGCGCGGCGCCCCTCCCGGAACGTTCCGGTCAGGCCTTTCCGGCCTCCGGGGCAGCGCCCTCGGCCGGCTTCGCCTTCCGCAGGTCCGCCGTGACGGCGCCCTTGGGTTCGGCAGCGGCCCCGGCCGCCGCGGCGTCCGCGGGCTCCGCCTTCGTCAGGACGGACGCCTTGGACTCCGCTGCCGCCTCCGGCGCGGCGCCGTCGGCCGGCTTCGCGCCGGGTGCGGCCCCGCCCTGGGCGGTGCCGTCCTCGTTCGCGTCCTTCGCGGTGTCCGGGGCTCCGGCCGCGTCGTCGGCGTCACCGCCGGTCCCGGCCTTGTCCTCGTCCTTCGCCGCGCCGGGGGTCTCCGGCTCGACGATCTCCTCGCGGCCCGGCCGCAGCCTGGCCGACAGCACCAGGTAGACCACGGCCAGGACGAAGACGACGATCGACGTCCAGACGTTCAGCCGCAGGCCCAGGATGTGGTGCGCCTCGTCGACCCGCATGTACTCGATCCAGCCGCGGCCCACGCAGTACGCGGCGACGTACAGCGCGAACGCCCGCCCGTGGCCGAGCGTGAAGCGGCGGTCGGCCCAGATCACCAGCACGGCGACGCCGACGCACCAGAGCGACTCGTACAGGAACGTCGGGTGGTAGGTCCCGGCGACGCGGTTCGCGCCCTCGCTGATCTCCACCGCCCACGGCAGGTCGGTGGCCCGGCCGTACAGCTCCTGGTTGAACCAGTTGCCCCAGCGCCCGCAGGCCTGGGCCAGCGCGATGCCCGGGGCCAGGGCGTCCGCCCAGGCCGGCAGCGGGATCCCGCGCAGCCGGCAGCCGATCCAGGCACCCACCGCGCCGAGCGCGATGGCACCCCAGATGCCGAGGCCGCCTTCCCAGATCTTGAAGGCGTCGACCCAGTTGCGGCCCTCGCCGAAGTACAGCTGGTAGTCGGTGATCACGTGGTAGAGGCGACCGCCGACCAGCCCGAACGGCACCGCCCACACGGCGATGTCCGCGACCGTCCCCGGCTTGCCGCCTCTGGCGACCCACCGCTTGTTGCCGAGCCAGACGGCGACGAAGACGCCGACGATGATGCAGAACGCGTAGCCGCGCAGCGGGATCGGTCCGAGATGGATCACGCCGGTCGACGGGCTGGGGATGTAAGCAATGTCCATGGCAGAGCTGACGC
The DNA here is from genome assembly GCF_055587105.1 of Streptomyces sp. NPDC048461. NCBI lineage: Bacteria > Bacillati > Actinomycetota > Actinomycetes > Kitasatosporales > Streptomycetaceae > Streptomyces > Streptomyces sp. NPDC048461. Next base: position 301,902 of record NZ_JBVJGW010000003.1, on the reverse strand, counting down.
TACCCTGCCGGGTGGTGCGGACCGCAACCACCCGGCAAGCCGAAACCAAATCCACACACGGCCCGGGGGTCGCTCAGTCCCCGGAGGTACCGCTCGACGTCCCCTTCGGGGACCCGGTGGACGAGCCGGCGGACGGACCGTCCGCACCGCCCTTCGAGGGCGTCCGCGACCCGCCGCCCGAAGGCGTGGCCGACGGCGAGGCCTTCGTACCGGCGCCCGCACCGCTGCCGGTGCCACCGCCGCTGCCGGAGGACGCCTCCGCCGACGGCGTGGCCTTGCCCGCGCCCTTCGCGGAGGCCTCGACCTTCTCCTTGAGCTTCTGCGGGGTCAGCGGGTTCGCCTGGTCGGCGAAGATGTCCTTGCCGTCCAGGAGCACGGTCGGGGTCCCCCGGAACTTGCCCGCCCGGAAGGCGTCCTGCGACTTGGCCACCCAGCTGTTGTGGGTGCCCTCCTCCACGCAGGCCCGGAACGCGGGGGTGTCCAGACCCTCCACCTTGCCCGCCAGCTCCAGCAGCCTGGCGTTCTTGCCGAAGGCGTCGTCGACCTCCTCCGGCTGGTTCTGGAAGAGCACGTCGTGGTAGGCGGAGAACTTGCCGGCGTCCTGCGCGCAGGCCGCGGCGTTGGCCGACTTCAGCGAGCCGCTGCCGCCCATGTTCCCGTCGATGAGCGTGACGATGTGGTAATCGACCTTGAGCAGGCCCTTGGCCTCCAGCTCGTGGACCGTGTCGCGGTACTGGTCCTCGAAGCTCTTGCAGGCGGGACAGCGGAAGTCCTCCCACACGGTGAGGGTGGACTTCGCCTCGGCCTTGCCCGTCTGGACGGCGAGCGCGTCCTTGCCGGTGGCCCCCGAGGGGGCGACCACCGGGCCCGCCTTGTCGGCGCCGCTCTTGCCGGTGTTGGCCGCGATCAGGCCGACGACGGCGGCCAGGCCGAGGACGCCCACCACCGCCGCCGACACGACGAGGGTCCGCCGGCGCTTGTCCCGGGCCTTCTCCCGCTGGCGCTCCTCCTGGAGTCGCTCCCGGGCCGATCGTTTCGTCGCATCGCGGTTCGCACCGTCGTTCTTCTCGCTCACGTTCCGCCAAACGAAGCAGGGAGGCACTCGCGTGCCTCCCTGCCCCCACTTCCACCCGATCGGGCTACAGAACCCGTTCGGAAACCGCTCCGCGTCAGCTCCTGCGTACGCCTTCCGCAAGCTCGGCCGCAAGCGCGCGCACCCCGGCCAGCCCGGCCGGCAGATCCGGGGCGTCCAGCAGCAGCTTCACGAAGGCCGAGCCGACGATGACGCCGTCGGCGAAGGCGGCGACCTGCTTGGCCTGGACGGCGTTGGAGACGCCCAGCCCGACGCAGACCGGCAGGTCGGTGGTGGCGCGGGTGCGGGTCACCAGTTCCTGGGCCTGGTTGCCGACCGATTCGCGGGTGCCGGTGACCCCCATGAGGGACGCGGCGTAGACGAAGCCGGAACCGGCCGCGGTGATGGTGGCCAGCCGCGCGTCCTTGCTGCTGGGGGCCACGACGAAGACGGTCGCCAGACCGTGCTTCTCCGCGTGCTCCCGCCACAGGGCGGACTCCTGGACCGGCAGGTCGGGCAGGATGCAGCCGGCGCCGCCCGCCGCGGCGAGCTCGGCCGTGAACCGCTCGACGCCGTAGCGGTCGATGGGGTTCCAGTACGTCATGACCAGGACCGGGGCGCCGGTGGCCGCGTGGGCCTCCCGCACGGTCCGCATCACGTCCGCGATCTTCACGCCGCCGCGCAGGGCGATGTCGTCGGCGGTCTGGATGACCGGGCCGTCCAGGACCGGGTCGCTGTGCGGGAGGCCGATCTCGACGATGTCGGCGCCGCCCGCGATGACGGCCTTGACGGCCTCGATGCCGCCGTCGACCGTGGGGAAGCCCGCCGGGAGGTAGGCGACCAGGGCGGCCCGGTCCTCGGCCTTCGCCTTGGCCAGGGTCGCGCTCAGCAGGTCGATGGTGCCGGTACCCGTTCCGGCCGGGGTGGTGGCGCTCACTTGTCGTCCCCTTCGGAGAACTCGTTCTCGGCGACTTCCCCGTCGGCGTCGTACAGCCCGAAGTAGCGGGCGGCGGTGTCCATGTCCTTGTCGCCGCGGCCGGACAGGTTGACCACGATCAGCCCCTCCGGGCCCAGCTCCCGGCCCAGCTCCAGGGCGCCGGCCAGCGCGTGCGCCGACTCGATGGCCGGGATGATGCCCTCGGTGCGGGACAGCAGCCGCAGGGCCTGCATGGCGGCGTCGTCGGTGACCGCGCGGTACTCGCCGCGGCCGGAGTCCTTGAGGTAGGAGTGCTCCGGACCGATGCCCGGGTAGTCCAGGCCGGCCGAGATGGAGTACGGCTCGGTGATCTGGCCCTCCTCGTCCTGGAGGACGTACGAGCGGGAGCCGTGCAGGATCCCGGGCTCGCCCGCGGTCAGCGTGGCCGCGTGCTCGCCGGTCTCGACGCCGTGTCCCGCGGGCTCGAAGCCGACCAGGCGGACGTCCGCGTCCGGGATGAAGGCGTGGAAGAGGCCGATGGCGTTGGACCCGCCGCCGACGCAGGCCGCGACGGCGTCGGGCAGCCGTCCCGCGCGCTCCAGGATCTGGCGGCGGGCCTCGACGCCGATGACGCGGTGGAAGTCGCGCACCATGGCCGGGAAGGGGTGCGGGCCGGCGACCGTGCCGAACAGGTAGTGGGTCTGGTCCACGTTCGCGACCCAGTCCCGGAACGCCTCGTTGATGGCGTCCTTCAGGGTCCGGGAACCGGACTTCACCGCGATGACCTCGGCGCCCAGCATCCGCATGCGGGCCACGTTCAGGGCCTGGCGCTGCGTGTCGATCTCGCCCATGTAGATGGTGCAGTCGAGGCCGAAGAGGGCGCAGGCGGTGGCGGTGGCCACGCCGTGCTGGCCGGCGCCGGTCTCGGCGATGACGCGGGTCTTGCCCATGCGCTTGGTGAGCAGCGCCTGGCCCAGCACGTTGTTGATCTTGTGCGAGCCGGTGTGGTTGAGGTCCTCGCGCTTGAGGAAGATGCGCGCGTTGCCCGCGTGCTCCGCGAAGCGGGGCACCTCGGTGAGGGCGCTGGGCCGGCCGGTGTAGTGGACCATGAGCTCGTTGAGCTCGGCCGCGAAGGCCGGGTCCCCCTTGGCCTTCTCGTACTCGACGGCGACCTCGTCCACGGCGGCGACGAGCGCCTCCGGGATGAACTTGCCGCCGAAGGCACCGAAGTAACCCTCGGCGTCGGGGACGTGACCCTCCGGGTCCGGAATGAAGAACTCGCTGGACATGTCCAGTGCTCCTACGGGGATGCGAGATGCGGCGGGGTGCTCTTCACCGTATTGCGCCGCCCGCCCGTGACGCTCAAACCCCGCTGGGGCGTGGCGTGCGTACGGTACGGAGCGGCCCGTGCCCGGAGCCGGCGGCTCGGGGGCACAGGGCCGTACGGGGACCGCGCGCGGCACTCGCCGCGCGGCGATCCTCGTCTACGGCGCGCTGGGGCGCCGCCATCGCATGCCGTTGACCTGACCGGGCTCGGAGCCGATCACGTACCGGACCCGCCGCCCGTGCACCCGCCGTGCCGGGGCGCGGCAGCCGCGGGGGCGGCAGCCGCGCGCCAGCGGCGCGTGCGCCGTCGGCACCGCGGCCCGGCCGCGGGGGCCGGGTCGGGTGCGGACGGAGGGGCGGTCGTGGGTCACGGGACGGGTCAGCTCCGCCCGTGACGCAGTGCGGGGTGAGCGCCGGCGGCGACGAGGTCGGCCACGGCCGACTTCGGGTCGCGGCCGGTGACCAGGGACTCCCCGACCAGGACGGCGTCGGCGCCCTCGTTGGCGTAGGCGATCAGGTCGTGCGGCCCGCGGATGCCGGATTCGGCGATCTTCACGATGTGGGCCGGGATCTCCTGGACGACGCGCTCGAAGACGGAGCGGTCGACCTTGAGGTCCTTGAGGTTGCGGGCGTTGACACCGATGATCTTGGCACCGGCGGCGACCGCGCGCTCCACTTCCTCCTCGTCGTGGACCTCGACGAGCGGGGTGAGGCCGATGGACTCGGCCCGCTCGATGAGGGAGACGAGGGCCTCCTGCTCCAGGGCCGCGACGATCAGCAGCGCGAGGTCGGCGCCGTAGGCACGGGCCTCCCAGAGCTGGTACGCCGTGACGATGAAGTCCTTGCGCAGGATCGGGATGTCCACGCGCGCGCGGACGGCCTCCAGGTCGGCGAGGGAGCCACCGAAGCGGCGCTGCTCGGTGAGGACGGAGATGACCGCCGCACCGCCCGCCTCGTAGTCGGCGGCGAGCCCTGCCGGATCGGCGATCGCGGCCAGCGCGCCCTTGGACGGGCTGGAACGCTTGACCTCGCAGATCACCTTGACGCTGTCACCGCGCAGTGCGGCGACGCCGTCCTTGGCCTGGGGCGCCTTGGCGGCACGCTCCTTGAGCTCGTCGAGGCTGACGCGGGACTGCCGTTCGGCAAGGTCTTCGCGGACCCCTTCGATGATCTCGTCGAGCACACTCACGCGAGCGGCCCCCTTCCGGGTCGATGACGGTCGGCCGCCTTGCAGACACGTTCCACAGCAAGGTCGACACTCAAATGGTATCCGCAGGACGCCTCGGCTCGGCACCCGGTTGACGCCGTCCCAGTAACTGGACATTCGGAATGCCGGCTTCATTTGCCCTGCGTACGGGCCTCAGGGGGCCAGGGCGGAACCGAGGGAAAGGTTCCGGACCACGGCGAAAACCAGTGCCGCGGTACCCAGACCCCACCAGTGCAGCGGCTTCAGCACCGGCGTCGGGACGGGCCCGCCGCGCACGGCGCGAACCAGCCACAGGGCCAGGAATCCCGCGAACGCGAAGTAGCCGACGACGGCGAGGGCATTTGCCCCGAAAGCTGTGATCAGATCGCCGTGGGCGAACGCGTGCGCGCTGCGCAGGCCCCCGCAGCCGGGGCACAGCACTCCGGTCAGCCGGAAGAGCGGGCAGACCGGGTAGTGCCCGGGCTCGTTCGGGTCGACGGCGCCCACGTAGGCGAAGGCGCCGACGGCCGCGGCCAGGGTGAGCACGGGGGCGGCCGACCGGCGGGCCGCGGAGGCCCGTGCGCGGGGAGCGGGCGCCGTGGGCGCGGGATCCCGGGGAGCCGGGCCGGCGGGCCCGGGTCCCTCCGCGGGCGGAGCGGACGGCGGGGGCACGGGGGGTACGCGCGCCACCGGCGGCGGCCCGGCTTCGGGGGTGCGAGAGGCGTCCACCCGCTGATTCTCTCCGCTCACGACAAAAGGCGCAGCCCGACGGGGCCGCGCCTTTCGGATGCGCCGGAACTCAGACCTTGGCCGGGACCTTGGACGCGGCGATGACCTCGGCGAGGTCGCGGTGGGTGGCCTTCGGCGCACCCATGCCCGCGGCCTTCATCCCCATGCCCACGACACCGCCGAGGACGACGACGACGAGGCCGGCCCAGAAGCCGAGCGGGTTCGCCAGCACCATGAAGGCACCGGAGATGCAGAAGCCGATGAAGGCGATCATTACACCGGTCCAGGCGGCCGGGGTGTGTCCGTGGCTAGTGCCCGCCATGAGTTGCTCCTCGTTGCTCTGTCGCACGTGCTGTGTCGAACGCTCGGGGTCATTGTCCCGCACCGCGCGCGGGGATCGTTCAGCGGGTCGGGTCCTCGCCGCGGTCCAGAGCCTTCCACAGATCCTCGGGCCGGTCCGGGTCAATCGCCGCGGCCCTGCGGGTTCGGGGGCTGCCGTCACGCTCGTAGCGGCCCCCCATCGAGGGCCAGCTCCGGCCGAAGCGCAGCGCCAGCAGGCCGGCGGCCAGGATCAGCACCGCGCCGACGGCCGTGACGTACGGCCACGCCGTGTGGGTCAGGCCCGCCACGTGCGCGGCGGTGTCCGCGGTCGTACGGGCCGCCTGGGCGTCCAGGGCCTGGCGGCCGTCGGCTCCGAGGACGGCCGCCAGGGCCGCGCCCAGGCCGCTGAGCGCGAGCAGGCCGGAGACCAGGAGACGGCTGCGGCCGCGCACGGCGAACACGGCGACCAGGGCGGCGAGGCCCACGATGGCCAGGGCGGCGGGCAGGCCGGTGACGTCCCGCCCGTCGGCCGTCAGCGGCAGCGCGTCGGCGCCGATCGCCGCGGTGCCCCGGGCCCAGGTCCGGCCGGAGGCCAGCAGGACGACGGTGGCGCCGAGGGCGCCGAGCAGCAGGGCGGCGGCCACGCTGCGGCGGCCGCCCCCGCTGTCGGCGGGGGCGTGGCCGGCGGGGGCGCCGGCGGCTTCGGGGCCGTCGGCGCTCTCGGCGGCGGAATCGTTTCGGGGCGGGGGTACGGCACTCACGCACCCCACTATCCCCTACGCCCTCAGGAGCCGTGGAGGCGGTTCGCCGCTCCCACCGCGCGGAGCACGGCGGCCGCCTTGTTGCGGCATTCCGCGTCCTCCAGCTCGGGCACCGAGTCGGCGACGACCCCGGCGCCCGCCTGGACGTACGCCGTCCCGTCGCGCAGCAGCGCGGTGCGGATGGCGATGGCCGTGTCGGAGTCGCCGGCGAAGTCGAGGTAGCCGACGCAGCCGCCGTACAGGCCGCGCCGGGAGGGCTCCAGCTCCTCGATGATCTGCATGGCCCGGGGCTTCGGCGCGCCCGAGAGGGTGCCGGCCGGGAAGCAGGCCGTGAGCACGTCGAAGGCCGTCTTGCCCTCGGCGACGCGGCCGGTGACCGTGGACACGATGTGCATGACGTGCGAGTACCGCTCGACGGACATGAAGTCGACGACCTCGACGGATCCCGGCTCGCAGACCCGGCCGAGGTCGTTGCGGCCGAGGTCGACGAGCATGAGGTGCTCGGCGCGCTCCTTGGGGTCGGCCATCAGCTCCTCGGCGAGGTCGTGGTCCTCCTGCGGGGTGGCCCCGCGGTGGCGGGTGCCGGCGATGGGGTGGACCATGGCCCGGCCGTCCTCGACCTTGACCAGCGCCTCGGGGCTGGAGCCGACGACGTCGAAGCCGTTCTCGAAGCGGAAGAGGTACATGTACGGGGACGGGTTGGTGGCCCGCAGCACACGGTAGACGTCCAGCGCCGAGGCGTGGCAGGGGGTCTCGAACCGCTGCGAGGGCACCACCTGGAAGGCCTCGCCGGAGCGGATGCGCTCCTTGATGTCCTCGACGGCTGCCTGGTACTTCTCGCCGCCCCACAGCGCCGAGTACTCCGGCAGCTCGGAGGCGGGCAGCGGGGCGGGCGTGTAGGGGGCCGGGCGCGAGAGGTCGGCCTCCATCGCGTCGAGGCGGGCCACCGCGTCGGCGTACGCCTCGTCCACGCCGGAGTCGAGGGCGTTGTGGTTGATGGCGTTCGCGATGAGCTGGACGGTGCCGTCCCAGTGGTCCAGGACCGCCAGGTCGGAGGTGAGCAGCATCGTCAGCTCGGGCAGCTCCAGGTCGTCCCGGGTGTGCTCCCCGATGCGCTCCAGGCGGCGCACGATGTCGTAGCCGAGGTAGCCGACCATGCCGCCGGTGAAGGGCGGTGTGCCGCCGGCGAGGTCGCGGGGGGTGTGCAGGGCCTCGACCGTGGCGCGCAGCGCGTCGAGCGGGTCGCCGCCGGTGGGCACGCCGACGGGCGGGGTGCCGATCCAGTGGGCCTCGCCGTCGCGGACGGTCAGGGTCGCGTCGCTGCGGACGCCGACGAAGGAGTAGCGGGACCAGGAGCGGCCGTTCTCGGCGGACTCCAGCAGGAAGGTCCCCGGGCGTTCGGCGGCGAGCTTGCGGTAGAGCCCGACGGGGGTGTCCCCGTCGGCCAGCAGCTTGCGGCTCACGGAGATGACGCGGCGGTCGGCCGCGAGCTTGCGGAACGTCTCAAGATCCATGGCGGTGCGAACCTACCTGTTCTCGGCTGCGGCGATCGGAAGGACGTCGGCGTCGAAGCAGGTGCGGGTGCCGGTGTGGCAGGCGGCTCCGACCTGGTCGACCTTGACGAGCACGGTGTCGGCGTCGCAGTCGAGGGCGACGGATTTCACGTGCTGGAAGTGGCCGGAAGTATCCCCCTTGACCCAGTACTCCTGGCGGCTGCGGGACCAGTACGTGCAGCGGCCGGTGGTCAGGGTGCGGTGCAGGGCCTCGTCGTCCATCCAGCCGAGCATGAGCACCTCACCGGTGTCGTACTGCTGGGCGATGGCCGGTACCAGGCCGTCGGCGGAGCGCTTGAGGCGCGCGGCGATGGCGGGGTCGAGGTTGCCGGGGCGGGGGGACGTAACCATGCGGCCATTGTGCCGGGCGGCGGGCCGCGGTACGGATCACCGTCCGCCTGATGGGCGGGCACAAGGCGGGTTCCGGCCGTAGGCTGGCCCGCATGTCTACCCATGCGAAGCGCGAACGCCTCTTGCTGGCGGACCTGTTGGAGGCGGCCGGGCCCCAGGCGCCGACCCTGTGCGAAGGCTGGACGTGCCGGGACCTCGCGGCGCACGTGGTGGTCCGCGAGCGGCGGCCGGACGCGGCGGGCGGGCTGCTGCTGAACGCGCTGAAGGCCCGGCTGGACAGGACGATGGACGAGTACCGGGCCAAACCGTTCGAGGAGCTCGTCCAGCTGATCCGGACCGGGCCGCCGAAGTTCTCCGTGTACGCGCTGAAGCAGATCGACGAGGCGGCGAACGCGGTGGAGTTCTACGTGCACGCCGAGGACGTCCGGCGGGCGCAGCCCGACTGGTCGCCGCGGGAGCTGGACCCGGTGTTCTCGGACTCCCTGTGGTCCCGGCTGGAGAAGCTGGCCCGCCTGGCGGGGCGGCGCTCGCCGGTGGGCCTGGTCCTGCGGCGGCCCGACGGCCGGACGGCGGTGGCGCGCAAGGGCGTGCCGGTGGTGACGGTGACGGGCGAGCCGGGCGAGCTGACGCTGTTCTGCTTCGGCCGCCAGGGCTCCGCCGCGGTGACCCTGGACGGGGACAAGACGGCGGTCGCGGAACTGACCGTGGCGGAACTGGGCCTGTGACGACCGGTGGCCCCGCCGGTCGGGCGGGGCCACCGGGGCCGGGCGGGTGGCGGGACGGTCAGCGGACCGGGTGGCCCGCTTCGCGCAGGGCCGTCTTGACCTCGGAGATCCGCAGGTCTCCGAAGTGGAACACCGACGCGGCGAGCACCGCGTCCGCGCCCGCCTCGATCGCCGGGGGGAAGTGCGCGAGGCTGCCCGCGCCGCCGGAGGCGATCACCGGTACGGTCACGTGCCGGCGTACGGCGGCGATCATCTCGGTGTCGTAGCCGTCCTTGGTGCCGTCCGCGTCCATCGAGTTCAGCAGGATCTCCCCGGCGCCCAGTTCGGCGGCCCGGTGGGCCCACTCGACGGCGTCCATGCCGGTGCCCTTGCGGCCGCCGTGGGTGGTGACCTCGAAGGAGCCCGTGGCGGTGCGGCGGGCGTCGACGGACAGGACGAGGACCTGCCGGCCGAAGCGCTCCGCGATCTCCTGGATGAGCTCGGGGCGGGCGATGGCGGCGGTGTTCACGCCGACCTTGTCCGCGCCGGCCCGCAGCAGTTTGTCGACGTCGTCCGCGGTCCGGACGCCGCCGCCCACGGTCAGCGGGATGAAGACCTGCTCGGCGGTGCGGCGCACCACGTCGTAGGTGGTCTCGCGGTTGCCGGAGGACGCGGTGATGTCGAGGAAGGTCAGCTCGTCGGCGCCCTCGGCGTCGTACAGCTTGGCCATCTCCACCGGGTCGCCGGCGTCGCGCAGGTTCTGGAAGTTGACGCCCTTGACGACCCGGCCGTTGTCCACGTCCAGGCAGGGGATCACGCGTACGGCGAGGGTCATGCCGACGCCTCCCCGGACCCGGTCGCGGCGCCGGCACCGGTCGCGGCGCCGGCACCGGTCGCGGCGCCGGCACCGGTCGGGACCGGGCCGAAGGCCTCGACCTCCACCTCGACGACCATGCCCGGGTCGACGAACCCGGACACGATGATCATCGAGGCGGCGGGCCGGACGGAGTCGAACAGCTCCTTGTGGGCGCGGCCGACCTCCTCCACGTCGCGGGCGTGGGTGAGGTACAGGCGGGTGCGGACCACGTGCTCGGGGCCGAGTCCGGCCTGGGCGAGCGCCTTGAAGGCGACGCCGAAGGCGCCGACCGTCTGGTCGTACGGGCCGCCGGCGTCGGCCGCGGTGCAGCCGGAGACCAGGACCAGGCCGTTCGGGAGCTGGACGGCGCGGGAGTAGCCGATGACGTCCTCGTAGGCGCCGCCGGAGGAGATGCGGCGTACGGCGTCGGAGCTCATGCGGAGACCACCTTCAGGGCTTCTTCCAGGGTGAAGGCCTTGGCGTACAGGGCCTTGCCGACGATCGCGCCCTCGACGCCCAGCGGGACCAGCGCGGAGAGGGCCCGCAGGTCGTCCAGGGAGGAGATGCCGCCGGAGGCCACGACGGGCCGGTCGGTGGCGGCGCAGACGTTCTTCAGCAGCTCCAGGTTGGGGCCGGTGAGCGTGCCGTCCTTGCCGATGTCGGTGACGACGTAGCGGGCGCAGCCCTCGGAGTCCAGGCGGGCGAGGGTCTCGTACAGGTCGCCGCCCTCGCTGGTCCAGCCGCGGCCCTTGAGGGTGGTGCCGCGGACGTCGAGGCCGACGGCGATGCGGTCGCCGTGGTCGGCGATGGCCTTGGCGGCCCACTCGGGGGTCTCCAGGGCCGCGGTGCCGAGGTTGACGCGGGTGCAGCCGGTGGCGAGGGCCGCGGCGAGCGAGGCGTCGTCGCGGATGCCGCCGGACAGCTCGACCTTGATGTCCATCGCGCCGGTGATCTCGGCGACCAGGGCGCGGTTGTCACCGGTGCCGAAGGCCGCGTCGAGGTCGACGAGGTGGAGCCATTCGGCGCCGGAGGCCTGCCAGGCCAGGGCCGCCTCCAGCGGGGAGCCGTACGAGGTCTCGCTGCCGGAGACGCCGTGCACGAGGCGGACGGCCTGTCCGTCGCGGACGTCGACCGCGGGGAGGAGTTCCAGCTTCGCTGAGGACACGGGCATCAGAGGGTCTCGATCCAGTTGGTGAGGAGCTGGGCTCCGGCGTCGCCGGACTTCTCGGGGTGGAACTGCGTGGCCCACAGGGCCCCGTTCTCCACCGCCGCGACGAAGGGCTCGCCGTGGGTGGCCCAGGTGACGCGGGGGGCGCGGATGGCCGGGTTGGTGACCTCCAGGCTCCACTCGCGCGCCGCGTAGGAGTGCACGAAGTAGAAGCGGGCGTCGGCGTCCAGGCCGGCGAAGGCCTGGCTGTCGGCCGGGGCCTCGACGGTGTTCCAGCCCATGTGGGGGACGATCGGGGCCTTCAGCGGGCCGACCGTGCCGGGCCACTCGTCGAGGCCCTCGGTCTCGACGCCGTGCTCGATGCCGCGCTCGAAGAGGATCTGCATGCCGACGCAGATGCCCATGACCGGGCGGCCGCCGGAGAGCCGGCGGCCGATGATCCAGTCTCCGCGGGCGTCCTTGAGGCCCTTCATGCAGGCGGAGAAGGCGCCGACGCCGGGGACGAGGAGCCCGTCGGCGTCCATCGCCCGGTCGTAGTCGCGGGTGATCTCCACGTCCGCGCCGACGCGCGCGAGGGCGCGCTCGGCGGAGCGGACGTTGCCGAAGCCGTAGTCGAAGACGACGACCTTCTTGGTGGGTCCGGCAGTGCTCATTCCCAGATCCCCTGAATGCGCAGGACTCCGGCGGCGAGGCACATCGCGGAGCTGATGGCGAGCAGGATGATGACCGACTTGGGCATCTTCTGCTTCTGGAAGGAGTAGACGCCGCCGGCCAGGAAGAGGCCGAGGACGATCAGGATGGTGTTGAGGCCGTTCACGGCTAGAGGGCGCCCTTCGTGGAGGGCAGGATGCCGGCCGCGCGCGGGTCGAACTCGGCGGCGTAGCGCAGGGCGCGGGCGAGCGCCTTGAACTGGCACTCCACGATGTGGTGGGCGTTGCGGCCGTACGGGACGTGGATGTGCAGGGCGATCTGGGCCTGCGCGACGAAGGACTCGAAGATGTGCCGGGTCATCGTCGTGTCGTACGCGCCGATCATCGGCGCCATGTTCTCGGGCTCGGTGTGCACGAGGTACGGGCGGCCGGACAGGTCGACGGTCACCTGGGCGAGGGACTCGTCGAGCGGCACGGTGCAGTTGCCGAAGCGGTAGATGCCGACCTTGTCGCCGAGGGCCTGCCTGAAGGCGGCGCCGAGGGCGAGGGCGCTGTCCTCGATGGTGTGGTGGCTGTCGATGTGCAGGTCGCCCTCGGTCTTGACCGTGAGGTCGAAGAGGCCGTGGCGGCCGAGCTGGTCGAGCATGTGGTCGTAGAAGCCCACGCCCGTCGAGACGTCGACCTTGCCGGTTCCGTCGAGGTTTATCTCGACGACGACCGAGGTCTCCTTCGTGGTGCGCTCGACCCGTCCGATGCGGCTCATGCCTGCTGCTCCTTCTTCAGTGCGCGAACCGCTTCCAGGAACGCGTCGTTCTCGGCCGGGGTGCCGGCGGTGACCCGCAGCCAGCCCGGCACGCCGTTGTCCCGGACCAGGACGCCCCGGTCGAGGATCTTCTGCCATGCGGTGTGGGAGTCCGGGAACCTGCCGAACTGGATGAAGTTCGCGTCGGACTCGGTGACCTCGTAGCCGATGCCGCGCAGTTCGGTGACGAGCCGGTCGCGCTCGGCCTTGAGCTGCTCGACGTAGCCGAGCAGGGTGTCGGTGTGCTCCAGGGCGGCCAGGGCGGTCGCCTGGGTGACGGCCGACAGGTGGTACGGCAGGCGCACCAGCTGGACGGCGTCCACGACGGCGGGGTGCGCGGCCAGGTAGCCCAGGCGCAGTCCGGCGGCGCCGAAGGCCTTGGACATGGTCCGGGAGACCACGAGGTTCGGCCGGCCCTCGATGAGGGGCAGCAGCGAGTCCCGGTGGCTGAACTCCACGTACGCCTCGTCCACGATCACGATCGAGGGCTTGGCGGCCTGGGCGGCCTCGTAGAGGGCCAGGACCGTCTCCGCCTCCACCGCGGTGCCCGTGGGGTTGTTGGGCGAGGTGATGAAGACGACGTCGGGGGCGTGCTCGGCGACGGCCCGCTCCGCGGCCTCCACGTCGAGGCGGAAGTCCTCCCGGCGCGGGCCCGAGATCCAGCCGGTGCCGGTGCCGCGGGCGATCAGCGCGTGCATCGAGTACGAGGGCTCGAAACCGATCGCGGTGCGGCCGGGCCCGCCGAAGGTCTGCAGCAGCTGCTGGAGGACCTCGTTGGAGCCGTTGGCGGCCCACACGTTCTCCCGGGCGACCGGGTGCTTGCCGGTGCGCGTGAGGTAGGCGGCCAGCTCGGTGCGCAGCTCGACGGCGTCCCGGTCGGGGTAGCGGTTGAGCGTCCGGGCGGCGTCGGCGACGCGCTCGGCGATCCGCGCGACGAGCTCCTCGGGGAGGCCGTACGGGTTCTCGTTGGTGTTGAGCTGGACGGGAACGTCGAGCTGCGGGGCGCCGTACGGGGTCTTGCCGCGCAGCTCGTCGCGGACGGGGAGGTCGTCGATGCCGAGGTCGGCGCTCACTGCTGGGGGACCTTCCACCCGAAGCGCGCCTTCAGGGCGGCGCCGTGCGCGGGCAGGTCCTCGGCCTCGGCGAGGGCCACCACGTGGTGGGTGACCTCGGCGAGGGCGTCGCGCGTGTAGTCGACGATGTGGACGCCGCGCAGGAAGGACTGCACGGACAGTCCGGAGGAGTGGCAGGCGCAGCCGGCGGTGGGCAGCACGTGGTTCGATCCGGCGCAGTAGTCGCCGAGGGAGACGGGGGACCAGGCCCCCACGAAGATCGCGCCGGCGTTGCGGACGCGGGCGGCCCACGCGGCGGCGTCGGCGGTCTGGATCTCCAGGTGCTCGGCGCCGTACGCGTCGACGACCTTGAGGCCGTCCTCCAGGCTGTCGACCAGCACGATCGCGGACTGGCGGCCGGCGAGCGCCGGCTTGATCCGGTCCTCGACGTGCTTGGAGGCGGCGACCTGCGGCTCCAGTTCCTTCTCGACCGCCGCGGCGAGGTCCTCGGAGTCGGTGACGAGGACGGCGGCGGCCAGCGGGTCGTGCTCGGCCTGGCTGATCAGGTCGGCGGCGACGTGCACGGGGTCGGCCGTGGAGTCGGCGAGGACGGCGATCTCGGTCGGTCCGGCCTCGGTGTCGATGCCGATGCGGCCGGTGAAGTAGCGCTTGGCGGCGGCGACCCAGATGTTGCCGGGGCCGGTCACCATGTTGACCGGGGGGCAGTCCTCCGTGCCGTACGCGAACATCGCGACGGCCACGGCGCCGCCCACGGCGTACACCTCGTCCACGCCGAGCAGGGCGCACGCGGCGAGGATCGTCGGGTGCGGCAGGCCCCCGAAGGGGTCCCCGTCGAAGGCGGGCTTCTGGGGCGGGGACGCGAGCGCGATCGACGCGACGCCCGCCTCCTGCGCCGGGACGACGTTCATGACGACGGAGGAGGGGTAGACCGAGCGGCCGCCCGGGGCGTACAGCCCCACGCGCTCCACCGGAATCCACTTCTCGGTCACGGTTCCGCCGGGGACCACCTGGGTGGTGTGCTCGGTGCGGCGCTGGGCGCGGTGCACGATCCGGGCGCGCCGGATCGACTCCTCCAGGGCGGCGCGGACGGCCGGGTCCAGCTGCTCCAGGGCGGCGGCGAGGGCCCGGGCGGGTACCCGGACCTGCGAGAGCTCGACCCCGTCGAACTTCTGCGCGTACTCGATGAGCGCCGCCGTGCCGCGATGATGGACGTCCTCGCAGATGGGCCGCACCTTCTCCAGGGCGGCTTCCACGTCGAACTCGGCACGGGGCAGCAGATCGCGCAGGGCGCCCCCCTCGGGGAGGGAGTCGCCGCGCAGGTCGATACGAGAGATCACCCCCCAATTCTCTCAGACCGCCCAGCGGCACCGTTCGCCTGTATCACTGGCTGATACACGCCCCGGGTGTCACAGCCGCCCGTTAGCGTTCCCCTACACGCAGGGACGGCGGAGGGGGACCGCATGACCGAGGCACGCCCGGGCGAGGCGCCGGCGGACCTCACCGGTCCCGAGCGCCGCATGTGGGAGGCGTTCCGTACGGGCGCCGTCTGCGACCTGAGCGCGCGGGCCGCCGACCGGGACGATCCGCACGCCGAGCGGGCCTGGGGACCGGAGCGGGCCGTCCGGGCCGACGTGGTGGCACTGCTGCTGCTCCACGGACCGCCCCCGGTGCCGGGCAGGGTGGCCTCGCTCAAGCTGCGCGGCGTACGGATCACCGGCCGGCTCGACCTGTCGGGCGGCGCGGTCGCCCCGTACGTGGAGCTCCAGTCCTGCCGGTTCGACGGCGAGGTCCAGCTCTCGGAGGCCCGGTTCGGCACGCTGCGGCTGGTCAACTGCGCGCTCCCGCGGCTGGAGGCGGCGCGGCTGCACACCGAGGGCGACCTGCACCTGCCGCGCTGCCGGGTGGCCCGGGGCATCCGGCTGACCGACGCGCAGATCGGCACCGACCTGCTGATCAGCCAGGCCGTGGTGCAGCGGGACAACAAGGGCCGGGCCGTCGTCGCCGACGGCATGTCCGTCGCCCAGGACTTCCAGGGCGAGATGCTGGAGACCTACGGCGAGGTGAGCCTGCGGGGTGCGACGGTCGGCGTGTCGATGAACCTGCGCGGGGCCCGCCTGCGCAATCCGTACGGGCGCTTCGCGCTCAACGCCCCGCAGCTGACCGTCGAGCGGACCCTGTACCTGACCTCCATCGCGCTGGACCACCTGCCCGGCTCGAACTCCTCCACTCCCCCGTACGGTCTGGGCCTGACGCCGCCGAACGGGCGGCGGCAGCAGCGTTTCGAGTGCCGGGGCGGGCTGCGGCTGGACGACGGCCGCTTCGGCGACGCGATCGACTTCTACGGCGCCCGCTTCCTCCTCACCGAGGAGCAGGAGATATCCCTGCGCCGGATCCAGACCCCCGAGTTCCGCTTCGTCGGCGAGCGGCCCGAGCGCGGGCGGGTGGTGGTCTCGGGGGCCAAGGTGGTCAAGCTGGTCGACAGCTCCACCAGCTGGCCGGGCCCGGGCGGGCTGGCCATCGAGGGCTTCGTCTACGAGACCCTCGCCCCCCGCGGCCACTTCCCCCTCGCCCGGCGCCTGGCGTGGGTGGAGGCGGCCACCCCCGAGTACTCGCCGGACCCGTACGAGCGGCTCGCCGCCGTCCTGCGGGCGGGCGGCGAGGACTCCGACGCCCGCCAGGTGCTGCTGACCAAGCAGCGCCGCCGCCGGGCCACCCTGCCGCCGGCGGCGCGGGCCTGGGGGTACCTCCAGGACTGGACGGTGGTCTACGGGTACCGGCCGGGGCGGGCGGCGCTGTGGATGGTGGTCCTCTGGGCGGCGGGCACGCTGCTGTTCTCCCAGCACGACCCCCCGCCGATCAAGGCGGACGAGCACCCGCAGTGGAACGCGGCCCTGTACGCGCTCGACCTCCTGCTGCCGGTGATCGACCTCGGCCAGCAGGGGCACTGGAAGGTGGAGGGCGGCTGGCAGTGGGGGGCGGCGGCCCTCGTCGTCCTGGGCTGGATCCTGGCCACCACGGTGGCCGCGGGCGCGTCGCGCCTGCTGAGGCGGGGGTGACCGGTCCGGGCCCGTGGCCATTACCCTGTGCCTCGTGACCACCGTTCGCCTGCCCCTCTTCCCGCTGAACTCGGTGCTGTTCCCGGGACTCGTCCTCCCGCTGAACATCTTCGAGGAGCGCTATCGCGCCATGATGAGCGAGCTCCTGAAGACGGGCGAGGACGAGCCGCGCCGGTTCGCGGTCGTCGCGATCCGCGACGGCCGTGAGGTCGCCCCGACCGCTCCCGGCCTCCCGGACCAGACGGCCCTCCCCGAGCGGGGACCGGCCGCCGGTTTCGGCGCGGACCCGATCCAGGCCTTCCACCGGGTGGGCTGCATCGCGGACGCGGCGACGATCCGGGAGCGGGAGGACGGCAGCTTCGAGGTCCTGGCGACCGGCACGACGCGGGTCCGCCTGGTGTCCGTGGACTCCTCGGGCCCCTACCTGACCGCGGAGCTGGAAGAGCTCCCCGAGGACACCGGCGAGGGCGCCGGCGCCCTGGCCGAGGGGGTCCTGCGGGCGTTCCGCGCCTACCAGAAGCGCCTGGCCGGGGCCCGCGAGCGGTCCCTGACGGGCGCGGAGCTCCCCGACGAGCCGTCGGTGGTCTCCTACCTGGTCGCGGCGGCGGCGGTGCTGGACATCCCGGCGAAGCAGCGGCTGCTCCAGGCTCCGGACACGGCGACGCGGCTGGCGGAGGAACTGAAGCTGCTGCGCGCGGAGACCGCGGTGATCCGGCACCTGCCGTCGCTGCCGGCGGTCGACCTGACCCGCTCCCCCACGAGCCCGAACTGATGGCGAAGAAGAAGGCGCAGCCGGCGGGCACCCCGGCGATCGCGGCCCTGACGGCGGCGGGGGTCACCTTCGCCACCCACGCGTACGAGCACGACCCGGCGCACCCCTCGTACGGCGAGGAGGCCGCCGAGGCCATGGGCGTCTCCCCCGACCAGGTGTTCAAGACGCTGGTCACGGACGTGGACGGGGTCCTGACGGTGGCCGTGGTGCCGGTGTCGGGCTCCCTGGACCTCAAGGCCCTGGCGACGGCGGTCGGCGGCAAGCGGGCGGCGATGGCCGACCCGGTGCTGGCGGAGCGCACGACGGGGTACGTCCGGGGCGGCATCTCGCCGCTGGGTCAGCGCAAGCGGCTGCGCACGGTGCTGGACGCCTCGGCCTCCGGCCGCGCCACGATCTGCGTGTCGGCGGGCCGCCGGGGCCTGGAGGTCGAGCTGTCCCCCGCGGACCTGACCGCTCTGACGGGGGCCGTCCTGGCCCCCATCGCCCGGGCCTGACCGCAGGGGTCGCGCGGGATCAGCCCCGCGGGGGCTCCGGCGCGGCCGGATCGGCGTGCACGTGCGGCGGCGGGTACGGGGAGGCGACCCACTCCGCCGCCGGCTCGGCGTCGTGCGGGGACCACAGCGCCGTCAGCCCGAGGTGCACGAGCACCGCGGCCATCGGCCACGCGAGCAGCACCCCGTACGCCAGCAGCTGGAGCGGCGCGTCGAACGGGACCCCCTTGCCGGCCTGCCGCGCGGCGGTGACCAGGTCCGTGGAGGGACCCAGCCACAGGCCCAGCCGCCAGCCCACCAGCGCGGCGAAGCAGGAGCCGACCGCCAGGCCGATCACCAGCGTCACGCCGCCGGCCCGGCGCCACAGGAAGACGCCGACGGCGCTCAGCACGCCCAGGCCGGCGGCCAGCAGGAAGAAGGTGCCGTCCGCCCCGATCCGGGCCTCGCTCTCGGAGTTCCGCAGGAACACGGCCTCCCCGTTGGAGACGTACTGCGCCCGCGGCGCCAGCCACGCCCACAGCAGTCCGAGGAGCACCCCGGCCACACCGACCGCGAGGGCGACGGCGGCGCCGTCCCGGACGTCCGCCGGGGTGACGGCGGCGTCTCCCCCGCCGGCCTTGCGGGGCGGTGGCGGCGGCGGGTCGAAGGGGGAGGGCGGGGTCACGGCTTCGGTCACCCCCACATCGTGCCAGGTAAGCCCGGCACCGGCTTCAGCGGACCGCCGCCCGGCGGTACGCCCAGGTGGCGATGGCCAGCGACAGCACGCCGACGGCGGCGCACACGCCGAGGTCGAAGAGGACCACGGCCCAGTCGGGGTCCGCCGCGAAGGTGCGTGCGAACGCCTCCACCCCGTACGTGGACGGCAGCAGGTCCCGCGCCCACACGATCACCTCCGGCATCCGCTCCGGCGGCAGCACCCCCAGCAGCAACGCCGCGGACATGCCGAGCTGCCCGGCCAGCGTGGCCAGCTCCTGGCGCGGCGCGAGCAGCCCCAGGGCCGCACCGAGCCCGGCGAGCGCGGCCCCGGCCAGCGGCACGACGGCCGCCAGGATCCACAGCCCGCCCATCGGCAGTCCGAAGAGCACGCACCCGAACACCGCGGTGACCAGGGTGCCGGGCAGGGTGAACGAGGCGTACGCGGCGGCCGCTCCCAGCACCACCGACGCGGGCGGCACGGGCAGGGTGGCGTAGTGGTCGAGCCCGCCGCCGGCCCGCAGCTGCCCGAAGTACTGCGCGAGCAGGTTCAGCGCGACGAAGGCGACCACGAGCACGGAGGAGCCGGCCACGACGGCCCGCGCCTCCGAACCGCCGTCCACCACGCCCCGCATCAGGATCATGATGCCGACGGACTGGAAGGTCGCCACGAACAGCAGCGGGATCCGCGCGACCCGCGCCCGGGACAGCTGCGCCCGGTACACGGCGGCCAGCGCGGGGAAGAACCGCGCCTTCGGCGCCAGCTCGGCGGGGGCGCACACGGCCCCGGCGGGGACGTCCACGGCGTCCGCGGCAGCGGTAGTCACGACTTGACCAGACCCTTCATCCGCCCGCCCAGCGCCAGGTAGACGTCCTCCAGGCTCGGCGTCGCCAACGTGAAATCGTCGAGGGCGGCGAACGCCGGCCCCCCGGTGACGGCGGCCACCGCGGCCCGTGCCTCCTCGGGCGGCAGCCGCAGCACCCAGCGGCGCCCGGACTCGGCGGCCAGCGGGGCGAGCGCCGCGACCTCCGGCACCTCCAGCGGGGCGGCGGAGCGCCACACCAGCTCCAGCCGGACCTCGCCGGAGACCTTGGCCTTCAGCCCGGACGGGGTGTCGCAGGCGATGACCTTGCCCTGGTCGATGACGGCGACCCGGTCGAGGACGGTCTCGGCCTCGATGACGTTGTGCGTGACGAGCAGGACGGTCGCGCCGTGCCGCTCGCGCCGCCGGTCCACGGCCGACCAGACGGCCCGCCGGGCGAGCGGGTCCATGCCGGTGGTGGGTTCGTCGAGGACCAGGAAGGGCCGCTCGCCCACCAGCGCGGCGGCGAAGCAGGCCAGGCGCCGCTGTCCGCCGGAGAGCTTCTTCAGGGGCCGCGCGGCGATCTCGGTCAGCCCGAGCTCGTCCAGTACGGAGTCCCGCGCCGCCCGCGCCGCCCGGGCGTCGAGCCCGCGCAGCCGGCCGGTGGTCTCGGCGGCCAGGGACACCGTCAGCTCGTCCAGGGCGGTGGACTCCTGCCCCAGGTAGGCGAGCAGCCGGGCCGCCCGCCCGGGGTGGCGCACGAGGTCGTGTCCGAGCAGGGTCACGGTGCCCGCGTCCGGTCGCATCAGCCCGGTGAGCTGGCGGACCAGGGTGGACTTGCCGGCGCCGTTGGGGCCGAGGAGGCCGAAGATCTCGCCGCGCCGCACGTCGAGGCAGACGCCGTCGGTGGCGCGGGTCTCGGGCAGGGCGGGAGCCCCGCGCCGACCGCGCACCGCCGGATACGTCTTGACCAGGTCACGCACCGCGCAGACCACGTCGGAGGCCGCTTCCGCGGCTGCTGCCGTGCCGCGCTTCCCGCGGGGTTCCGCCTGTGCTGTGCCCGTGCTCACGAGGGAGCAGCCTACGGGGTTCCCGCCCCTACTCGGCCGCCGGGGCCGACGGCGTCGCCGCGACCGAGGGGTCCCCGGGGCCCGCGCCGGGCGGGGCGGCCGGTACGGCGGCCACGTGCTCGGCGGCCGCGCGGACGTCGATCTCGCGCCAGAAACCGGCGCGGATGGCGTACCGGTCGTGCTCGTCGATCTGGTCGTCCTTGTGCGCGAGGAGCCCGAACCGGGCGGCGTAGCGCAGCAGCTCCCCGTCGATGCGGTGCGGGATCCGCGGGTACATCGTGGCCAGTTTCTGGAGGTGCACGGTCTCGGGGAGCCGTTCCATCCAGCGCCGGGCGAAGACCTGCCCGACCTCGAAGGGGTCCCCGCCGACCGTGGTGATGTCCTCCTCCCGGTCGGCCCAGCGCTGCTCGGCGCTGGTGAGCTGGGCGAGGGTGGGCAGGGAGGCGGTCTCGGCGGGTTCCCCGAGCGGGCCGGCGCGGTCGATCCAGCCCTTGTCGGAGGACCACCGCAGGGCGCTGCCGGCCGGGGGCTGACCGCCGTGGCCCCCGGCCGGCCCGGCGCTCTGCGGGCCGGGGGCCCTCAGCGAGCCGGCGAGGTCCTTGGGGGTGGGTACGGTCTTGCCCCCGGAGACGGCGGGCGCGGGGACCGGTACGCCGCCCTGCTGCTGCTCCTCGCCCGCGGCGGTGCCGTTGCGGGCGGCCTCGGCGAGCGCGGCCTCGGGGAGCGGGGCGGAGAGGATGGCGGCGATGTCGGGGCGCGGGGCGGGCGGCGGCGAACACAGCCCGGCCAGGTCCTTGGCCCGTACGGCGCGGGTGATCCAGGCCCGGTCCAGCACGCGGCGCTCGTCGGCCTCGGCGACGAGGTCCTCGGACTGGTTGTAGTCGCCGTCGGCGGCCTGGACGGCCCACAGGTGGACGGCGACCCCGTGCTCCTTGGCGGACATCAGCCCGGGCAGCAGGTCGCCGTCGCCGGTCACCAGGACGACGTCGGAGCAGGCGCGGTTGCGGGCCAGCTCGGTGAGTTCGGCGTGCATGGCGGCGTCGACGCCCTTCTGGGCCCAGCGTCCGTCGCTCCGGGTCAGGGCGCCCAGCCGGACGGTGACGCGGGGCATGACGCGCAGCCGCCGGTGCTCGGGCTGCGGCACCCGGTCGGGTGCGCCGTCGAACCAGTAGATGCGCAGCAGGGGCTGCTCGGTGTCGGCCTCGGCCCGCTCGCGCAGGCCCTGGATGAGGGCGGCATGGTCGACGGTGATGCGGGAGCGCGAGGGCTCCCCTGCGAGAAGGCTGGCGGCGGCGCCCAGCAGATAGCCGGCGTCCACCAGGACGACGCAGCGGTCCACGCGTTCCACCCTCTTCCGTGGGGGTCCTCTGGATATTCCCCGAGTCTGCCCGACCGCAAGGGTGTTGACGGCCGGAACTCGATCATCGGCGTGGCGGATCTCACGCGGGACGCGGACGGGCGCACGGAAGGGACCGCCGACTACGCGCAGTAATGATCCAAAATGCGCGGTTTCTGGCGTTGTGTGAGTGTGAAGGCGTCCTGGCCCCTAGACCCTCACGGAGGCTCCACCATGGCCAAGAACAAGAACCAGAAGCAGCCGTCGAAGCAGCAGACCCGCTCGTCCGCCCCGGACCAGGCGAAGAGCTCCGCGGAGTCGTCGGAGTCGATGTCCCAGGCGCCGAGTCCGATGGATATGGCGCACAAGAGCAAGCAGAAGAAGTTCGGCCACAACTGACTCCTGCGGGCCCGCGCCCGCGCGTGCAGTGACGGCAAGGGCCCGCCCGGCATCGCCGGGCGGGCCCTTCCGCGTGCGGGGCGGGCGTCCCTATCCGGCCAGGCAGGACGGTCCGAGCAGCACCTTGAGGTCGCCGAACAGCGCCGGGTCGGGCTTGACGCGGTGCTTGTCGAGCCGCAGGACGGTGGTCGACCGGGGGCCCTGGAGCTTGATCCGCACCTCGGTGTTGCCGTGGTGGTGGCGCAGGATCTCGCCCAGCCGGGTCACCATCGGCGGCGTGACCTTGACCGTGGGGATGGTGAGCACGACGGGCGCGTTGGTGCCGGCCGAGGAGACGTCGGGGACCATCATCTCCATCGCGACCAGGCGGGGGACGTCCTCGCGCTTGTCGAGGCGGCCCTTGACGAAGACGACGGTGTCCTCGACCAGCTGGGTGGAGACGAGCTGGTAGGTCGCGGGGAAGAACATGCACTCGATGGAGCCGGCCAGGTCCTCGACGGTGGCGATGGCCCAGGCGTTGCCCTGCTTGGTCATCTTGCGCTGGAGGCCCGAGATGATGCCGCCGATGGTGACGACCGCGCCGTCGGAGTGCTCTCCGCCGGTGAGCTGGGAGATGCCGGCGTCCGTCTTGTCGGACAGCACGTGCTCCAGGCCGAAGAGCGGGTGGTCGGAGACGTAGAGGCCGAGCATCTCGCGCTCCTGGGCGAGCAGGTAGGACTTCTCCCACTCGACGTCGGAGAAGACCACGTCGAGCCCGAAGCCCGGCTCGTCGCCGGCGCTCTCGTCGCCCATCGCGCCGAAGAGGTCGAACTGTCCCTCGGCCTCCTTGCGCTTGACCGCCACCACGTTGTCGATCATCGGTTCGTGGTGGGCGACGAGGCCCTTGCGGGTGTGGCCCATCTCGTCGAAGGCGCCGGCCTTGATCAGCGACTCGACGGTCCGCTTGTTGCAGACCACGGCCTCGACCTTGTCCAGGAAGTCGGGGAAGGAGGAGTACTTCCCCTTCGCCTTCCTGCTCTTGATGATCGATTCCACGACGTTGGTGCCGACGTTGCGGACGGCGGTGAGGCCGAAGAGGATCACGTCGTCGCCCTGGGCGGCGAAGTTCGGCTCCGACTCGTTCACGTTCGGCGGCAGGACCTTGATGCCCATGCGACGGCACTCGTTGAGGTAGATCGCGGACTTGTCCTTGTCGTCCTTGACCGAGGTGAGCAGACCGGCCATGTACTCGGCCGGGAAGTTCGCCTTCAGGTAGGCGGTCCAGTAGGAGACGAGTCCGTACGCGGCCGAGTGGGCCTTGTTGAAGGCGTAGCCGGCGAAGGGCACCAGGACGTCCCAGAGGGCCTTGATCGCCTGGTCGCTGAAGCCCTTCTTCTTGGCGCCGCCCTCGAAGATGACGAAGTTCTTCGCCAGTTCCTCGGGCTTCTTCTTGCCCATCACGCGGCGCAGGATGTCGGCCTCGCCGAGCGAGTAGCCGGCGATGATCTGGGCGGCCTTCTGGACCTGCTCCTGGTAGACGATCAGGCCGTAGGTGACGGCCAGGACCTCTTCGAGCGGGCCTTCCAGCTCCGGGTGGATCGGGGTGATCTCCTGCTGCTTGTTCTTGCGCAGGGCGTAGTTCGTGTGCGAGTTCATGCCCATCGGGCCCGGCCGGTACAGGGCCGAGACGGCGGAGATGTCCTCGAAGTTGTCGGGCTTCATCAGGCGCAGCAGGGAGCGCATGGGCCCGCCGTCGAACTGGAAGACGCCGAGGGTGTCGCCGCGGCCGAGCAGTTCGAAGGTCTTGGGGTCGTCGAGCGGGAGGCCGAGGAGATCGATGTCGATCCCCTTGTTGGCCTTCACCATCTTGACGGCGTCGTCCATGATCGTGAGGTTGCGCAGGCCGAGGAAGTCCATCTTCAGCAGGCCGAGCGACTCGCAGCTCGGGTAGTCCCACTGGGTGATGGTGACGCCGTCGGAGTGCCGCACCCAGACGGGCACGTGGTCGGTGATCGTCTCGCTGGACATGATCACGCCGGCGGCGTGCACGCCCATCTGCCGGACCAGTCCCTCCACACCGCGGGCGGTGTCGATGACCTTCTTCACGTCCGGCTCGTTCTCGTACATCCCGCGGATCTCGCCGGCCTCGCTGTAGCGGGGGTGCGTCGGGTCGAGGATGCCGGAGAGCGGGATGCCCTTGCCGAGGACGTCGGCGGGCATGGCCTTGGTGAGGCGGTCGCCCATCGCGTACGGGTAGCCGAGGACGCGGGCGGAGTCCTTGATCGCGTTCTTGGCCTTGATGGTGCCGTAGGTGCCGATCATGGCGACCTTGTCGGCGCCGTACTTCTCGGTCACGTACCGGATCACCTCGACGCGCCTGCGCTCGTCGAAGTCGATGTCGACATCGGGCATGGAGACGCGCTCGGGGTTCAGGAAGCGCTCGAAGATCAGGCCGTGGGTGAGGGGGTCGAGGTCGGTGATGCCCATGGCGTACGCGACGATCGAGCCGGCCGCGGAGCCTCGGCCCGGGCCCACCGCGATGCCCTGGTTCTTCGCCCACATGATGAAGTCGGCGACCACGAGGAAGTAGCCGGGGAAGCCCATCGAGATGATCGTGTCCATCTCGTACTCGGCCTGCTTCATCCGGTCGTCCGGAATGCCCCCCGGGTAGCGGCGGTCCATGCCGCGCATGGTCTCCTCGCGGAACCAGGTGACCTCGGTGTAGCCGTCCGGGATGTCGAACTTCGGCATCAGGTTCCGGAACTGGAACATGCCCTCGGTGTCGACCTGCTCCGCGACGAGCCGGGTGTTGGCGCAGCCCTCCTGCCAGGCGTCCGAGGAGTCGATGGCGTACATCTCGTCCGTGGACTTCAGGTAGTAGCCGGTGCCGTCGAAGCGGAAGCGGTCCGGGTCGGAGAGGTTCTTGCCGGTCTGGATGCAGAGCAGGGCGTCGTGGGCGCCGGCCTCGCTGGCGTAGGTGTAGTGCGAGTCGTTCGTGACCAGCGGCGGGATGCCGAGCTTCTTGCCGATCTCCAGGAGCCCGTCGCGGACCCGGCGCTCGATCTCGATGCCGTGGTCCATCAGCTCCAGGAAGTACCGCTCCTTGCCGAAGATGTCCTGGTACTCGGAGGCGGCCTTGAGCGCCTCGTCGAACTGGCCGAGGCGCAGCCTGGTCTGGAGCTCGCCGGAGGGGCAGCCGGTGGAGGCGATGAGCCCCTCGGACCACTGGCTGATGGTCTCCTTGTCCATCCGCGGCCACTTGGTGAGCCAGCCCTCGGCGTACGCGTCGGAGGACAGCCGGAAGAGGTTGTTCAGGCCGGTGGCGTTCGCCGCCCAGATCGTCTTGTGCGTGTAGCCGCCGGAGCCGGAGACGTCGTCGCGCTTCTGGTGCGGCTGGCCCCACTGGATGCGGCGCTTGTTGCGCCGGGACTCGGGGGCGACGTACGCCTCGATGCCGATGATCGGGGTGATCCCGGCCTTCTTCGCGGTGTGGAAGAAGTCGTAGGCCCCGTGGAGGTTGCCGTGGTCGGACATCGCGATGTGGGACATGCCCATCTCGTTGCACGCGTTGAACATGTCCTTCAGCCGCGCGGCACCGTCCAGCAGGGAGTACTGGGTGTGGACGTGCAGGTGCGTGAAGGGCGGCTTGGTCACGGTGGGGATCCTCCGGCGGGGAGAGAGGGCGGCAGCTACGAATCCTACGTCTCCCGGGTGACAGATCACGGGCACCGACGGGTACGGTCATCCGTTGCAGAACCAGGACCCCGGTCCTGCCAGCATGGTCAGCACAGCGCTCCACCCGCGCTCCACCCCGCGCCACCAGGAGGCATCCGCCATGGCGGTTCCCGAGACGACCGACGAACAGCGTGCCGAGCAGATACTCGACGTGTTCGACACCGCGTTCGGCGAGCTCCTCGCAGCCGACCCGGCTGCCTTCCAGGTCAAATTCCGGAAGATGGCGGCCTCGGCCTTCGCCTTCTACCGCGGCACGGCCTGCCTCTTCTACGCGGACCTGGAGCGCGACCGCCACGGCGGCGGCCCGTACGTGGACGAGCGCACCGGCCGGGTGTGGATCCACGGCGACCTGCACGCCGAGAACTTCGGCACGTACATGGACTCCAACGGCCGGCTGATCTTCAACGTCAACGACTTCGACGAGGCGTACGTCGGCCCCTTCACCTGGGACCTGAAGCGGTTCGCGGCCTCCGTGGCGCTGATCGGCTACACCAAGGCGCTCAGCGACGAGCAGATCAGCGGGCTGGTGCGGACCTACGCCGGCGCCTACCGGGAGCGCATCCACCGCCTGGCCGCCGGGGCCAAGTACGAGGAGGTGCCCTCCTTCACCCTGGACACCGCCGACGGCCCGCTGCTCGGCGCGCTGCGCGCGGCCCGCGCGCGCACCCGCTTCTCGCTGCTGGACTCGATGACGGAGATCCGGGACTTCGAGCGGCGCTTCGCGCCCGGCCCGGGCACCATCGAGCTCGACGCGGCGACGCGCTACAAGGTCCTGGACGCCTTCGACGGCTACCTGGAGACCCTGCCCGACGAGTCCCTGGTCCGGCCCGACTCCTACCGGGTCAAGGACGTGGTGGGCCGCCGGGGCGTCGGCATCGGCTCGGCCGGGCTGCCCTCGTACAACATCCTGCTGGAGGGGCACAGCGACGCCCTGGAGAACGACGTCGTGATCTACCTCAAGCAGGCGCAGACCCCGGCGGTCTCCCGGCACGTCACCGACCGGGCCGTCCGCGACTACTTCCACCACGAGGGCCACCGCACGGTGATATCCCAGCGGGCCCTGCAGGCGCACGCCGACCCGTGGCTGGGCTGGACGGAGCTGGACGGCTCCGGGCAGCTGGTGGCGGAGGTCTCCCCGTACGCGGTGGACCTGGACTGGGGGGACCTGGACGACCCGGAGGAGATCGCCGCCGTCGTCGCCGACCTGGGCCGGGCCACGGCGACCATGCACGGGGCGGCCGACGAGGCGGAGAGCGGCCACTCGCTGGTCCCGTTCTCGACCGAGCGGGCCATCGACGCGGCGATCGCGGCCGACGAGGAGGGCTTCGCGGAGCTGCTCGTGGAGTTCGCCCACGCGTACGGCGCCCGGGCCCGCGCCGACCACCAGATCTTCGTGGACCTCTTCCGCAACGGCCGCCTGATGCCGTGAGCCGTGGGAGCCGGGCCCTGGGGGTGTCGTCACAGTCGTTCCGTGCGCCCGGAGGGCGGGCCGTGCCGGGCGCCGCACGGCAGGAGCGAGTGTGACGACACCCCCAAAGGCCCGGCTCCACAGGCTCTCGTGGCACACTCGCGACGATGGACATATCAGGGGCAGGACTCCGGGGGCTGCGGGCCGCGCTGTTCAGCGCGTTCGTCGTGCTGCTCTCCGCGGGCTCGCACGTCCTGATGTCCCGGGTGCCGCTTCCGGCCCCGCTGCTGGCCGGGGCCTTCGCCGCCGTCTTCGTGATCGCGTACGCGCTGGCGGGCCGGCGGCGGGCCTTCGGGCCGATCGCCGGGCTGCTCGTACCGCTGGAGCTGGCCGCCGACACCGTCTTCACCGCCGGGCAGCACCTCTGCTACGGCCCGGCGGGCGGACCGGTCTCCGGGCCGCTGCGCGCGATGGGCCTGGACGCGCTGTGCGGCGGCTCCCCGGTGGGCGGGCCGCTGACCGAGGTGGCCGGGCCCGTCTCCGATCCGGCGGCGCTGCTGGCCTCGCCCGGGCCGTGGACGCCCTGGCTGCTGCTCGGGGCGCACGTGTCGGTCGGGCTGGTGGCCGCCGGGTGGCTGCACTGCGGCGAGCGGGCGCTGGCCCAGCTCCTGCGGGCGGTCGCCGTCGGCGCGTTCCGTCCGCTGCTGCTGGCGGTGGCCTCGGTGGCGCCGGCCCCGGGGGCGGCGCGGCGGGTGCTGCGGTCGGTGCTTCCGGGCGCGGGGGCCCGTACCCGGTTCCCCGCCCACTCCGTGGGTCGGCGGGGACCGCCCGCGCCGGGTGCGCTCGCGCGCGCCTGACGCAGGTACGACACCCCCATCACGTCGCATTCCACGGAGATCACCATGAGTTCACGCAACAGCCAGGCGAACAAGGCGGCGGCCCGCGAGCGGCTCCGCGCCGAGCGCGAGGCCCAGGCGAAGAAGGACAAGGTGCGCCGCCAGCTGGTCGTGGGCGGCGCCGTCCTCGCCGTCCTCGCCATAGCCGGCGGCATCGGCTACGCGGTCGTGCAGTCCTCCAAGCCCGGCTACTGGGAGAAGGCGGCGAAGGCCGACCTGATCAAGCCGAAGAACACCGAGGGCGAGGACGGCACCACGGTCGTCGTCGGCAAGCCCGAGGCGAAGAAGACCCTGGAGCTGTACGAGGACTCCCGCTGCCCGGCGTGCGCCTCGTTCGAGCAGGCCGTCGGCGAGCAGGTCAAGAAGGACGTCGACGCCGGCAAGTACAAGCTGCAGTACTTCGGCGCCACGTTCATCGACAACGCGGTCAAGGGCGAGGGCTCGAAGAACGCGCTGAGCGCCCTGGGCGCGGCGCTGAACGTCAGCCCGGAGGCCTTCCTCGACTACAAGGCGGCGCTCTACTCCAAGGAACTGCACCCCGAGGAGACCGTCGACAGCTTCGCCAAGGACGACTACCTGCTGAAGGTCGCGGACACGGTTCCGGCGCTCAAGGGCAACGCCGAGTTCAAGAAGGCCGTCGAGGACGGCACCTACGACCGGTGGGCGCTGAAGATGTCCGAGGCGTTCGGCAAGTCCGGCGTGACGGGCACCCCGACGCTGAAGATGGACGGCAAGAAGATCGAGACCCCGGCCACGGGCGACGCGTTCACCGCGGCGATCGACAAGGCCCTGGCAGGCTGATTTCGGCCAACGGGCGGGCGGACTCCTGGAGTTCGCCCGCTCTTTGCGTTCCGAGGGATGTACGGAGGGTCATACCCGCCAGTAACATGATCATCCGTGACCAGTCATCTCCCTTCCTCCGCGCCCTCTTCCACGGGCGTACCCGCTCCGCGCCGCCGTACGGTCGTGCTGGCCGCGGCCGCCACGGCCGCACTCGCCCCGATCGCCTCGCTGGGCGCCTCCGCGGCCCATGCCGCCGAGAGCGCGCCCGCGTTCCTCCACGGCGTCGCCTCCGGCGACCCGCTGCCCGACGGGGTCCTGCTGTGGACCCGCGTCACCCCCACCGCCGAGGCCGTGCCCGGCTCCGGCCTCGGCCCCGCCGTGCAGGTGCGCTGGGAGGTGGCCGCGGACAGGGCCTTCTCCCGGATCGTCGCCTCCGGCACCGTCGCCGCGAGCGCCGCCTCCGACCACACCGTCAAGGTGGACGTGCGCGGCCTGAGCCCGCAGACCCCGTACTGGTACCGGTTCTCCGCCGGCTCCGCCGTCTCCCCCGCCGGTCGCACCCTGACCACCGCGGCCGCCGGGACGACGACCGCCGGGGTCCGCTTCGGCGTGGTCTCCTGCGCGAACTGGGAGTCCGGCTACTTCTCCGCCTACCGCCACCTGGCCGCCCGCGCCGACCTGGACGCGGTCCTGCACCTGGGCGACTACATCTACGAGTACGCCGCGGGGGGCTACCCGGAGGCCAAGTACACCGTCCGCCCGCACGAGCCGCGGCACGAGATCGTCTCGCTCGCCGACTACCGCACCCGGCACGGGAAGTACAAGACCGACCCCGACCTCCAGGCGCTGCACCAGGCACACCCGGTCGTCGCGATCTGGGACGACCACGAGTTCGCCAACGACGCCTGGGCGGGCGGCGCGGAGAACCACACTCCGGGCGCCGAGGGCGCGTGGGCGGCCCGCGCGGCCGCCGCCAAGCAGGCGTACTTCGAGTGGATGCCCGTACGCGCCTCCATCGCGGGCACCGTCTACCGCCGGCTGCGCTTCGGCACCCTCGCCGACCTGCACCTCCTCGACCTGCGGTCCTTCCGCTCCCAGCAGGTCAAGGTCGGCAGCGGCTCGGTGGACGACCCGGAGCGCACCCTCACGGGACGGGCCCAGCTGGACTGGCTCAAGGCGGGCCTCGCCGGCTCGGACGCGACCTGGAAGCTGGTCGGCACCTCCGTGATGATCTCCCCGGTGGCCTTCGGCTCGCTGCCCGCGCACCTGCTGAAGCCGCTCGCCAAGCTGCTGGGCCTGCCCGAGGGCGGCCTCGCCGTCAACGTGGACCAGTGGGACGGCTACACGGACGACCGCAAGGAGCTGCTGGGTCACCTGAAGGACCGGAACGTCAGGAACACCGTGTTCCTGACCGGCGACATCCACATGGCCTGGGCGAACGAGGTCCCGGTGAACATGGCGACCTACCCGGGCTCGGGGACGGCCGCGACCGAGTTCGTGGTGACCTCCGTGACCTCGGACAACCTCGACGACATCCTGCACGTCCCGGCGGACACCGCCTCGCTGGTCGCCGAGTCGGCGGTCAAGGCCGCCAACTGGCACGTGAAGTGGCTCGACATGGACGCGCACGGCTACGGCGTGCTCGACGTGACGGCCGAGCGGTCGCAGATGGACTACTACGTGGTCTCCGACAAGCGCCGGCCGGACGCCTCGGCCGCGTGGTCGCGCTCGTACCGGACCCTGAACGGGACCCAGACGGTGGAGCGGGTGCACCAGCCGGTGCGCTGACCGGCCGTCGGACGCGCGCGGGGGCGGGGTGCCCGGCCGGGGTGCCCCGCCCGGCCCGGCCGGGCCCCCGCGCGGCGCCGCGCACCCCCCTACAGGGTGTCGAGGAAGCCGATCGCGACCTTCCAGGTCTGCTCGGCGGCCTCGGCGTCGTAGTCGTCCAGGCCCGCGTCGGTGAACAGGTGCCCGGCGCCCGGGTAGCTGTGGACCTCCACGTCGGCCCCGGCCCGCCGCATCCGCAGATACCAGGCCGTCAGCCAGTCGTGCGGCTCGAACGGGTCCGGGTCGGCGATGTGCAGCTGTACGGGCAGCTCGTCGACCGAGGCGTCCGCCTCCAGGTCCGCCGTGCCGTGCAGGAGCAGCAGCCCGCGCGCCTTCTCGTCGGCCAGGGCCAGGTGCTGGGCGACCGAGCCGCCGAAGGAGAACCCCGCGTAGACCAGGCCGCGGTCGGAGAAGGGGGCCGAGGCCAGCACCGCGCGCTTGAGCAGCTCGTCGCGGCCGATCTCGTCCTGGTGTGCCATGCCCTCCTCGACGGTTCCGAAGGTGCGCCCCTCGAAGAGGTCCGGGACCTGGACCTCGTGCCCGGCCGCGCGCAGCCGGTCGGCCGCCTCGTGGACCGCGGGCCGCAGCCCGTACGTCGAATGGAAGAGCATGATGTTCATGACTCCATCGTGCCAGTTTCCGGGGACGGCTTCCGGTTACGTTCACGTCATGGAGATGGAGACCTTGCTGCGCCCCCTGATCGTCATCGGCGGCTCGCTGCTGATCACCCTGCTCGCGGGGTGGCTGCTCGACCGGCTGCTGCGACGCATCGACCGACGGCACCCGGAGACCCCCCTGTGGGGGCTGCTGCGGCGTTGCCGGGCGCCGTTCCAGGTCGTGCTGTGCACCGCGCTGCTCCGGGGTTCCTACCGGTCGGCGGGGCTCCTTCCCGAGTACGCGTTCTACATCGGACGGATCCTCACCCTGGTGACGATCGCCTCCGCGGCCTGGCTGACCGTGCGGATCGCGACGGCCGCGGTGGACTCCACGTACGCCCGCTACGCCGCGGTGGCCCAGGACGACGCCCGGGTCCGCCGCGTGCGGACCCAGGTGACGCTGATCCAGCGGGTGGTCACGGCGGTGGTCGTCGTGGTCGCCCTCGCGGCCATGCTGCTGACCTTCCCGCCGATGAAGGCCGTCGGCACCTCGATGCTGGCGTCCGCCGGCGTCCTCGGCATCGTGGCGGGCATCGCCGCCCAGTCCTCCCTGGGCAACCTCTTCGCCGGCCTGCAGATCGCCTTCGGCGACACCGTCCGCATCGGCGACACGGTGGTCGTCGACAAGGAGTGGGGCACGGTCGAGGAGATCACCCTGACCTTCCTGACCGTCCGCACCTGGGACGAGCGCCGGATCACGATGCCGGTCTCGTACTTCACGAGCAAGCCGTACGAGAACTGGTCGCGCGGCGGCGCCCAGATGACCGGCACCGTCTTCTGGCACCTCGACCACAGCGCGCCGGTCGACCTCATGCGGGAGCGGCTCCAGGATCTCGTGAAGGAGATCCCCGAGTGGGACGGCCGCGGCGCCGGCCTGGCGGTGACCGACACCACCCCGAACACTGTGCAGGTCCGCGCGGTCGTCACGGCGAAGAACGCCGACGACGTCTGGACCGTGCGTTGCGCGGTCCGCGAGCAGATGATCGCCTGGCTCGTCGCCTCCCACCCGTACGCCCTGCCCCGCGTCACGACCTCCGAGGCCGCCGCCGCCCCGGGCGCGACCCCTGCCGCACCGGCCGAGACCCCGGGGGCCGCCGGCGCGTGAGGACGGGGGCGGGGGCGGGCACGGCTCTCGCGTGCCCGCCCCCGCCTCACCTCGCCCCGTCCCGTCCCGCCCCGTCTCAGAAGGTCAGACGGAAGAGCGCCCCGCCCCCCGGGGCCGGCTCCGCCACCAGCTCCGCGCCGTGCGCCCGCGCGATCTGCCGGGCCATCGCCAGGCCGAGCCCCGACCCCGGCAGCGCCCGCGCGGCGCCGGCCCGGTAGAACCGGTCGAAGACGTACGGCAGGTCCTCGGCCGCGATCCCCCGCCCGTGGTCCCGGACCGTCACCTCCGGCCCGCCGGACGACGCCGTCAGCTCGACCTCCACCGGGAGCCCCGGCGGGCTGAACTTCGCCGCGTTGTCCAGCAGGTTCCCCAGCAGCCGGCTCAGCCGCGCCGGCACCCCGGGGACGACCGCGGCCTCCCCCGGCGCCTCCACCCGTACGCGCACCGGCACCGCCGGCCAGTGCGCCCGCGCCGTCTGCGCGCAGTGCTCCACCAGCGGCGCCAGCCGGACCTGCTCGACCAGCGGCTGCGGCTCCTCGTCCCGGGCCAGCTCGATCAGGTCGTTGACCAGCCCGGTCACCTCCCGGAGCTGGCGCCCCAGCGCGGCCGAGGCACGCTCCCGCTGCTCCGGGGTCAGCCGGTCGGCGCGGGCCAGCAGCTCCGCGTTGGTCCGCAGGGCCGTGAGCGGGGTCCGCAGCTCGTGCGAGGCGTCCGCGACCAGCCGGCGCTGTGCGGTGACGGACTGCTCCAGTTCCCCGAGCATCGTGTTGAAGCTCCCGGCCAGCCGGGTGATCTCGTCCTCCCGCCCCGGCGGCGGGAGTTCGATCCGGTGCCGCGGGTCCCGGGTGGCGGCGATCCGCTCGGCGGTGGCGGTGAGCCGGGTGACCGGGGCCAGCCCGGTCCGCGACACCCAGTACCCCAGCACCGCGGCGAGGAGCACCCCGGCCGCCGCCGTCAGGACGAGCCACCACGCGGCCTCCTCGATGCCGTCCTCGACGGTGTCGGCCCGCAGCGCCACCTGGAGCGCCCGGCCCCGGGCGTAGTCGGTGGTGAGCATCCGGGCGGGATGACCGGACACGGTGATCTGGGTGTAGTACGGGGCCCTGCGCCCCGCGGCGACCTCCCGCGCCGCCGGTTCCACCGGCAGCAGCCCCGGCGTACGGGGGTCCTTGGCCGGGTCGGCGGGCACCACCTCGGCGCACGCGGGAGCGGCCAGGAACCGGCACTCCCCGGCGAGGGTGCCCGGCGCGGCCCCCGGCTCCCGCTGGGCGGCGAGCCGGGCGGACTGCGTCAGGCTCAGGTCGAGCTGCTGGTAGAGGGCGGACCGTACGACGAGGAACGCGGCCGCGCACACCACCACCGCCACGAACGCCACGGCGGCGGTCACCGCCAGGGCCAGCCGGGTCCGCAGCGGCCGCCTGCGGCGCCAGGCCGCCCCGAGCCGGCGGCGGCCGCCGCTCACGCGAGGTCCAGCCGGTAGCCGACCCCGTGCACGGTGTGGACCAGCCGGGGCTCGCCCCCGGCCTCCAGCTTCCGGCGCAGGTACCCGACGTACACCGCGAGGGAGTTGGAGTCCGGCCCGAAGTCCCGTCCCCAGACCAGCTCCAGGATCAGCTCGCGCGGGAGCACCTGGCCGGGGTGGCGCAGCAGCAGTTCCAGGAGCGCGGCCTCGGTCCGGCTGAACTCCAGCGGCCGCCCGCCCCGGCGGCCGGTGCGGGTCGCGACGTCCAGGACCAGGTCGGCGAAGCCCGGGCAGCCGGCTCCCGCGGGCTCGGGCGCGGCCCGCCGCAGTAGCGCCCGTACCCGCGCGACCAGCTCGTCGAGCGCGAACGGCTTGACGAGGTAGTCGTCGGCCCCGGCGTCCAGTCCGTCGACGCGCTCGCTGACGGAGTCCAGCGCGGTGAGCACCAGGACGGGGGTCCGGTCGCCCATCGCGCGCAGCTGCCGGCAGACGCCCAGCCCGTCGAGCACCGGCATCATCACGTCCAGGACGAGGGCGTCGGGCTCCCAGGCCGCGACCTGCGACAGCGCGTCCAGGCCGTCGGCCGCGCCGCGCACCTCGTACCCCTCCACGGCCAGCCCGTCCTGGACGGCCGCCCTCACCTCGGGTTCGTCGTCGACCACGAGGATCCGCTGCCGGTCCGCGCCCCCGCCGTCCCCTGTGCTGCCCGTGCTGCCGGTACTGCCCGTGGAGCTCATGGGGCAAAGCCTGCCAAAACTGTCTGAGAGAACCTCTTAGAACCTTCTTAAGCCGCACCGGGAGTGTGCGGCCATGACCACACCACACACCCCAACGGCACTCTCCGTCGTGATCGGTGCGGGCGGCACCGGCGGGCACATCTATCCGGGACTCGCCCTCGCCGAGGCGCTGCGCGCGGCCGTCCCCGGCGCCGTGGTCTCGTTCATCGGGACCGAGCGGGGCCTGGAGACCGAGCTGATCCCGGGTGCCGGATACCGCCTGCACACCGTCGACATGATCCCCTTCGACCCGGCCCTGGGCGCGAAGCGGTACCTGCTGCCCGCGGCGCTGCTGAAGTCCGCGCACCAGGCCCGCTCCGTGATCCGGGCCCAGGGCGCGCACGCCGTCGTCGGCATGGGCGGCTACCCGAGCGCCCCCGCCGTGCTCGGGGCCCGGCTGGCCGGGGTGCCGGCGGTGATCCACGAGTCCAACGCGGTGCCCGGCCGCGCCAACCAGTTCGCCGCACGCCTCACCCCGCACGTGGCGGTGGCCTTCGACCGCAGCCGGCCCCATCTGGCGGGCGGGGCGCGGGCGCTGACCACCGGGATGCCGATCTCCGCGGCCCTGGCCGGGCTCGCCCGGCTCGGTGCACCGGACCGGGAGGCACTGCGCGCCGAGGCGCGGCGGGCCCTGGGGGTTCCCGGGGGCCGGCGGCTGGTGGTGTTCAACGGCGGCAGCCTGGGCGCCGTCCGCCTGACCCGGGCGGCGACGGGCCTGGCCGCGCTGTGGCAGGGCCGCGACGACGTGCAGCTGCTGGTCAAGACGGGCCCGGCGGCCCTGCCGGACGCGGCCGCCGACCTCGCGGCCACCGGCGGGGGGCGGATCGCGCGGGCCCTGCCCTACCTGGACCGGATGGACCTCGTCTACGCGGCCGCCGACCTGGTGGTGTGCCGCGCCGGTTCGGCGACGGTCGCCGAGCTCGCGGCGACCGGGGTGCCCGCCGTCCTGGTGCCCTACCCGTACGCCCCCGGCGACCACCAGACCCACAACGCCCGGGTGCTGTCCGACGCGGGCGCCGGGCTGCTGCTGCCCGACTCCGAGACCACCGCCGAACGCCTCGCCGGGCTCATCGGACCGCTGCTGGCCGATCCGGCCGGGCTGGCGGCGATGGCCGGCGCGGCCGACCCCGGCCCGCACGCGCGGGCCGCCGAACTGCTGGCCGCGGAGGTCCTCCGCGTCGCCGGCGCAGTCCCCACCCCCACCCCCCTCCTGGAGCGCATGTGAACAGCTGGACCGGCCGCACCGTCCTCGTCACCGGAGCCGAGGGCTTCATCGGCTCGACGCTGGTGGACCTGCTGGTGTCCCGGGGCGCGCGGGTGCGCGCCTTCGTGCACTACAAGCCGTACGCCGAGAAGGGCAACCTGGCCCGCCACCTCGCCGATCCGGGCGGCCCCGTCGAGATGTGGGCGGGCGACGTGCGCGACGCGGGCCGCGTCAGCGACGCGGTGGCGGGCTGCGACACCGTCTTCCACCTGGCGGCGCTCATCGGGATCCCGTACAGCTACGCCTCGCCCGGCGCGTACGTCCAGACCAACGTGACGGGCACGGAGAACGTGGCGGAGGCCTGCCGCCGGCACGCCGTGCGCCGCCTCGTGCACACCTCCACCAGCGAGGTCTACGGAACGGCCCTGACGGCGCCGATCTCCGAGAGCCACCCGCTGCAGCCGCAGTCGCCGTACTCCGCGTCGAAGATCGGCGCGGACATGACGGCGCTCTCCTTCCACCACGCCTTCGAGCTGCCGGTGACGGTGGTGCGGCCGTTCAACACCTACGGCCCCCGGCAGTCGGCGCGCGCCGTCATCCCGACGATCCTGTCCCAGCTGCACGCGGGCTCGCGGGAGATCCGGCTCGGCTCGCTCACCCCGACCCGCGACTTCACGTACGTGACCGACACGGCCGAGGGCTTCCTCGCCGTGGCGGAGTGCGACCGGGCGCTCGGTGAGGTGGTCAACCTCGGGACCGGCGAGGAGATCTCGGTCGGCGCCCTGGCCGAGGCGCTGATCACCGCGTCCGGCCGGGAGGCGGAGGTGGTCGTGGACCCGTCCCGGCTGCGTCCGGCGGGCAGCGAGGTGCAGCGCCTGCTGTCGGACAACTCCCGGGCCCGCGAATGGGCGGGCTGGCGGCCGCGGGTCTCCCTGGAGGAGGGGCTGCGCCGCACCTCGGAGTGGATCGCGGCGAACGGCTCCCTCTTCGCCCCGGACCGTTACGCGGTCTGACCGGCCGGGCGGGCCCCGGGGGCGGGCGGGGCTCCCGCCGCCGGGCCCCCGGCCGGACGCGTCCTACGGGTTCCGCAGGCTGCGCACGTCCAGGTGCCGCAGCACCCGGTCCACGACCTCCGGGTCGGATCCGGCCTCGCTGCGCGCGGCCAGCACCTCGTGCCGGGCGGCGGACATCATCTCGCGCTGGATCCGCTGGACGTCCCTGATCCGCTCGACCCGCTGCGCGTACGCCTCGCGGCGTTCCTCGTCCACCATGTCGGGGCTGATGCGGGCCCCGACGTCGTACGCCCGCCGGTACAGCGTCTCCACCAGGTCCTCCGGGAGCTCCTCCACCTCCTGGATCTCCTTCAGCCGCCGCTTGGCGGCCTTCGCCGCGCGGATCGCCAGCGCCCGCTCGGCGTCGCGGTCGGCGTCGGAGTCGGCCTCCACCCCCAGGCGCCGCACCAGCCACGGCAGGGTGAGCCCCTGCACCACGAGGGTGGCCATGATCACCGCGAAGGCGATGAAGACGATCTCGTCGCGCCCGGGGAACGGTTCGCCCGCGTCGGTCTCGAACGGGATGGCGAGGGCGAGGGCCACCGAGGCCACGCCCCGCATTCCAGCCCACCACATCACGACGCTCTCCCGCCAGCTCACCGGGATCTCCTCGTCGTAGTCGCGCCGCTTGTGCAGCTTCTGCGCGACCCAGCCGGCCGGCAGCAGCCATACCAGCCGTACGCCGATCACCACGGCGATCACGATGCCCGCCCAGCCGGCCATCTCCCAGGCGCGGCCCTGGGCGGTGCCGAACACGTTGTGGAGCTCCAGGCCGATCAGTCCGAACGCCACCCCCGTGACCAGCATGTCGACGACTTCCCAGAAGGTGTGCCCGGCGAGCCGCCCCAGGACGTCGTCGGCGTCGGACGCGTACTCGGCCAGGAACAGCGCCGTCGTCAGGACCGCCAGCACCCCCGAGCCCTGGAGTTCCTCCGCGACCACGTACGAGACGAAGGGCACCAGCAGCGTCAGGCCGATCTGCAGCGTGGCGTCGCCGAGCCTGCTCATCATGCGGTTGGTGATCCAGCCGAAGACGAGGCCGACGACGACGGCGACGACGGCGGACAGCACGAACTCGCCGAGCGCGTCGGGCCACGAGAAGCTGCCGCTGACAGCCGCGGCGATGGCCACGTGGTAGAGCACGATGGCGGTGACGTCGTTGAAGAGCCCCTCGCCCTCCAGGATCGACACCATGCGGCGGGGCAGGCCCAGCGAGCCGGCGACGGCGGTGGCGGCGACCGGGTCGGGCGGTGCGACGAGCGCGCCGAGCGCGACGGCGGCGGCGATCGGCAGCGCGGGCACGGCGGCGTACGCGACGGCGGCGACGGCGGCCGTCGTGACGAACACCAGGGCCACGGCCAGCAGCAGGATGGGCCGGACGTTGGCGGCGAACTGCCGCCAGGAGGTGCGCTGGACGGAGGCGTATAGCAGCGGCGGCAGCACCAGCGGCAGGATGTAGTCGGGCGGGACGTCGACGTTCGGCACGGCCGGCAGCAGGGCGAGGGCCACCCCGCCGATGGTCATGAGAACG
This sequence comes from Streptomyces sp. NPDC048461, assembly GCF_055587105.1. NCBI lineage: Bacteria > Bacillati > Actinomycetota > Actinomycetes > Kitasatosporales > Streptomycetaceae > Streptomyces > Streptomyces sp. NPDC048461. Next base: position 263,400 of record NZ_JBVJGW010000003.1, on the reverse strand, counting down.
GGTGAGGGCAGTCCGAGCCGGTCTCCGAGCGGGACGGTGACCACGGCCCCGAGCAACAGCACGAACAGCAGAGCTAGCTGATCCACTCCCCCACCCTGCCAGTCCGCCGCGCCCGGCGTGCCCGGCGGCCGCCTCCACCGGCCCGTGTCGGCGCCTCCAAAGGCCCGGAGGAAGCCGGGAGGAAGCCGGGAGGAAGCCGGGAGGAAGCCGGGTCAGCTCCCCACGAGGGGGCGCCGCATCGAGCGGTGGGGGATGCCCGCGTCGAGGAACTCCGGCCCGTACGCCGCGTACCCGAGCCGCTCGTAGAAGCCCAGCGCGTGCGTCTGCGCGCCCAGGTCGACGGCCGTCAGGCCCCGCCCGGCCGCCTCCGCCTCGATCGCGCGGACCAGCGCCACGCCCACGCCCAGCCCGCGCGCGGACGCGGTCACGGCGAGCCGGCCCAGCGAGCCGACGTCCTCGGACCCGGTCTTGGCCAGCGCGGCGGTTCCGTGCAGCAGCCGGCCCGTGCCCAGCGGTTCCCCGTCCGCGGCCACGGCGAGCAGGTGCACCGCGTCCGCGTCGTACGCGTCGTACTCGATCGACGGCGGCACGGACTGCTCCACCACGAACACCGCCGTCCGGACCGCGAAGCAGGCCGCCATGTCGGCCTCCCCCTCGGCGACGCGGACGGCGAAGGCGGTCACTCGCTCTCCGCCCGGATCACGTCCAGCGCGTGGCGCAGGTCGGCCGGGTAGGTGCTCTCGAACTCGACCCACTGGCCGTCCGAGGGGTGCTCGAAGCCGAGCCGGACCGCGTGCAGCCACTGCCGGGTGAGCCCCAGGCGCTTGGCGACGGTCGGGTCGGCGCCGTAGGTCAGGTCGCCGACGCACGGGTGGCGGTGGGCGGCCATGTGCACGCGGATCTGGTGCGTGCGCCCCGTCTCCAGCTTGATGTCCAGCAGCGAGGCGGCCCGGAAGGCCTCGATCAGGTCGTAGTGGGTGACGGAGGGCTTGCCCTCCTGGGTCACGGCCCACTTGTAGTCGGCGCTGGGGTGGCGGCCGATCGGCGCGTCGATGGTGCCGCTCATCGGGTCCGGGTGGCCCTGGACCAGCGCGTGGTAGCGCTTGTCGACGACGCGCTCGCGGAACTGGTTCTTGAGCGAGGTGTAGGCCCGCTCCGACTTCGCGACGGCCATCAGGCCGGAGGTGCCGACGTCGAGCCGGTGCACGATGCCCTGGCGCTCGGCGGCACCGGAGGTGGAGATGCGGTAGCCGGCGGCGGCGAGGCCGCCGATGACGGTGGTGCCGGTCCAGCCGGGGCTCGGGTGGGCGGCGACGCCCACCGGCTTCATGATGACGACGATGTCGTCGTCGTCATGGACGATCTCCATGCCCGGGACGGGCTCGGCGATCACCTCGACGGGCCGCGGCGGGGCGGGCATCTCGACTTCGAGCCAGGCGCCACCGTGCACACGCTCGGACTTCCCGACGACACTGCCGTCGACCGACACCTTTCCCGCGGCCGCGAGTTCGGCCGCCTTCGTCCGGGAGAAACCGAACATACGGGCGATGGCGGCGTCGACGCGCTCGCCCTCGAGGCCATCGGGAACGGGCAGGGTTCGGATCTCGGGAATCGTACTCACCTGTCGAGTATGCAGGACTCGGCAGACGGGCCGTCCCGCGAGCGGCCCGGCGGTCAGTCCTTGTGGACGGTGCCGTCCGGGTCCAGACCCCGGAACGACAGCAGCACGATCAGGATGCCTCCGCACACGATCGCCGAGTCCGCGAGGTTGAAGACCGCGAAGTGCGCCGGTGCGATGAAGTCGACGACCGCCCCGCGGAACACGCCCGGCGAGCGGAAGATCCGGTCGGTCAGGTTGCCCAGGGCGCCGCCCAGCAGCAGGCCCAGCGCGATCGCCCACGGCAGGCTGTAGAGCTTGCGGGCCAGCCGCACGATCACGACGATCACACCGGCCGCGATGCAGGTGAAGATGATCGTGAAGGCCTCGCCGAAGCCGAAGGCGGCGCCCGGGTTGCGGACCGCCTCGAACTTGAGCAGGTCGCCGATGATCTCGATCGGCGGCTGGTGCTCCAGCTTCGCCACGACGAGCAGCTTGCTGCCGAGGTCCAGCACGTAGGCGAGCACCGCCACGACGAGCAGTGCCACGATCCGCCGATGCCCCCTGGGCGCGGCGGACTCCGGCTGGGAGTCGTCCCCGACCTCCGGCGTACCGATGATGCGCTCCGCCTCTGCCACGTGAGTCCCTCGAACTAGCTCGAACCAGGTTGCGACACAGCTCCGCCAGGTTCCTGGACCCTGACCGAACACGAGGGTACGTCAGGGCACCCTCCCGGCGCCCTCCCGGCGCCCGCTCGCCCTGCGCCCGCCCCGCCGCGCGGACGCCTCCGGGAGGGGGCCGGGACGCGCCTCGGTGACGCTCAGTGCCGCCGTTCCTGCTTCTGCTTGCAGTCCACGCACAGGGTGGCCCGGGGGAAGGCCTGCATCCTGGCCTTGCCGATGGGCTGCCCGCAGTTCTCGCAGAGGCCGTAGGTGCCCGCCTCCAGCCGCTCCAGGGCCCGCTCGGTCTGCTCCAGCATCGAGGTGGCGTTCGCCGCGAGGGCCAGCTCGGACTCCCGGGTGATGTTCTTGGTGCCCGTGTCGGCCTGGTCGTCGCCCGCGCCGTCGCCGGAGTCCCGCATCAGCCCGGAGATGGCCGCCTCGGAGGCGTCCAGTTCGGCGCGCAGCCGCAGCACCTCGCTCATCAGCTCGGTGCGGGCCTCGTCGACCTCGCCCTGCGTCCAGGGGTCCTCGCCGGGCCGTACGGCGAGCTCGCCCGGCGCGGTGATCTCGGTGACGCGCGTCTTCGGCAGCCCGCTGGTGGCGGCCTCCGCCGTCTTCCTCGCCGTACCGGTGCTCTTCTTGGCAACCACTTTGCGGACTCCCGTCTTCTTCGCGGCATGCGCCGCCCCCTCGGTCGCGGCCGCCTTGGCCGTGGCCTTCCGCTTCTCGACGGCACCCGTCTCCTCGGCGGCGTCCGCGTCACCGGCCGTGGCCGGGGGCGCGGACGTCTTCCCCGCGGTCGCCTTCGTGGCGGCGGCGGTCTTCCGGGCCGCGGGCTTGCGGGCCGCGGTCTTCTTCCCGGCCGGAGCCGCGTCCTCGGCCGCCGCAGCCTTCTCGGCGGCCCTTTTGGCTGTACTCCCGGCGGTCTTCTTCGCCACCATGGCCGCGGCCCCTTCACATACTGTGATCATTGCTCGCGAATCGTGCCGGAACGATAAATCGACTCCGGCCCCGCGGCAACGGGAGCGGGCTCCTTCGTGGCCGACCTGAAACCGTTGTGCCCGCCCGGAAGCCCGGTAATCCGCCCCTCATGCCCCTCGGGACCCCGTACCGGCGCGTCGGCCCGTCCGGGTCACGCGGCCGGCTCCCCGGGCCCCCGCACCACCCCCGTGCGGCACCCGCTCCCGGCGCACCCGCGGCGCCGGCCCGGGCGGCCGCCCCGCGCGCCCCGGCAAAACCGGTCGGCCGACCTCGCCCCCGGCCCGTACACTGGCCCCAGCGAGAGGCATGGATGGGGACGAGTAGCGTCGGACGCAGCCAGGAGCGACCCGGGGACGGTGAGAGCCCGGGGGCGAGCGCGACGTGAAGGATCACCCCGGAGCCGCCGGAAGAAAGCCCGTACGCAGCCCCCCGGGCCCGCGTACGGCGAGTAGAACCGGCTTCGCACCCCAATGAGGGGGCCGTCGGACGTGTCCGGTGGCCAAGGAGGGTGGTACCGCGGGAGCCGTGACGGCCCTCGTCCCTCCGGACGGAAGTGACATCCCGCCGGAGGAAGAGTTCAGCCTCATGACCACACCGCCGCAGTACCGCCCGGTACCCGCCCAGGTCGACCTGCCCGCCCTCGAACACGCCGTCCTCGACTTCTGGCGCGAGAGCAAGACCTTCGCCAAGACCCTGGAGCAGTCCGAGGGCCGCCCCGAGTGGGTCTTCTACGAGGGCCCGCCCACCGCGAACGGCATGCCCGGCGCGCACCACATCGAGGCCCGCGTCTTCAAGGACGTCTTCCCCCGGTTCCGCACCATGCGCGGCTACCACGTGGCCCGCAAGGCCGGCTGGGACTGTCACGGCCTGCCCGTCGAGCTCGCCGTCGAGAAGGAACTCGGCTTCAACGGCAAGCAGGACATCGAGGCGTACGGCATCGCCGAGTTCAACGCCAAGTGCCGCGAGTCCGTGACCCGCCACACCGACGCGTTCACCGAGCTCACGACCCGCATGGGCTACTGGGTCGACCTGGACGACGCCTACCGGACCATGGACCCCGAGTACGTCGAGTCCGTGTGGTGGTCGCTGAAGGAGATCTTCAACAAGGGCCTGCTCACCCAGGACCACCGCGTCGCCCCCTGGTGCCCCCGCTGCGGCACCGGCCTCTCGGACCACGAGCTGGCCCAGGGCTACGAGACGGTCGTCGACCCCTCGGTCTACGTCCGCTTCCCGCTGACCTCCGGCCCGCTCGCGGGCGAGGCGGCCCTGCTGGTGTGGACGACGACCCCCTGGACCCTGGTGTCCAACACCGCCGTCGCGGCGCACCCGGAGGTCCGCTACGTCGTGGCCACCGACGGCACCGAGAAGGTCGTCGTCGCCGAGCCGCTGCTGGAGAAGTCCCTCGGCGAGGGCTGGACGGCCACCGGCGCGTCCTTCACCGGCAAGGAGATGGAGCGCTGGACCTACCAGCGCCCGTTCGAGCTGGTCGAGTTCCCGGAGCCGGCGCACTACGTCGTCAACGCCGAGTACGTCACGACCGAGGACGGCACCGGTCTCGTCCACCAGTCCCCCGCCTTCGGCGCCGACGACCTCGCGGTCTGCCGCGCGTACGGGCTGCCCGTCGTGAACCCGGTCCGCCCCGACGGCACCTTCGAGGAGGACGTCCCGCTCGTCGGCGGCGTCTTCTTCAAGAAGGCCGACGAGAAGCTGACCGCCGACCTCGACGCGCGCGGCCTGCTCTTCAAGCACATCGCGTACGAGCACAGCTACCCGCACTGCTGGCGCTGCCACACGGCGCTGCTGTACTACGCGCAGCCGTCCTGGTACGTCCGCACCACCGCCGTCAAGGACGCGATGCTGCGGGAGAACGAGAAGACCAACTGGTTCCCGGACTCCGTCAAGCAGGGCCGCTTCGGCGACTGGCTCAACAACAACATCGACTGGGCGCTGTCCCGCAACCGCTACTGGGGCACCCCCCTGCCGATCTGGCGCTGCGAGGATAACCACCTCACCTGCGTCGGCTCCCGCGCCGAGCTGACCGAGCTGACGGGCACCGACCAGTCGGCGCTGGACCCGCACCGGCCGTACATCGACGACGTCACCTTCACCTGCACCCACGAGGGCTGCGCGCTGGAGGCCGTGCGCGTCCCGGAGGTCATCGACGCCTGGTACGACTCGGGTTCGATGCCGTTCGCGCAGTGGGGCTACCCGTACAAGAACAAGGAGGTCTTCGAGAAGCGCTATCCGGCGCAGTTCATCTCGGAGGCCATCGACCAGACCCGCGGGTGGTTCTACACCCTCATGGCGGTCGGCACCCTCGTCTTCGACAAGTCCGCGTACGAGAACGTGGTCTGCCTCGGCCACATCCTCGCCGAGGACGGCCGCAAGATGTCCAAGCACCTGGGCAACATCCTCCAGCCCATCCCGCTGATGGACCAGCACGGCGCGGACGCCGTCCGCTGGTTCATGGCGGCGGGCGGCTCCCCGTGGGCGGCGCGCCGCGTCGGCCACGGCACGATCCAGGAGGTCGTGCGCAAGACCCTCCTCACGTACTGGAACACGGTGGCCTTCCAGGCGCTGTACGCCCGTACGTCGAACTGGGCCCCGTCCGCGGCCGACCCGGCGCCGGCCGACCGCACGGTGCTCGACCGGTGGCTGCTGTCCGAACTGCACACCCTCGTCGCCGAGGTGACGGAGGCGATGGAGTCGTACGACACCCAGCGCGCCGGCAAGCTGCTGTCCGCGTTCGTGGACGACCTCTCCAACTGGTACGTCCGCCGCTCGCGCCGCCGCTTCTGGCAGGGTGACGCGGCCGCGCTGCGCACGCTCCACGACGTGGTGGAGACGGTGACCCGCCTGATGGCCCCGCTGACCCCCTTCATCACGGAGCGGGTCTGGCAGGACATGATCGTCCCGGTCACCCCGGAGGCGCCGGAGTCGGTGCACCTCAGCTCCTGGCCGGAGTCGGACGCCGCGCAGATCGACCCCGAGCTCTCCCGGCACATGCAGCTGGTGCGCCGCCTGGTCGAGCTGGGCCGCGCCACCCGCGCGGAGTCGGGCGTGAAGACCCGTCAGCCGCTGTCGCGCGCGCTGGTCGGGGTCACGGGCTTCGACGCCCTGTCCCCCGAGCTGCGGTCCCAGATCACGGAGGAGCTGAACGTCTCCTCCCTGGCCTCCCTCTCGGAGGTCGGCGGGTCCCTGGTGGACACGACGGCGAAGGCCAACTTCCGGGCCCTGGGCAAGCGCTTCGGCAAGGGCGTGCAGGACGTGGCGAAGGCGGTGGCCGCCGCCGACGCGGCGGCGCTGTCGCTGGCCCTGCGCTCCGGCTCCGCCGAGGTCGAGGTGAACGGCGAGACGGTGGCCCTCACCCCGGAGGAGGTCATCATCACGGAGACCCCGCGCGAGGGCTGGTCGGTCGCCTCCGACTCCGGGGCGACGGTCGCCCTGGACCTGGAGATCACCCCCGAGCTGCGGCTCGCGGGCCTGGCCCGTGACGCGATCCGCCTGATCCAGGAGGCCCGCAAGAACTCCGGCCTGGACGTGGCGGACCGGATCGCCCTGCGGTGGTCCTCGCCGGACGCGGAGGTCGTGACGGCGCTGACCGATCACGCGGCCCTGATCTCGGACGAGGTCCTGGCCGTGGACTTCGCCGCGGGCGAGGCGGACGCCGCGTACGGCGACCCCTTCACGGACGAGTCCCTGTCCCTGACGTTCCGCCTGCGCAAGGCGTAACCCCTCCCACCCGAGCGGCCCGTACCCCCTCCGAGGGGGTACGGGCCGCTCCCCTTTCCCGGGTTCCCCCGAGGCCCCGGTCCGCCGCGCGCCTCGACCGCCGCCCGAGCCCACGGACGGGGACTCCGCCCCGTGTTCAGCCCCGCCGGCGTTTGAGGCGCGGGGTCTGGGGCGGAGCCCCGGGGCGGTGGCCCGCACCCTCCCGACGGCACCAGTCCCCGCACCGGCGCCACCGGCACACGCCAAACGGGCCGGGCCCGGTGCCCCCGAAGGGGAACCGGGCCCGGCCCGTGAAGCGACTGCCGACGCCGAACGCGGCGCCTAGTTGTCGTCCTCGTCGATCAGGAAGCCCCGCATGGGAGACGGCGCCTGCATCGGCTGCGGCGCGGCCGGCCGCACCGGAGCCATCGGCTGGGTCATCGCCGGGGACATCTGCTGCTGGTTGCCGCCGTAGGACGGGGCACCCATCGGGGAGGGACCGCCCATGGGGGACGGACCGCCCATCGACGGGCCTCCCATGGAGTGGCCCATCGCACCGGCCGGAGCCATCGAGGGCGACGGCGACGGCGGCAGCGAGGGGGCACCCGGGTTGCGCGGCGGGGCCAGCGAGTCGTCGGCCTGGGTCTCCAGCTGACGCAGCTGGGACTCCAGGTAGGACTTCAGACGCGTGCGGTACTCGCGCTCGAAGCCGCGCAGGTCCTCGACCTTGCGCTCCAGCGTGGCGCGGGCGGACTCCAGGGAGCCCATCGCGACGCGGTGCTTCTCCTGCGCGTCCCGCTCCAGCGCGTCGGCCTTGGCGCGGGCGTCCCGCTCCAGACCCTCGGCGCGCGACCGGGCCTCGCCGACGATCTTGTTGGCCTCGGAACGGGCCTCCGCGATCGCCTGGTCGGCGGTCTGCTGCGCCAGCGACAGGACGCGGGCGGCGCTGTCGCCACCGGGGCTCTGCTGCGGGAGCTGCGGGGGCTGCTGCTGGTGCATCGGCTGGCCCATGGGCTGCATCTGCTGCCCCATCGGCTGCATCTGCTGCCCCATGGGCTGCATCTGCTGGCCCATCGGCTGGCCGAGCGGGTTCTGGCCGCCCATCGACTGCTGCTGCTGCTGTTGCTGCTGCTGCTGCAGCGACTGCTGGCCCATGCCCTGCGGTCCACCCATGGGGTGCTGCTGCATGGGGCCGCCCATCGGGCCCGGACCCTGCGGTCCGTTCCCGCCGGGGCCCGGCGGCAGCTGCGGCTGGCCGCCCGGCAGCTGGGGCGGGCCCATCTGGGGCTGCTGCTGCTGCTGCGGCGGGCCGGATATGGCCGCGGGCACGGGGGCGCCGGGGCCTCGCTGGTCCTGGGGTTCCGGCTTCCGCATGCCCTGCTGCTGCTGGTTCTGCGCGGCGGCACGCGTGGCGGCGGCCAGCTTCGCGCGCAGGTCCTCGTTCTCGCGCAGCAGGCGCGTCAGTTCGGACTCGACCTCGTCGAGGAAGGCATCGACCTCGTCCTCGTCATAGCCTTCTCGGAGGCGGACGGTCGTGAACTGCTTGTTCCGCACGTCCTCGGGGGTCAGCGGCATGTCTTCTTCACCTCTACGTAGTCGTCGGCAGTCGGCAAGACCGTATCGGGACTGTCCCCGCGCCTGCGGGGGAGCACATCGTTCACACGCTTCTCGCAGCGGTGCTCACGAAACTGATGAGGATGTAAACGATGATCATCAGAACGAAGAAGGACAGGTCGAGTGCCACGCCCCCGAGACGCAACGGCGGGATGAAACGCCGAAGAAGCTTGAGCGGTGGATCGGTGACAGTGTAGGTGGCCTCCAAAACGACCACCATCGCCTTGCCGGGTGTCCATGAACGTGCGAACTGGAACACGTAGTCCATGACCAGCCGGAAGATCAGCACGATGAGGAAGCACATCAGCGCGATGTAGACGACCTGTAGTGCGACACCCATCCCGCGCTTCCCTCTCCCCTGCTTCCGCTCTGTTCCCGGTCCCGTATCTGACGGATCGGTCTAGCTTTGGTTGAAGAACCCGCCCTCCGCGATGCGGGCCTTGTCCTCCGCCGTGACATCGACGTTAGCAGGCGACAGCAGGAACACCTTCTGTGTCACGCGTTCAATGCTGCCGTGCAGGCCGAAGACGAGACCGGCTGCGAAGTCGACGAGACGCTTCGCATCCGTGTCGTCCATCTCCGTGAGATTCATGATCACCGGAGTGCCCTCACGGAAGTGTTCCCCGATGGTACGGGCCTCGTTGTAGGTCCGGGGGTGCAGCGTCGTGATGCGGTACGGCTCCCGCTCGGAGACGACCTTGGGCATGATCACGGGGGCGTTCTTCTCCAGGTTCGAGCGATCGGGTGTGATGGATGCCACGGGGGCGATTCGCGCAGGACGTCCGTTTTCAACCGGAATTGGGATGGGTTCCCGCTGCGCCGGTGGCTGTGCGACTCGTACCGGTTCGTCCGATACGGGCGCTTGGTGAACTGGCTGCTGTCGGCGGTCCCGCTCGCGGGCGCGCTCGGGTTCCGGCTCGGGCTCGAACTCGTCGTCGGGGTCGTACCCCGGGTTGTCGTACCGGTCGTCCTCCACGAGGCCGAGGTAGACCGCCATCTTGCGCATCGCGCCGGCCATTCTCTGAGTCCTCCGCTCTGTGGTGGATCGCCCTGTCGCAGGTGCCGCCGTGTCACGAATGTCACCAACTGCCCGCGATCCACGTGGTCTGCCCGCCCATCAGCGGGAATGACCATATTTTCTGCTGTGGTCCGACTTTCTTCGCGACGTTACCCGAGCCGGGGTCTCGCGCCGAGTACCGCAGTGCCGACGCGTACATGTGTCGCACCGGCCGCCACGGCCTGTTCCAGGTCCGCGCTCATCCCCGCCGAGACCATCGTGGCAGTCGGATGGTCCGCGCGCAGCCGGGATGACAATTCCACCAGCCGCTCGAAAGCGGCCTGTTCGCGTCCCGCGTACGGACCGGTCAGCGGGGCGACGGTCATCAGCCCGTCGATCCGCAGTCCGGGCGAACCGGCCACGAGGTCCGCCAACTCCGCGAGCTGCTCCGGTGCGGCGCCCCCGCGGGCCCCCCGTCCGCCCGACTCGGCATCGAGGGCGACCTGCACGAGGCAGCCGATCTCCCGGCCCGCGTTCGCGGCGGCCGCGGACAGGGCCGTCACGAGCTTCGGCCGGTCGACCGACTGCACCAGGTGCGCGTATCCCGCCACGGAACGGACTTTGTTGGTCTGCAACTGGCCGACGAAGTGCCAGGTGAGCGGCAGGTCCGCGCAGGCCTCGGCCTTGGGGGCCGCGTCCTGGTCGCGATTCTCCGCCACATGACGGACACCCAGGTCCGCCAGCAGCCGTACGTCACTCGCGGGGTAGGTCTTGGTGACCACGATGAGGGTCACCTCGTCCCGCCCGCGCCCCGCCGCCGCGCAGGCGGACGCGATACGTTCCTGCACCCGCGCCAGGTTCTCGGCGAGCTCCGACTCACGGTCCGTCATTTATTGGTCCAACCAGACATATCCGGCAAGCCGCCCGGTCACCCGGTCGCGGCGGTACGAGAAGTGGTCCCGCGACTCCAGTGTGCAGACCGGGGATCGGCGACTCTCCATCACCCCCGCCTCCGCGAGCTGGGCGTGGACTCCGGCGACCACGTCGACGGCCGGCGTACCCCAGCTCGTCTCGGCCCGGGCGGCCGGGACCACGGCGGCGACGTCCTCCCGCATCCCGGCCGGCACCTCGTAGCAACGGCCGCAGACGGCGGGTCCGGTGCGGGCGGTGATCCGCCCCGGCTCGGCGCCGAGGGCCACCATCGCCTCGACGGCGGCGGGCACCACCCCGGCGACCAGCCCGGGCCGCCCGGCGTGCGCGGCCCCCACGACCCCGGCGACGGGGTCGGCCAGCAGGACCGGAGTGCAGTCGGCGGTGAGCACGGCGAGGGCGAGCCCCCGACGGGCGGTCACCACCGCGTCCACGCAGGGGATGTCCGTACCGGCCCCCCACGGTCCGTCGACGACCGCGACGTCCCGCCCGTGCACCTGGTTCATCCAGACCACCCGGTCCGGCTCGATGCCCAGGGACCCCGCCGCCCGGGCCCGGTTCGCCAGAACGGCGGCAGGGTCGTCTCCGACCGCGCCGCCGAGGTTGAGCTCTTCGTACGGAACGGCGCTCACTCCGCCCCACCGGTCGGTGAAGGCGAAGTGGGCGCCGCCCACGTGGTGCTGCTCCGATGTCACTTCAAGAAGTCCGGGACATCCAGTTCCTCGGCCGGGCTGTCCTGGTACGGCCGGGCCGTCGGGACCTGCGGCGCGGGGGCCTGGACCTCGACCGGGGCCGGCTCGACCGGGGCCGGGGGCTCTTCGCGCGGGGTGACCGAGCCGAGGCCGCCGAAGGCCGGACGGACCGGCTCCGCCGAGCGGACCGGCGCGGGGGCCGGCTCCTCGCGCTTGGTGGACGCGGCGCCGATGACGTTGTCCCGGCGGGCCGGGGGCTGTCCGCCGTCGAACCCGGCCGCGATGACGGTGACCCGCACCTCGTCGCCGAGCGCGTCGTCGATGACGGCACCGAAGATGATGTTCGCCTCGGGGTGCGCGGCCTCGCTCACCAGCTGCGCGGCCTCGTTGATCTCGAAGAGACCGAGGTCCGAGCCGCCGGAGATGGAGAGCAGCACGCCGCGGGCGCCGTCGATGGACGCCTCCAGCAGCGGCGAGGAGATCGCCATCTCGGCCGCGGCCACCGCGCGGTCGTCGCCGCGGGCCGAGCCGATGCCCATGAGGGCCGAGCCGGCCTCGGACATCACGGACTTGACGTCGGCGAAGTCGAGGTTGATCAGACCCGGGGTGGTGATGAGGTCGGTGATGCCCTGGACGCCCGACAGCAGGACCTGGTCCGCCGACTTGAAGGCGTCCAGCACGCTGACCTGGCGGTCCGAGATGGACAGCAGCCGGTCGTTGGGGATGACGATGAGGGTGTCGACCTCTTCGCGGAGCTCGGCGATGCCGTCCTCCGCCTGGTTCGCCCGGCGCCTGCCCTCGAAGGTGAACGGGCGGGTGACCACGCCGATCGTCAGGGCGCCCAGCGAGCGCGCGATGTTGGCGACGACGGGTGCGCCGCCGGTGCCGGTGCCGCCGCCCTCACCGGCGGTGACGAAGACCATGTCGGCCCCCTTGAGGACCTCCTCGATCTCCTCGCGGTGGTCCTCTGCCGCCTTGCGACCGACGGCCGGATTGGCGCCGGCGCCGAGGCCCCGGGTGAGTTCGCGGCCGACGTCGAGCTTGACGTCGGCGTCGCTCATCAACAGCGCCTGGGCGTCCGTGTTGATGGCGATGAACTCGACGCCCTTGAGACCGACCTCGATCATTCGGTTGATGGCATTGACACCACCGCCGCCGACACCGATGACCTTGATGACTGCGAGGTAGTTCTGCGGTGCTGCCACGTCGAAGGCCTCTCGCCTCGAGTTACGTGTCGCCGCCTCGCGGGCCTGCGTTGCGACGACTGATGCCGAAATAGGGACGGTTCGAACGCGCCGACCCGAACCCTCACCCTGAAGTTTAGGGTTAGGGGTGTGTCTGTTCCTTGGACTCTTCCGAACAGGACACTAAGTCGACAAGTAGCGCGTGTTCAACGAACACGCCGAACCTCCCGTTTTTCTTTTCACCCTATGTGATCACCCGTATCGCTGGCCAACCAGGGTGCGTCGGTGTTGGACCCGACGTCAACTCCCGGACACCGCAGGGGCGGTGGGGACGCTCACGTCGAAGTGATCGGCCTTGGGCGCGGCTTTCAGCAAAGCGGTCAACGCACGCCCCTTCGCGTCACTCTGTTCACCGCTCCCCCAGGCCACGGTGCGCCCCCGGGTCAGCTCCAGCAGGACCGAGTCGTAGGAACCCACCTTGACCTGCAGGGTCTCCTTGGCGACCGGTCCGGGGAGCGATCCGGCGACGAGCACGGCCTCGTGGAGCAGCCGCTCCTCGTCGAAGCGGCGGGCGCTCGGCGACCCCGAGGCGTTCAATTCCAGCACGGGAACGCCCTCCGGTGCTTTCGGAACCGTGTCGAATCGCACACCCGAAGCGTCCACTTCCACGAAGTCGGCGCCCTTTTTGATGAGCAGGACCGGTTTGCGTTCCGTCACTTTCAGCCCGATTCCGTGCGGCCAGGCCCGTACGACATCGACCGAATCGATACGGGGCAGGCGGCCCCTGACGCGGTTTTCGATCTCGTCGGTGTCCACGCTCACCAGGGGCGCGCCGACCGGCACCGCCGCCGCGGCCAGGACCTGCTCGGGCGTGAGCACGTCCGTGCCGGCGGCGGTGACCTTCTCGACGCGGAGCCAGGAGGAGCCGTAGAGCACCCAGGTGACGCCCCCGGCGAGGAGCACCGCGGCCGCCAGGGCGGCCAGTACGGGGCCCCGGCGCAGACGTCCGCCGGGGCCCCGCGGGCCGGTCCTCTGCGACGGCGCGGGGGGCTTCGGGGGCCCGGGGCGCCCGGGAGAGCCGGGGCCCTTGCGGGAGGGCCCGCCAGAACCCGGTGTGCCGCGCTGTGCGGTGCTCGCTCCGGCCACTCCTGTGCCTCCTGCGTCTGTGCGTTCCCGCCTCAGCGGGCCCGGTGTGCCGCGATCGCCTCGTACACCATGCCGACCAGCAGCTCGTCGGCGTCCCGGCGGCCGAACTCGCCGGCGGCGCGGGACATCTCGTACAGGCGGTGCGGGTCGGACAGCACCGGGAGGACCTGGCCGAGCACCCACTCGGGCGTCAGCTCCGCGTCGTCCACGAGCAGGCCGCCTCCGGCCTTGACCACCGGCTGGGCGTTGAGCCGCTGTTCGCCGTTGCCGATCGGCAACGGGACGTAGGCGGCCGGGAGCCCGACGGCGGACAGTTCGGCGACGGTCATCGCACCCGCGCGGCACAGCATCATGTCGGCGGCGGCGTACGCGAGGTCCATCCGGTCCACGTACGGTACCGGCACATAAGGCGGCATCCCGGGCATGTTGTCGACACGCGGCAGTTCGTTCTTCGGGCCCACCGCGTGCAGGATCTGGATCCCGGAGCGCTGGAGGGTCGGGGCGACCGCCTGGATCACCTCGTTGAGGCGGCGGGCGCCCTGCGAGCCGCCGGAGACGAGCAGCGTCGGCAGGTTGGGGTCCAGGCCGAACGCGGCGCGCGCCTCGGGCCGTACGGCGGCCCGGTCGAGGGTGGAGATCGTGCGGCGCAGCGGGATCCCGACGTAGCGGGCGCCGCGCAGCTTGCTGTCGGGGGTGGAGACCGCGACGGCGTGCGCGTACCGGGAGCCGATCTTGTTGGCCAGTCCGGGCCGGGCGTTGGCCTCGTGGACGATGATCGGCACCCCGAGCCGCTTGGCCGCGAGGTAGCCGGGCAGCGCCACGTAGCCGCCGAAGCCGACGACGCAGTCGGCCTTGGTGCGCAGGAGGATCTCCTCCGCGGCCTTGATGGTGCCGCGCAGCCGCCCGGGGACCGTGATCAGTTCCGGGGTGGGCTTGCGGGGCAGCGGTACGGCGGGGATCAGGCCCAGCTCGTAGCCGCGTTCCGGCACCAGGCGGGTTTCCAGTCCGCGCTCCGTGCCGAGGGCGGTGATGCCCACTGAAGGGTCCTGCCTGCGCAGGGCGTCCGCGAGGGCGAGCGCCGGCTCGATGTGGCCGGCGGTCCCCCCACCGGCGAGTACGACATGCACCGAAATTCACCGCTCTCCGGACGGACGCTTCTTGACGCGCCGTCTCATCGATTTCCATCTCACCCCGGTCCGCCGCCAGCCGCTCTTCGGCTGCCGCATCGCGAGGGCCGCGCGCGCCGCCGGCTCCTCCCGCGCGAACGCGATGAGCAGTCCGACCGCGAACATCGTCGGCAGCAAGGCCGACCCCCCGTAGGAGAACAGCGGGAGCGGGACTCCGGCGATCGGCAGCAGGCCGAGCACCGCACCGATGTTGATCACGGCTTGCGCCGTGATCCAGGTGGTCACGCCTCCCGCGGCAAACCGTACGAAGGAGTCCTCCGTGCGTCCGGCCACGCGGATACCCGCATAGCCTAGGGCCGCGAACAGGGCGAGTACCGACAGCGTGCCCGCCAGACCCAGTTCCTCCCCGGTGATGGCGAAGATGAAGTCCGTGTGGGCTTCGGGTAGTTGTCCCCATTTTTCCACGCTGGCCCCGAGGCCGGAACCGAACCAGCCGCCCGAGGCGAGGGCGTAGATCCCGTGCACGGCCTGCCAGCAAAGGTCGTTCTTGCCCGGTTCTGTCGCGCCGAGGCACGACAGCCGGTCCATGCGGTGCGGGCTCGTCTTGATCAGAAGTGCGACGATCACACCCGCGAACGCCAGCACCCCCACGAACAGCCGCGTCGGGGCGCCCGCGAGCCACAGCAGGCCGAACAGGATGGCGCCGAGGATCATCGCGGTGCCCATGTCCCCGCCGAGCATGATCAGTCCGAGCAGCAGGAACGCCACCGGGACCAGCGGCACCAGCAGGTGCTTCCACTGGCTCAACAGGCCCTTGTCGCCCTTGCGCGCGAGCAGGTCGGCGCCCCACAGGATCAGTGCCAGCTTGCCGAACTCACTGGGCTGCAGCATGAACGGACCGCCGAGGGAGATCCAGTTCTGGTTGCCGTTGATCGACACCCCTATCCCGGGAACCTGGACCAGGGCCATCAGGAAGAGCGTGCCGGCGAGCACCGGATAGGACAGCGCCCGGTGGAGCTTGACCGGCATCCGGGAGGCGGCGAGCAGCAGGCAGCCGCCGATCAGGGCGGCCAGGAACTGCTTCTTGAAGAAGTACGCGTCACCGAGGCCGAGCTGCAGCGCCTTGATCATGGAGGCCGAGTAGACCATCACGAGGCCGAGCACGGTGATGAGCAGCGAGCTGCCGAAGATCAGGTAATACGCGGTGAGGGGACGGTCCCACGCCTTGCGCACCTGCTCCTGCGTGCGCCGGAACCGGGCCAGCGGCCCGCGCCCGGCGGGCCGCCGGGCGCCCGGCGCCGGGCGCTTGCGGCCCTGCGCCCTCGCGGCGGACGGCCGCCGCCCCGGAAGCATCTGCTTGGCCGGCATCTGTGATCTTCCCCTCCACTCGTACGGGGCGAGCGGCCGGCCGGAGGGAACCCGCCTCGGAGCCTTCGGCCTAGGCGCTCTCGGCGGCCAGTTCGCGCACCGCGTCGGCGAACGCGTCCCCGCGCTTGTTGTAGTTCGCGAACATGTCCATGGATGCGCAGGCGGGCGCCAGCAGGACCGTGTCGCCGGGCTCGGCGAGCCGGGCCGCCTCCCGCACCGCCGCGAGCATCGCCCCAGTGTCGGTCCGGTCGAGGTCGGTGACCGGGACCTCGGGCGCGTGTCGCGCCAGCGCCTCGGCGATCAGGGCCCGGTCGGCGCCGATCAGCACGACGGCCCGCAGCCGCTTCGCGGACCGGACCACGAGCTCGTCGAAGGTCGCGCCCTTGGCGAGCCCCCCGGCGATCCACACGATCGGCTCGAAGGCCGCCAGGGAGGCCTCCGCGGCGTGCGTGTTGGTGGCCTTGGAGTCGTCGATGTACGTGACGGAGGCGACCTCGTCCACGTACGCGACGCGGTGGGCGTCCGGGCGGAAGTTGCGCAGCCCGTCGCGGACCGCGCGCGGCTCCACGCCGAAGGCGCGGGCCAGGGCGGCCGCGGCGAGGGCGTTGGCGATGTTGTGCGGGGCGGGCGGGTTGACGTCCTCGACCTGCGCCAGTTCCTGGGCGTTCTTGTGCCGGTCGGCGACGAAGGCGCGGTCGATGAGGATGCCGTCGACCACGCCGAGCATGGAGGGGCCGGGGGCGCCGAGGGTGAAGCCGATGGCCCGGCAGCCCTCTTCGACGTCCGCCTCCACCACGAGGTCCTCGGTGGCCCGGTCGGCGACGTTGTAGACGCAGGCGACCGTGTTGCCCTCGTAGATGCGGCCCTTGTCGGCGGCGTAGGCCTCCATCGAGCCGTGCCAGTCGAGGTGGTCGGGCGCCAGGTTGAGCACGGCCGCGGAGTGGGCGCGCAGGGACGGCGCCCAGTGCAGCTGGTAGCTGGAGAGTTCGACGGCGAGCACGTCGTACGCGCCCTCCTGGAGCACCACGTCGATGATCGGGGTGCCGATGTTGCCGACGGCCGCGGTCCGCAGGCCGGCGGCCTTGAGGATCGACGCGAGCATCTGGGTGGTGGTGGTCTTGCCGTTGGTCCCGGTGATGGCGAGCCACGGCGCGGCGTTCTCGCCGCGCAGCTGCCAGGCGATCTCCACGTCGCCGACCACGTCGACGCCGGCCTGCGCGGCCGCCGCGAAGAGCGGGCTGTCGGGCTTCCAGCCGGGCGAGGTGACGACCAGGTCGGTCCCCTCGGGCAGGGTCTGCGCGTCCGCGAGGCGCACCGCGATCCCGGCCGCCTCCAGCTCCGCTGCGCGGGCGCGGTGGCCCTCGCTGTCGCCGCCGTCGACGACGGTCACGGATGCGCCGAAGCCGGCCAGGGCGCGGGCGGCACTGATGCCGCTCACGCCGAGACCGGCGACGGTGATGTTCTTGCCCTGCCAGGACGTCACTTGTCCGCTGCCCATCCCGCGTAGAAGAGACCGAGACCCACGATCACGCACATGCCCTGGATGATCCAGAAGCGGACCACCACAAGGACTTCGGACCACCCCTTGAGTTCGAAGTGGTGCTGCAGCGGTGCCATCCGGAAGACGCGCTTGCCGGTCAGCTTGAAGGAGCCGACCTGGATGACGACCGACATGGTGATGAGGACGAAGAGACCGCCGAGGAGCGCCATCAGGAACTCGGTGCGGGAGCAGATCGCGAGGCCGGCGAGCGCGCCGCCGAGGGCCAGCGAGCCGGTGTCGCCCATGAAGATCTTCGCGGGCGAGGTGTTCCACCACAGGAAGCCGAAGCAGGCGCCCATCAGGGCGGAGGCGACGACGGCCAGGTCGAGCGGGTCCCGCACCTCGAAACAGGCGTTCGGGTACGGCAGGGTCTGCGCGTTGGCGCAGGACTCCTGGTACTGCCAGACGCCGATGAAGGTGTAGGCGCCGAAGACCATCACGGCGGCGCCGGTGGCCAGGCCGTCCAGACCGTCGGTCAGGTTCACGCCGTTGGACATCGCCAGGATCATGAACAGGGCCCAGAGCACGAACAGCACCGGGCCGATCGACCAGCCGAAGTCCGTGACGAACGACAGCCTGTCGGAGGCCGGGGTGAGCCCGCGCGAGTCCTTGAACTGGAGCGCGAGCACCGCGAACGCGATGCCGACGATCAGCTGCCCGGACATCTTCGCCTTGGCGCGCAGGCCGAGCGAGCGCCGCTTGACGATCTTGATGTAGTCGTCGAGGTAGCCGACGACGCCCATGCCCGCCATGAGGAACAGCACGAGCAGGCCCGAGAGGCTCACCGGCTCGCCGGTGATGACCTTCGTCAGGGCGTACGCGATGAGCGTCGCCAGGATGAAGGAGATGCCGCCCATGGTGGGCGTGCCCTTCTTCCCGGCGTGGCCGCGGGGGCCGTCGTCGCGGATGAACTGGCCGTAGCCCTTGCGGGCCAGCAGCTTGATCAGCAGCGGGGTGCCGATGAGGGTCAGGAACAGGCCGATGACTCCGGCGAACAGGATCTGCCTCATCGGTCGGCGACCCCGCCCTCGCGCTCCAGCAATGCCAGCGCGACCCGCTCCAGACCGATCGACCTCGAAGCCTTCACCAGCACGACGTCACCCGGGCGCAGCTCACTGCGCAACAGGTCGACCGCCGCCTGCGCGTCGGACACGACCACCGACTCCTCACCCCACGAACCCTCGTTATATGCGCCCAGTTGCAACCAGGACGCTTCCCTGCCCCCGACTGCGACGAGCTTGCTCACGTTGAGCCGGACGGCAAGCCGTCCCACCGCGTCGTGTTCGGCGAGCGATGCGTCACCGAGCTCGGCCATGGGGCCGAGCACCGCCCACGTGCGTCCCCCGGCGGCCCGCGCGGAGCCCCCCATCGCGGCAAGTGCGCGCAGAGCGGCCCGCATGGACTCCGGGTTCGCGTTGTAGGCGTCGTTGACGATCGTCACGCCGTCCGCCCGCTCGGTGACCTCCATCCGCCACCGGGACAAGGTGCCCGCCCCGGAGAGCGCGGTGGCGATCTCCTCGACGGACATGCCCAGTACATGGGCGACGGCGGCCGCGGCGAGCGCGTTCGACACGTGGTGCTCACCGTACAGCCGCAAGGTCACTTCGCCGCACCCGGTGGGTGTGTGGAGTGTGAAGGAGGGCTGTCCCGCGTCCGTCATGCGGACGTCGGTGGCCCGGACGTCGGCGTCCTCGGCCTCGCCGAAGAGCACCGTACGGGCCTTGGTGCGGGCGGACATGGGGCGTACGAGCGGGTCGTCGGCGTTGAGGACGGCGACGCCGCCCTCGGCCTCGGACGGCAGCGCCTCGACCAGCTCGCCCTTGGCCAGCGCGATCTGCTCGCGGCCGCCGAACTCGCCGATGTGGGCGGTGCCGACGTTCAGCACGAGCCCGATGCGCGGCGGGGTCAGTCCGGTGAGGTACGCGATGTGGCCGATCCCCCGGGCCCCCATCTCCAGCACCAGGTGCCGGGTCTCCGCGGTGGCCTTCAGGGCGGTGAGCGGCAGGCCGATCTCGTTGTTGAGGGAGCCGGGCGTCCACACGGTGGGGGCGTGGGTCTGGAGCACCTGGGCGATGAGGTCCTTGGTGGACGTCTTGCCCGCGGAGCCCGTCAGGGCGACCACGTCGGTGCCGAGGCGTTCGACGACGGCCCGGGCGAGGGCGCCGAGCGCCTTCTCGACGTCGGGCACGACGACGGCGGGCACGCCGACGGGCCGGGCCGCGAGGACGGCCGCCGCGCCCGCGGCGACCGCGCGCTCCGCGTAGTCGTGGCCGTCGACGTGCTCGCCGTCGAAGGCGGCGAAGAGGCTGCCGGCCTCCACCTGGCGGGAGTCGATGACGACGGGCCCGCTGATCCGCACCGACGGATCCGGTATGTCGTGGGGCCGCCCGCCGGTGATGTCGGCGATCTCGGCGAGGGAGAGGTCGATCACTGGTTCACCTCGGCCTGTGGGGCGTTCGTTGCTCTGCTCTGCGCAGCCTGGCGTTCGATCGCGGCGCGGAGCACCGTGCGGTCGTCGAAGGGGCGGACGGTGCCCGCCGTGTCCTGGCCCTGCTCGTGCCCCTTGCCCGCCACCAGGACGGTGTCCCCGGGCTCGGCGCGCGCCACGGCTGCGGCGATGGCCGCGGCCCGGTCGGCGTCGACCAGGACGGTGCCGCGCTCGGCGGGCGGTACGGAGACGGCGCCTTCGAGCATCGCGGCGAGGATCGCGAGGGGGTCCTCGGAGCGCGGGTTGTCGGAGGTGAGGACGGCGACGTCGGCGTACCGGGCGGCCGCCGCGCCCATGGGGCCGCGCTTGGTGGTGTCGCGGTCGCCGCCGCAGCCGAGCACGATGTGCAGCCGGCCCTCGGTGACCTCGCGCAGGGCGCGCAGGACGGATTCGACGGCGTCCGTCTTGTGGGCGTAGTCGACGACGGCGAGGTACGGCTGCCCCGCGTCCACCCGCTCCAGCCGGCCGGGGACGCCGGGGACCGCGGCGACGCCGTCGGCGGCGGTCTGCGGGTCGATGCCGGCGGCGGCGAGGGTGACGATCGCGGCCACGGTGTTGGCGACGTTGAACGGGCCGGGCAGCGGCGCGGTGGCCCGGACGCGCTGTCCGGCTGGGCCGGTCAGGGTCAGGGTGGAGCTCGCCGGGCCGAACACCACGTCCTCGGCACGCCAGTCGGCGGCCGGGTCACCGGTGGCGGAGAAGGTGGTGACCGGGATCGCGGTCTCCTTGGCGAGGCGGCGGCCGTACTCGTCGTCGAGGTTGACCACGCCGAGGCGGGCGCGGCGCGCGGTGAACAGCCCCGCCTTCGCCTGGAAGTAGTCCTCCATGTCGGAGTGGAACTCCATGTGCTCCGGGCTCAGGTTGTTGAAGACGGCGACGTCGAAGACGCAGCCGTCCACGCGCCCGAGCACCAGGGCGTGGCTGGAGACCTCCATGGCGACGGCCTCGACCCCGCGTTCGCGCATGACGGCGAACAGGGCCTGCAGGTCGGTGGCCTCGGGGGTGGTCCGCTCCGACTTGATGCGCTCGTCGCCGATGCGCATCTCGACGGTGCCGACGAGCCCGGTGCTGCGGCCGGCGGCCCGGAGCCCGCCCTCGACGAGGTACGCCGTGGTGGTCTTGCCGGAGGTGCCGGTGATGCCGATCTGGAGCAGGCCCTCGCCGGGCCGCCCGTAGATCGCCGCGGCCAGCTCGCCCATCCGGCCGCGCGGGTCCGGGGCGATCAGGACCGGCAGTCCGGTCGCGGCGGCGCGCTCCGCCCCCGCGGGGTCGGTCAGCACGGCGGCGGCGCCGAGGCCGGCCGCCTGGGCGGCGAAGTCGGCGCCGTGGGTGCGGGCGCCCGCCAGGGCCGCGTACAGGTCTCCGGGGCGCACCGCACGGGAGTCGTGGGTGATGCCGGTGATCTGTGTGGCGGCCGGTTCCGGCAGGCCCAGCAGCGCTGCCAGAGCGCCCAGTGGCGTCGGGCTGGCGGACTCGGGCCGGGGCGCTCCCGGCGGCACTGCCGGGGCGTCCTTCTGGGTGGTTCTGGGCTGATCAGCGTGGGACACGGCGGTGAGCGTACCGGGCGCGGCGGGCCGCTCGCGAAGCGAGGGCCCGGCCCCGGTGCCGGCGGTCGGCTGGTTCCCGGGTTTCGGGGTGATCGTTGTCACTGGTGGTGCCTCACGCATTTCTGGCGGGCCGGCCGGGCTGGGGGTCACCGGCCGGGCTGCGGACTGGGCTGCGGGCCGGGCTGCGGGCCGGGTTCGAAGGTGACCGGTAGTCCGGCGGGGGCGGTTCCGGTGGGGGCGACCTGGAGGGTCTTGAGGGCGAACTCCATGACCTTCTTGTAGATGGGGCCGCAGATCTGGCCGCCGAAGTAGCTGCCCTTGGTGGGGTTCTGGATGGCGCAGTAGACGGTGACGCGGGGGTTGTCGGCGGGTGCGAACCCGGCGAAGGAGGCGGTGTAGCCCTTGTAGCGGCCGGTGGCCGGATCCACCCGGTTGGAGGTGCCGGTCTTGCCGCCGACCCGGTAGCCGGGGATGCGGGCCTTGGTGCCGGTGCCGTCCTGGTCGTCGACCACGGATTCGAGCATCTCGGCCAGCGTCTTGGCGGTCTCCTTGCTGACCACCTGGCTCCGTTCCGGGGCCGGGGCCGGGGTGAAGCGCCCGTCGGGGCCCTTGGTGCCGCGCACGAGGGTCGGCTCGATCCGGACCCCGCCGTTGGCGATGGTCGAGTACACGGAGGCCGCCTGCATGGCGTTGAGGGACATGCCCTGGCCGAACGGGATCGTGTACTGCTGCGAAGTGGACCAGGCCTCCGGCGCGGCGAGGATGCCGCGGGACTCGCCGGGGTAGTTCAGGCCGGTGGGCCGTCCCATGCCGAACTTGGTGAGGTAGGAGTGCAGCACCTTGTTGGCCTCGGGCTGGGTGGGGCCGAGCTGCCCGGTGGCCAGGATGGTGCCGATGTTGGAGGACTTGGCCAGGACGCCGTTGAGGGTCAGGTACCAGGTCGGGTGGTCGATGTCGTCCTTGAACAGCCGGTCCCCGCGGTGGAGCCGGTTGGGGACCTCCACGTGGGTGCCGGGCGTGGCCTTCTTCTCCTCCAGTACGGCGGCCATCGACATCACCTTGGCGGTGGAGCCGGGCTCGTACACGTCCTGGAGCGCCGCGTTGCCCATGGCGGTGGAGCGGGCGCGGGTCAGGTCGTTGGGGTCGAAGCCGGGGGCGTTGGCCATGGCGAGGATCTCGCCGGTGCCGGTGTCCTGGACGATGACGTAACCGCGGTCGGCCCCGGACTTCTGGACCTGCTCGGCGATGGCGCTCTGGGCCGCCCACTGGATGTCGCGGTCGATGGTCAGCTCGATGTCCTCGCCGGGTACGGCGGGCTTCTCGCTGGATCCGGCGGTGGGCACCCGGCGGCCGCCGGACTGGGCGTAGGTGACCTCGCCGTCCTTGCCGGACAGCTTCTTGTCGAGGGAGGACTCCAGGCCGCCGCCGCCCTTGCCCTCGGCGTTGACGTAACCCAGTATCCCGGCGGCGAGGTCGCCGCCCGGGTACACGCGCTTGCTGCTGTTCTCGTTGAACACGCCGGCCAGGACGTTGGCGCCGGGACCGTTGTTGCGCTTGTCGGCGGCCGCCTTGTCCGCGAAGACCCGCTTGAGGTCCTTGATCTGGTTCCAGACCTGGGGGGTCTGCCGGTAGGCGATCACGACGTAGCGGGTGTTCGGGGTCCTCAGCCGCGCGGCGAGCTCCTTGGCGTCCTTGCCGAGGATGGGCGCGAGGAGGGCCGCGGCCTGCTCGGGGGCGTCCGGGGCCTTGCTGTCCTGCGGGGTGAACATCTTCGGGTCGGCGGTGATGTCGTACGCGTCGACGCTGGTGGCCAGGGCCACGCCCTTGCGGTCGGTGATCTCACCGCGCTCGGCGGCCAGCCTGACGCTGGTGTAGCGGTTCTTGGAGGCCTCGGCGGAGAAGGCCGGGGCGTCCACGGCCTGGACCTGGAGCAGCCGGACCACGAAGGCGAGCATGACCAGGGTCAGCCCGACGCCGACCAGGCGCAGCCGGGGCCTGGGGCTGCCGAGCCGGATGGTGTGCGGCCTCGACGGTCCGGCCGCCGGGCGGCGGGTCGCGGGCCGGGTCGCGGGCCGGGATGCGGGGCGCGCGCCGCCCGCGGCGCGGGCCCGGTCCCCCGGGCGCGGCCGCCCGGGTCCGGGGACCCGCCGGCGCGGCGGCTCCTGCGGGCTCACGCCGCGCCCCCGGAGGGGCGGCGGGCAGCGCCGCGGAGCGGGTCCGCGCCCGGGTTGCGGGGGCTCCGCCCCGCTCCGGGGGCGGGCGGGGCGGGGGTGGGTCCCGCAGGGGTCCGCGTCACGACGTCACCTTCCGGGGGGCTGGCTGGGCTGCTGGGAACCGCCGGTGGCGGCCGGGGCCTGCCCGGGCGGGGCGGCCGCCGCGGACGCCGCCGGGGACGCCGGGGCGGAGGAGGACCCGGCCGGGGGCGGCGTGCCCGGGGTCTGGGAGGGGTTCGGGGCCGGGGCCTGGCCCTGGGTGGGTGCCGGGGACGGCGGCGGGGACGGCGGGGGCGGGGCCTCGGCCGGGGCGGCGGCGCCGGCGACCTTGCCGTCCGGGCTGATGAAGACCGGGCTGCCGCCGGGGACGAGGCCCAGCTCCTGCGCCCGGCGCTGCAGCGCGTCGGGGGCGGAGTAGGCGTCGACATCGCGCTGGAGCGCCTGTTCCTCGTCGGTGAGGACGGTGGTCTCCTTCTTGAGCTTGCTCAGGCGGAAGGAGCCCTCGTTCAGCGCCGAGTTCAGCAGCAGCAGGCTGATCAGGCCGCCGCCGAGCAGGGCCACGACCAGCAGGACGAACGGCATCCGGGCCGCCTGTCCCGCGGAGGAGCCCGCGGGACGGGCGCCGGGGCGGCCGCCGAGGGCCTTGCCGACGCGGGCCGCCCGGCCGCGCGTCAGCGTGGCGAACTTCCCCGCCTTGCCGCCCCCGGCCGTCACAGCTTCGCCTCCCGGATGCGTTCGACGCCGCGGCAGCGTGCCGGGGCGGCCCGCCGGTTCTCGGCGATCTCCTCCTCGGTGGGCAGTTCCGCGCCGCGCGTCAGCAGCTTCAGCTTCGGCTGGTACTTCTCCGGGACCACCGGCAGTCCGGGCGGGGCCGTGGAGGTCGCGCCCGCCGCGAAGACCTGCTTCACCAGGCGGTCCTCCAGCGAGTGGTACGAGAGCACCGCGATCCGGCCGCCGACCGCGATCCGGTCGACCGCCGCCGGGATCGCCCGCTCCAGGCCCGACAGCTCGCCGTTGACCTCGATGCGCAGCGCCTGGAAGGTCCGCTTGGCGGGGTTGCCGCCGGTGCGCTTGGCCGCCTGGGGCAGGGAGTCGCGGATCAGCTCGACCAGCCGGGCGCTGTTGGTGAAGGGCTCCTTCTCCCGCTCCCGGACGACCGCGGACACGATCCGCTTGGCCTGCTTCTCCTCGCCGTACTGGCGCAGGATGCGCACCAGTTCGCCCGGCGCGTAGGTGTTGAGCACCTCGGCGGCGCTGATGCCCGTCGTCTGGTCCATCCGCATGTCCAGCGGCGCGTCCTGGGCGTACGCGAACCCGCGCTCGGCCTCGTCGAGCTGCATGGAGGAGACGCCGAGGTCGAAGAGGACGCCCTGGACGGTGGGGATGCGCAGCCCGTCCAGGACCTCGGCGAGGTCGGCGTAGATCGCGTGGACGAGGGTGGCCCGGTCGCCGAAGGGTGCGAGCCGTTCGCCGGAGAGCCGCAGGGCCTCCTTGTCGCGGTCGAGGCCGATCAGGTGCGCCTCGGGGAAGCGGGTGAGCAGGGCCTCGCTGTGGCCGCCGAGGCCGAGGGTGCAGTCGACGACGACGGCCCCGGGCCTCTCCAGCGCCGGGGCCAACAGGTCCAGGCACCGCTGGAGCATCACCGGGACATGTCGGGACTCGCTAGTCAAAGCGCCCTCTCAGATAACGGCGCACCGCGCGCACGCACCGCCGGGTCCCCACCCGCTCGGGAGCGGTACCCGTCCGGCGGCACCGGGGAAGCCGGCCCCGGCCGGCCGGTGAGCGGGAGGGGGCCGGGCCGTGCGTACGCGCCGCGCACGCGGAGTGTTCGTCGGGGGCCGGGCGGCCGGTCAGGGCCGGGCTCCGGCCGGTTCGCGTCACTTTAGTGCAACGGTCGCCGCGGTCAACGAACCGCCCCGCGCGCCGTGCGACCCTCTCCGGGGGAAGCGGCAAATGCCGTGAATCACCCGTACGGGCGCCTCCGCCTCACCCCTGTGGGTTAGCTCACACCAAGGCCGGTTGACCTTCTTTGTCCGTCCTCACCAACTGCCCGGACCGGGCGTGACCATTAACGTCGTATCCATGACGACATCCGCATCCCTGCCCGCCAAGCCCACGCCCGAGGTCTCCGGCGCCGGCGTCACCGACCGACTGGTCGAGGCGAACCGGCGGTACGCGGCGGAGTTCGCCGACCCCGGCATGGACGCCCGCCCCGTCCTGCACGTCGCCGTCGTGGCCTGCATGGACGCCCGCCTCGACCTGCACGCCGCCCTCGGCCTGGAACTCGGCGACTGCCACACGATCCGCAACGCGGGCGGCGTGGTCACCGACGACACCATCCGCTCCCTCACCATCAGCCAGCGGGCCCTCGGGACCCGCACGGTGATACTCATCCACCACACCGGCTGCGGCCTCGAAAGCCTGACCGAGGACTTCCGGCACGAGCTGGAGGACGAGGTCGGCCAGCGCCCGGCCTGGGCCGTGGAGGCCTTCCGGGACGTGGACCAGGACGTCCGCCAGTCCATGCAGCGGGTGCGGACCAACCCCTTCCTGCCGCACACCGACGATGTGCGAGGCTTCGTCTTCGACGTGCACACCGGCCTCCTGCGGGAGATCGATCCCGGCTCCTGAGTGACACGAGGCCGTGGCGCCGTCAAGAATGCGGGGAGACGCCTTCCGGGAACCCCCGGAACCGGTGTCCGTGTTTCGGGGTGGGCCGGTCATGCGCCAAGGGCGGTCGGCCCGGGGAAAGGGCCGAGGAGAACCAGGTGACGACGTATGACGACCGAGCGAGCCTCGCGGATCTGACCAGCACGGCGGAGCGCGTGCGCCAGTCGGTCGAAAGCGTGATCGAGGGCAAGCCGGAGGTCGTGCGCCTGGCGCTGACCGTCCTGCTCGCCGAGGGACACCTGCTGATCGAGGACGTCCCCGGCGTCGGCAAGACCATGCTCGCCAAGACGCTCGCCAAGTCCATCGACTGCTCGGTGCAGCGCATCCAGTTCACCCCGGACCTGCTGCCCTCCGACATCACCGGCGTGAGCATCTACGACCAGCAGCGGCGCGAGTTCGAGTTCAAGCCGGGCGCGATCTTCGCGCAGATCGTCATCGGCGACGAGATCAACCGCGCCTCGCCCAAGACCCAGTCCGCGCTGCTGGAGTCGATGGAGGAGCACCAGGTCACCATCGACGGCACCACGTACGCGCTGCCGACCCCCTTCATGGTCGTCGCCACCCAGAACCCGGTGGAGATGGAGGGCACCTACCCGCTCCCCGAGGCGCAGCGCGACCGCTTCATGGCCCGCGTCTCCGTCGGCTACCCCAGCCCCGAGGCCGAGCTCCAGATGCTCGACGTGCACGGCGGGCTCTCCCCGCTCGACGACCTGACGGCCGTCGCGCACGCGCACGACATCGTCAAGCTGATCGAGGCCGTCCGCGAGGTGTACGTCGCCGAGCCCGTCCGGCGCTACGTCGTCGACCTGGTCTCGGCCACCCGCAGCCACCCGGACCTGCGCCTGGGCGCCTCCCCCCGCGCCACCCTGCACCTGCTGCGCGCCGTGAAGGCGTCCGCCGCGCTCTCCGGCCGGGAGTACGTGCTGCCCGACGACGTGCAGGCCCTGGCCTCCCCGGTGCTCGCGCACCGGCTGCTGCCCACCGCGCAGGCCCAGCTCAACCGGCGCACCGCCGAGCAGGTCGTCCAGGACATCCTGCAGCGGACCCCCGTACCCGCGGCGCACGCCCGCGGCGAGATGCCGCCCGGCGCCGGCATCCGGGGCTTCTGATGGACGCCGGTGGCCCGGCTGAGGAAGGCCGCGGCGCCGGCGGACTGCGCGCGTCGCTGTCCGGGCTGACCACGCGCGGCCGCTCGTTCCTGGCCGCCGGGATCGCCGCCGCCGCCTGTGCGTACGTACTGGGACAGGGCGAGCTGCTCCGGGTCGGGCTGCTGCTGGCCGTGCTGCCGCTGATCTGCGTCCTGGCGCTGCACCGGACCCGCCACCGGGTGTCCGGCAGCCGCCGGCTCACCCCGGGGCGGGTCTCCGCGGGCGCCGAGGCCCGGGTCCAGCTGCGCCTGGACAACGTCTCCCGCCTCCCCACCGGCCTGCTCATGCTGCAGGACCGGGTGCCGTACGTGCTGGGCCCGCGCCCCCGGTTCGTACTGGACCGGGTCGAGCCCGGGGGGCGCCGCGAGGTGTCCTACCGGGTCCGCTCCGACCTGCGCGGCCGCTACCCGCTGGGCCCGCTCCAGCTGCGGCTGAGCGACCCGTTCGGGCTGGTCGAGCTGACCCGCTCGTTCTCCGCGTACGACACCCTCACCGTCATCCCGCGCACCGAGCCGCTGCCCCCCGTCCGCCTGGCGGGCGAGGCGTCCGGCTACGGCGACGGCAGCCGCCGCTCGCTGGCCCTGGCCGGCGACGACGACGTGATCCCCCGCAGCTACCGGCGCGGCGACGACCTGCGCCGGGTCCACTGGCGCTCCACCGCGCGCTACGGCGAACTGATGGTGCGCCGCGAGGAGCAGCCGCAGCGCAGCCGGGCGACCGTCCTGCTGGACACCCGGCGCCTGGCCTTCGAGGGCGCGGGCCCCGACTCGGCGTTCGAGTGGGCGGTGTCCGGGGCCGCCTCGACCCTGGTGCACCTCCTGGAGCGGGGCTTCTCGGTGCGGCTCCTCACGGACACCGGCGACTCGGCGCCCGGCGAGGGCGGCAGCGGCGGGTTCTCCGCCTCCGGCGGGCAGGACTCCGCGACGGCCGCCGGACTGATGATGGACACCCTCGCCGTGGTCGGGCACTCCGACGGCGCCGGTCTCTCGCGGGCCCACGACGCGGTGCGCGGCAGCGGCGGATTCGGCGGCGACGCCGGCGACGGGCTGCTCGTCGCCTTCCTCGGCGACCTGGACGACGTACAGACGGAGCTGGCGGCCAGAATGCGCCAGCGCGCCGGGGGCGCCGTCGCCTTCGTGCTGGACTCCGCCACCTGGGCGGGCCGTCCGGCGCAGGAGCACGCGCTGCCGCCCGTGGAAGAACGGCTGCGCAGGCTGCGCGACGCGGGCTGGACGGCACTGGCCGTCCAGCCCGGGGCGGCCTTCGGCGAGCTGTGGAGACAGGCCGGGAGGACTCCGTCCGGCCCGGGTACCACCGGAGGTCGGGGATGAGCGGGCGCGCGAGACTGACCCTGTTCGCGGCACTGGCGACGCTGCTCGCCTCGTGGTCGCTGGCCCCGCTGGTGGAGTCGGCGACCTGGCTGCTGCAGGCGGCGCTGCTGCTGGCGGTGCAGAGCGTGGTGGGGGCCGGGGCGCGGCGGGTGCCGCTGGCGCGGTCGCTGACCGTGGCCGCGCAGCTGCTGGTGTCGCTGCTGCTGCTCGCGCTCCTCTTCGGCGGCCGGGCCGGTACCGGCGGGTCCGGTCCGGTGGCGTACCTGGTGACGGACTTCGGGGCGCTGTTCCGGCAGGGCGCCTTCGACGTCGGCGAGTACGCGATCCCGGCCCCGCTGACCGACGGCATCCGGCTGCTGCTGGTCTCCGGGGTGCTGCTGATCGGGCTGCTGGTGGACTTCCTGGCGGTGACCATGCGCGCCGCCGCGGCGGCCGGACTGCCGCTGCTCGCGCTGTACTCGGTGGCCGCGGGCCTGTCGGGCGGGGGCGAGGCCTCGTGGGTCTCCTTCCTGCTGGCGGGCTGCGGGTACCTGATGATGCTGCTGAGCGAGGGCCGCGACCGGCTGGCGCAGTGGGGCCGGGTCTTCGGCGGGACCCCGCCCGGCCGGGTCTCGGCCGCCTCGGGCCTCGGCGCGGGTCCGGGCGGCGGGCGGGCGGCGGCTCCCGGGCGGACCGGGCGGCGGATCGGCGTGATGGCCCTGGGCGTGGCCCTGGTGGTGCCCGCGCTGCTGCCCGCGCTCGGCAGCGGGCTGGTGGGCCCGCAGGGCGGCGGTGACGGCAGCGGCGGCGGGACGGGCGGGACGATCTCGGCGGTCAACCCGCTGGTCTCGCTGCAGAACAGCCTGAACGCGCAGGACAACCGGGTGGTGCTGAAGTACCGGACGGACAGCCCGCAGCTGGGCGAGCAGTACCTGCGGATCCTGGCGCTCGACGAGTTCGACGGGGTCAAGTGGGAGGCCTCGGGGCGGGCGCTGACCGATGTGCCCGAGCGGCTGCCGAACCCGCCCGGACTCGGCGACCAGGTCCGCCAGGGCGCGCAGGAGGTGCAGACCAGCATCTCGGCGGCCGAGGGCTACAGCCAGCGCTACCTCCCGATGCCGTACCCGGCCACGTCGGTCCAGATCGGCGGCAAGTGGCGCTTCGAGCCGGTCGGCCGGACCCTGGTCGGCGACCAGCTGGGCAAGGAGCGGTTCCAGAACGTCCAGGGCGCGGGGTACATCGTTCGGAGCCTGCTGCTGAAGCCGACGGCCCGGCAGCTGCAGAACGCCCCCGCCCCGAACGCGGCCGTCCGGGCCGAGTACACGAAGCTGCCGGACACCCTGCCGCCGGTGGTCGGGGAGACGGCGCGCCAGGTCACGCAGGGCGCGCGGGACGACTACACGCGGGCCGTGAAGCTGCAGGACTACTTCGCCGTGAGCGGCGGCTTCCGCTACAACACGAAGACCGCCTCGGGGACGGGCTCCCAGGCCGTCGCCCGCTTCCTCGCCGAGAAGGAGGGCTTCTGCGTCCACTTCGCCTTCTCGATGGCGGCGATGTCCCGCTCGCTCGGCATCCCGGCACGGGTCGCGGTCGGCTTCACCCCCGGCGAGCGGCAGTCGGACGGCAGCGTGAACGTGACCATGCGGGACGCGCACGCCTGGCCCGAGCTGTACTTCGAGGGCGTGGGCTGGACCCGGTTCGAGCCCACGCCGCGGTCGGGCATCTCGGTGCCGGACTACTCCCGGCCGCAGGCCCCGGTGGCCCAGCCGTCGGCGCCCGCGCCGCTGCCCTCGACGGGCGCGTCGGCGCCCGCTCCGGCGCCGTCCGCGTCCGAGGACTGCCCGCCGGAGCTGAAGCGGCTCGGCGAGTGCGGCGGTCCGGTGCTCCGGCAGGACGCCTCGGGCGGTGGCGGGACCTCGGTGCCGGCCGTGCTCGGCTGGGTCGCGGCCGCGGTGGTGGTCCTGGGCCTCCCGCTGCTCCCGCTGCTGTGGCGGACCCGGGCACGGGCCCGCCGGCTGGGCACCGGCGAGGTGCCGGCGGCCTGGCGGGAACTGCGGGACGCCGCCTGGGACGTGGGCGTGCCGCCGGACGGGGCGCTGTCCCCGCGCCGGGCCGCGGCCCGGATCGTGGAGCTGGGCGCGCTGGAGCCGGAGGCCGCCGCGGCGGCCCACCGGGTCGCGGGCGCCGTGGAGCGGGAGCTGTACGCGCCGCCGGGCGCGCAGGCCCCGTACCCGGAACTGGCGGACGACGTGCTGCTGACCCGGGCCGGGCTGCTGGCCGGGACCGGCCGCGGCGGGCGGCTGCGGGCGCTGCTGCTGCCGCGCTCGGCGGCCCGGGTGTCCTGGGCGGTGTCCGCCCGCCGGGCGGCGCTGGCCTCGGCGGTCGCGGCCCGGCTGGCGCCGGTGCGGCTGGCGGCCGGGCGGCTGCGGCTGCCCCTGCGGGGGCGCGGCTGAGACCGGGGCGGAAGTGGGGGCGGGGCCGGATCGCGCGGGACGCGGTCCGGCCCCGCCGTCGTACGGGGGGCGTCGCTCCCGGACCGCCGGGCGGCTCGTGACGGCACGCACGCGGCGGGGCCCGCGCCCGCTCCCGGCCGTGAACGCACGGACGCGGCGGGGCTCGATCCCCCCGAGCCCCACCGCGTGCGCGTACCGCGTCACCGGGTCCCCCGCCCGGTCACGGAGGAGGTGCCCGGTCCGCTCCGCGGCCCCGTGTCCGCGGTGCGGACCGGGTCTCCCGTCCGTTGCCCCCAGTCTGCCGTCCGCGCAGGTGGGGCCCATCCGCGCACGTACTCATCTCGTACCTGGGTACGGATACTCAGGCGCCGCGGCGGGCCCCACCAGTTGTACGGGCCCGCGCCCCCGGACGGCACCGCCGACCGGGGGGCACCGCGGGTCTTCCGGGCCGACGGGTCAGCGGTTTCCGCTGACCCGGCCCCGCAGGAGCAGGGACAGGGCCGAGTGCACGTCGTCCAGCGACCGCTCGCTCTGGAAGGACTGCCAGTCCAGGGCGGCCACCAGCACCATCCCGACCATCGCGGCCGCCGTCAGCGGGACGTCGATCTCGGCGCTCAGCTCACCGCGCTCGACGCCCTCGCGCAGCACCGTCTCGACGACGGCCACGGCTTCCCGGCGGACCACCATGAGCGTGGACTGCCAGGTCCGGTTGGTCCGCCACAGCTCGGCCACGTACAGCTGGGTGAAGGCCGGGTAGCGGTCGATGAAGACGAGGCCGGCCCGGATCATCGCGTCGAGCGCCTCGACCCGGGTGCCGCCCCGGGCCTCGGTCTCCTCCGCCGCCGTCCGCAGCGAGACGGTCAGCAGGCCGACCCCGTGCCGCAGCAGCTCCTCGAACAGGTCGTTCTTGCTGGCGAAGTTGTAGTAGACGGTGCCCTTGGCGACCCCCGCCCGCTCGGCGATCTCCTCGACCGTGGTCGCCGAGAAGCCCTTCTCCGCGATGAGGGTCACGGCCGCTTCGTAAAGCTTCTGCCGGGTGGCCTGGCGTCGGCCGCCGGTGACCGTGCCGCCCGTACCGGTGCTGCTGCTTTCCATGGCGCTGATTCTCACAGGTCGACACATCCCCCACGGGCTCGGTGCTACAGGCTCAGTTCCGGGTGCAGCCGGTCCATGGTCCACACCTGCTTGCCGCGGGCTGCGAGTGCGGTGAGGGCCAGCGCCCCCACGGTGAAGGCCGTCAGGACCGCGCAGCCCTGCCAGACCGGGGCGAGGTCCCCGCCGGTGATGAGGCGGCGCAGGCTCTCCACGACGTACGACATCGGCAGGTACGGGTGGATCGCGTTGAAGAAGCCGGGACTGGTCTGAACGGGGTAGGTGCCGCCCGCCGAGGTCAGCTGGAGCATCAGGACGGCCAGGACCAGGATGCGTCCGGCGGCGCCGAACTTGGCGTTCAGCCACTGGACGATCGCCGCGAAGCAGCCGGTGACCAGGAACAGGAAGCCGACGGTGAGCGCCGGCCGCTCCATCTCCAGGCCGAGGCCCCAGTGGAGCACGGCCATCAGCAGGCCCACCTGCGCGGCGCCGAGACCGGCCACGGGCAGCCAGCCGGCCAGGGCGATCCGCCAGGGAGAGGCTCCGGCGGACAGGGCCCGCCGGTTCATCGGGGCGATGAGCATGTAGGCGACCATCGCGCCGACCCAGAGGGACAGCGGGATGAAGTACGGGGCGAAGCCGGTGCCGTAGTTGGGCGCCTTGTGCAGGGACTGGTTGGCCAGCTGGACCGGGTCGGCCATGACCTCGGTGCGGGCGTCGCGCTGCTTGTCGTCGTAGTCGGGGATCTTGCCGACGCCGTCGTGCAGGCCGCCGGCGAGCTCTCCGCTGCCGTCGACGAGCTTGTAGATGCCGCCGTCGAGGCTGTGCGCGCCGTCGCCGAGCTTGCCGACGCCGGCGTCGATCTTGCCGGAGCCGGTGGTGGCGGAGCCGATGCCGGTGTGCAGCTGGGCCATGCCGGCGGCGACCTGGTGGGCGCCCTTGTTGAGGGCGTTCACCTGGGTGACGGCGGCGTCGATGTCGCCGGAGAGGGCGGGCGCCCGCTCGACGACGAGACGGGCCTGCTTCTCCAGTTCGGTCAGCTGCTTCTTGAGGGTGCCGAGGTCTCCGTTGGCACCCTTGACCAGGGTGTCGAGGTCGCCGCTGAGCTCGGCGGCCTGCGCCGCGTCGTCCTTGACCTTCTTCAGGTCGGCGCAGGACGCGAGGAGCGGGTCGACCCCGGGGGTGAGGCAGCGCTTCGTGTAGTACGCGTCCAGGCCCGAGGCGACCTGCTTGGTGCGGGTGGCGGCGAGCGGTGCCTTCTCGGCGATCTTGTCGAAGTGGCCGTTCACCACGCCGGCGGTGTCGGCGACCAACTCGGCGGTGGCCGCGAGCTGCTTGGGGTCCTTGAGGAACGGCTTGGCCTTCTCGGACACGCCGTTGACCGTGTCGGCGACCTTCTGGGTGCCGTCGGCGACGTCCTTGGTGCCGGTCTGCAGCTTGGCGGCGGCCGTGTTGAGCTTCTGCAGGCCCCCGGTCAGCTCGCCGGTCTTCTCCTTGGCCGTGTCGAGGCCGTCGGCGAGCTCCTTCGCACCCTCCTTGGCCTTGCCCGCGCCGTCCTTGAGCTTGTCGGCGCCGTCGGCGGCCTCGGCCGTCTTGTCGTGCAGGTCGGAGAAGGAGACGAAGATCTTGTCGAGGAAGCCACGGGAGGCGTTGGTGGACGCCGCGGAGCGGACCTCGGCGAAGACGGTGCGGGAGATCGAGCCGACGATGTAGTTGTTGGCGTCGTTGGTGCGCACCTGGAGGGCCCCGGTGGTGGGGTCCTCGCCGGAGCTGGAGGCGATCTTCGCGCTGAAGTCGGCGGGCATGGTGAGGGACAGGTAGTACGTCCCGTCCTCCAGCCCCTTCTCCGCCTGCTCGGCGCTCACCTCGCGCCAGTCGAAGGTCTTGCTGTCGTGGAGCTTCTTCGTTATCTCGTCGCCGGCGTCGAGGTGCTTGCCGTCGACGGTGGTGCCCCGGTCGGAGTTGACGAGGGCCACGGGCACCTTGTCGAGCCGGCTGTACGGGTCCCAGAAGGACCACAGGTACAGGGCTCCGTAGAGCAGGGGCAGCAGGAGCAGCGCGACGAGGGCGGCGCGGGGCAGCTTCCCCCGCCCGAACCGCTTGAGCTCAAGCGCGGCCAGCTTCGGCGATCGCATCGTCCGCCCCCTTCGTGTCGTCGTGCTCGGTGCCGTGCTCGGTGTCCTGCTCGGTGTCGTTCTTGTCGTCGTGCTTGTCGTCGTGCTTGTCGTCGTTCCCGGCCTCGGTGCTCGCGGTGGCCGTGGCGGCCTTCGGCTCGCCGTCGTCGCTGTCTTCGCCGGAGGCGGCGGCGCTCTGCGCGGCCGCCCCCCACGTGACCTTGGCGTCGGCGGCGGCGCGGCGGGACCGCGAGGCCGCGGCGGGTTCGGCCGGGGCGGCCGGCTCGGCGGGCGCCTCCTGCTCCGCGGGGCCGGTCCGCAGGACGACCGCGTCGTTCGGGGCCTCGCTGCAGACCGCGAGGACCGTGGTCCCGCGGGCGGCGATCGAGCGGAGCAGGGTCCAGGCCTCGGCGCGCTCGGCGTCCGAGAGCTTGAGGTCCAGGTCGTCCAGGGCCAGCAGGCGCGGCGAGCACAGCAGGGCGATGGCCACGGACAGCCGTACGTACTCCAGCCGTTCCAGGTCCCGCACGGAGGTCCGCGGGCCCTTCGGCAGCGCCGCCAGGTCCAGCCCGGCGGCGGCGAGGGCGTCGTCGATCCGGGCCCGGGCGCGGGCCTTGCGCTCGGCCCGGGGGCGCAGCAGGGCGCGGACCGGGCCGTCGTAGCGGCGCTGGAGCAGGGCGCCCTCGCGCAGCTGCTCGGCGACGGTGAGGGCCTGGTCGAGGTCGTTGACCCCGGGGACGGGGCCGAGGGCGGCGATGCGGCGGACCGCGGCCATCTTCTTCGGCAGCCGGTGGCGGCCGATCTCGGCGTGGCCCTCGGTGGCCTTCATCCGTCCGGTGAGCGCGAGGAGCAGGCAGGTGCGCCCGCTGCCGGAGGGGCCTTCGACCACGATGAGCGAGCCGGGCGCCGCGTCGACGCCGACGCCCCGGAAGGCCCAGCCGCGGGGTCCCTTGAGTCCGAAGTCCTCGGCTTTCACGGACGCGCCGTGCGGGCTGTCCACGCCGTCCCCCTTCATTTTGAACTGACCGGTCAGTTCAAAAACTAGCATCTTCTTCCGCATCAGGTGCGCAGCAGGGGGTAGTTGTCGATCTGTCACTCGCGTACCCGCAGGTCAACGCGATTGTCAGTGGCCCCCGTCACGATGGGGGCAACGCAACGACAGGAGGTTCGTCATGGCCACACCGTCCCCGTCCCCTGTCCACCCCGTCCTGCGCAAGTCGTCAGCCCCACCGGCCGCCGTCGACCTGCTCGCCAAGGCGCGCGACGGCCTGGCGGAGGCAGTGCAGCTGTCCCGTCCCAACGAGCGGTACGCCACCGCCCACCTCGCCGCGCTGCGCACCGCCGCGGCCGTGCTCGCCGCGCGCGGGCGGCCGGAGCCGGTGCACCCGCGCCGGCGGCCCCGCATCCGCAGCGCGTGGGAGGTGCTGCCGGAGATAGCGCCGGAGCTGGCCGAGTGGAGCGCCCTGTTCGCAGCCGGCGCCGACCGCCGGGCCCGGGCCGAGGCGGGGATAGCGGACGCGGCGAGCGGCCGGGACGCGGACGACCTCGTGCGTGCGGTGTCGATGTTCCTGCGGCTGGTGGAGCGGATGCTGGCCGTCCAGCCGCCCCCGCAGACCCTGCCCCAGCCGCGTCCGGAGCGTCCGGAGCGTCCGGACGCGGGATGAGCTGCCCAGCCGGGGAAGGCAATAGGGTGGGGCACTGACCGCTCACCCTTACCGCGCCGAGGAGCCATCAGCCGTGTCGGACACTTCCCGCCCCCGTGCCTCCCTCCGCACCGCCGTGGTGTGGGAGGTCCTCAAGGAGGCGCTCGACCGCCGGGTCAAGGCGACCGGCCGGGACGTGCTGGACGTGCTCGACACCGGCGGCGGCACCGGCAAGTTCGCCGTCCCGGTGGCCCGTCTGGGCCACCGGGTCACCGTGGTCGACCCCAGCCCGAACGCACTGTTCGGGCTGGAGCGCCGGGTGGCCGAGGCCGGCGTCGCCGACCTGGTGCGCGGGGTCCAGGGCGACGCCCAGGGCCTGCTCGACGTGGTCGAGCGCGACGCGTACGACGTGGTCCTCTGCCACGGCGTCCTGGAGTACGTGGACGACCCGGCCGAGGGCGTGGCCAACGCGGTCGCGGCCCTGCGCCCCGGCGGGGTCCTCAGCCTGCTCGCCGCCGGCCTCGGCGGGGCCGTCCTCGCCCGCGCGCTGGCCGGACACTTCACCGAGGCCCGCACCGCCCTCACCGACCCGGCCGGGCGCTGGGGCTCCGGCGACCCCGTGCCGCGGCGCTTCACCGCCGAGCAGCTCTCGGAGCTCGTCGGCGGGGCCGGCCTGGCGGTCGGCGCGGTGCACGGCGTACGGATCTTCGCCGACCTCGTACCGGGGGTCCTGGTGGACACCGAGCCGGGCGCGGTGGAGGCCTTGCTGCGCCTGGAGGAGGCCGCCGCCGAGCTGCCGGCCTTCCACGCGGTCGCCACCCAACTGCACGTCCTGGGCGAGAAGCAGGCCTGATCTGCGATCTTCCGGGGACGGACTCGGCCACTCACCCGCCGATCCGGCGCTCGGCCCCGTATGATCGGGTGCAGTGACCGGCATGGTGGACGCGCCATTGGGGAATCATCGCCCCGGTGACCGCCCCCGCGGCGGTACCGTTCGCGCAGTGGTGCGGTGGCTGGGTTATTTTGAGGCTGAGCCGTTTCACAGGCTGAGCTGTTTTAAAGAACGTGGCATAGAGGGCGGGTATCACGGGGGCGATTCCCCGCCTATCCTGAAGGGGACCCCTGGTCGCTACCCCCCGCGACCGACGGATGAGGAGGACTCCCGTGCCGCTCTCGGAGCACGAGCAGCGAATGCTCGAGCAGATGGAGCGAGCGCTGTACGCCGAAGATCCCAAGTTCGCGACAGCGCTTGAGGGAAGCGGACTGCGTACGTATACCCGTCGCCGGGTGTACCAGGCAGTCGCTGGCATTGTGGTGGGTATCGCGCTCCTCATGACCGGCGTGATCTGGCAGGACGTGCTCTGGATCAGCGTGGTGGGATTCCTCGTCATGCTGGCCTGTACGGTCCTCGTGGTCACCGGTTGGCGCAAAGCACCCAAGCCCGGCGAGCAGCCCGTCTCCGGCAGTGCAGGCGGTTCGGCCCACGGCCAGAACCGGCAGCGTCGGTCGATGATGACCCGCATCGAGGAACGGTGGCAGCGCCGCCGTGACGAGCAGGGGCAGTAGGCCCCGCACACAACGAGGGTGAGGGGACGACCGCCTGCGGGCGGCCGTCCCCTCACTGTTCCGCCAGGTGCCGCCGTTCTGCGATGTGCCCGCCGGTGCCCGCTTTCTGCGGCATGATGACCCGGTGAGTGTGCTCCCCCTGGTCTTCACCAGCGGCTGGGCCAGCGGGATCAACGCCTATGCCGTGGTCCTGCTGCTCGGCATCTTCGGCGCGACCGGCCTGACCGACGAGGTCCCCGCGGCACTGCAACGCACCGACGTGCTGATCGTCGCGGCGGTGCTGTTCCTGTGCGAGGCCGTCGCCGACAAGATCCCGTACCTGGACACCGTCTGGGACGGCGCCCACACCGTGATCCGCCCGCTGGCAGGCGGCGTCGTGGGCGCGCTGCTGGCCGGACAGAGCGGTTCGCTCTCCGAGATCGCCGCCGGCACCGTCGGCGGCACCACGGCCCTGGCCAGCCATTTCGTCAAGGCCGGCACCCGGATGGCGGTCAACACCTCCCCCGAGCCGTTCAGCAACATCGCGGTGAGCACCGCCGAGGACCTCGGCGTGGCCGGCATCATCACCTTCGCCATGTTCAACCCGCAGGCCGCCGCGGTCATCGCGGCCGTCCTGCTGATCGCCGGACTGGCCATACTGTTCTTCCTCTGGACCCGCATCCGCCGCTTCCTGCGCCGCCGCGCACAGCGCCGCGAGGAGAAGCGGCTCGCCGCCGAGGTCCGTACCCACACCACCGCACCACCCGGCTGACCTCGCTCGATAGGCTCGGCCGCATGGCACGAATTGCGGTGATCGGCGCCGGGACGGGCGCGATGGCGACGGCGGCCCGGCTGGCCGTGGCGGGGCACCGGGTGACGGTGTACGAACGCGGCACCACGTACGGCGGAGCCGTCGGACGCCACGAGCGCGACGGCTTCGCCTTCGACACCGGGCCCGGCCTGCTGCACCTGCCCGCCGTCTACCGCGACCTGTTCGTGAAGACCGGCAAGCGGCCGCTGGAGAGCTGCGTCGACATGGTCCAGCTCGATCCCGCTGCCCGGCACCTGCTCCCCGCCTCAGGCATCGACGTCACCCTGCCCGGCGCCTCGCGCGGCGGCGTCGCGGCCGCCCTCGACGGGGCCTTCGGCGCCGGTGCGGGAGAGCGCTGGAACGGCGTGCTGGGCCGTGCCCGGGACACCTGGGACGCCACCCGCCGCCCGCTGCTGGAGGAACCCCTGCGCGCCGGCCCGCAGGCGCTGGGCACCGACCCGTACCCCGCCCTGCGCCGGAGCGGCCTGCTGCGCCGCCGGCCGCCGACCCTGGCCGAGGTGGCCGGGCGCGAGCTCGGCGGCGGGCTCGGCGAGCTGCTGACCGGGCTGGTGGCCTCGTACGGGGTCGATCCCGGCCGGGCGCCCGGCTCGGCGGCCGTACTGCCCTACATGGAGCAGACGTTCGGCAGCTGGTACGTCCGCGGCGGGATGCGGGCCCTGGCCACCGCCGTGTACGAGCGCTGCCGCGAGCGGAAGGTGGAGTTCGTCTTCGGGGCGGAGGTCCGCGAGGTCCTGGTGCGCGGCGGCCGGGCCGCGGGGTTGCTGCTGGCGGACGGTACCGAGGCGGCCGCCGACTCCGTGGTGTGCGCGGTCGACCCGAGGCTGCTGCCGGACGGCACCCTGCCCCGGCCGCCCGAGGGGGTACCCGCCCGCGGGGAGGGCGTGCCCAGCCGGCTGACGCTCCTGCTCGCCCTGCGCGGCGCCCGTCCCGCGGACGCGGTCCACCGCACCCTCGTGCACTCCCCCGGGATGCTCGCCACGGTCCTGCGGCCGGACGACCCGGCGACCCGGCCCGACGCGGACCACGAGGCGGTCACCGTGACCGCCGTGTGCCCGGCCGGGGGCGCGGGCGCGGGCCCCCGGCCGGAGGAACTGCTGGACCTCGCCGCGGCGGCCGTACCGGGACTGCGGGAGCGGCTGCTGTGGCAGGAGGTGCGCACCCCGGCCGACGTCGAGGTGGCGACGGGTGCGCGGGGCGGCTCGGTGCCGGCGCCCGCCCTCGCGGGGGCCGGCGGCCGGCTGCTGTACCCGGCGAACACCACGGCCGTGCCCGGGCTGTACCTCGCGGGCGGCTGGGCGCACCCCGGCGGCGGGCTGGCGCACGCCGGGATGACGGGGGCCCTGGTGGCCGGGCTGATCGTGGAGGGCGCGGAGTTCCGCGGCTCCCAGTGAGCCGGTGCCCGGCAGCGGTGACCGGCAGCCGGTGAGCCGGTGAGCCGGTGACCGGCACGCCCGCCCCGCCCGCGGATCAGTAGCGGTACTGCCCGTACTCCCCGCCGCCCTGCTGCGGATAGGGGTACTCCTGCGGCGGCTGGGGCTGCTGCTCGCCCGGGTAGGGCAGGTCCCCCGGGTCGGTGCTCCGCTGCTGCGGGACCCAGACCCCGCCGGGCGGGGTGTCCATGGAGTACTGCTGCCCCTGGTCCGGGTACGGGGCGTAGGCGTTGTAGTCGTAGGCCTGGGCCGGGGCGGCGCCGCCGGTGCCGATGTACGGGTCCGAGTAGGCGGCGTAGACCTGCTGCTGCCCGCCGGTCTGGTAGCCGCCGGAGTAGTCGTACCCGTAGCCGTCGGACTGGCCCACCGGGTCGTAGGAGGCGGCGTACTGGTGGGCGTCCTGCTCCGCGGTGGTGAACGGCGAGGCGAACGCGGCCGTCCGGTCGGCGTCGCCGGGTGAGGTGAAGCTCTGGATGCCGTAGGAACCGGTGTCCTCGGGGACCGGCTCCGGGCTGTAGACGTCCTCGTCCCCGGATCCGGAGCGCTCCCGCGCGGTCCGCTCCGCGGCCGCGTCGGCGGACCCGTCCGGGGAGCCGTCCGCGGACCCGTACTCCAGGGCGGTGACCCGGAGCGCCGGCTCGGGACGCGGACCGCCGGACCTGCGGCGCCCGCCGGACGGCCGTGCCGGTTCCGGGCGGCGCCTGCGCAGTGCCCAGCCGGCCACGAAGCCCTTGCGGAAGGAGAGCGTCACCAGGATCTGGCCCAGGGCGAACGCGGCGGCGCCCGCGCCGATGACCAGCACCGACGGCAGGGCGACTCCGGCGACCACGCCCAGGAAGCCGGTGAACGCGAGCAGGCGCCAGCGGAGCCGGGCCTTGTTCTGCATCAGGACCTCGGCAAGCAGCCACAGCGCGACGATGCCGAACGCGATGTAGAGGACCGTCATTCCCACGCATGGCCCCTCTCGGTGCGGCGGACCGCCCGGAAAACGGGGCCCGCCGATCAGGCCCGCTGGTGCAGGCCCAGGTTCTCGTAGATTTCGAGGGTCGCCGTGGAGTTGTTCAGCGTGATGAAGTGCAGCCCCGGGACACCCTCGGACAGCAGCCGCGCGCAGAACTCCGTGGCGAACTCGATGCCAATGGAGCGTACAGCGGCCGGGTCGTCCTTGACCGCGAGCATGCGCTCTTTCACGTCCGCGGGGAAGAGCGCGTTGCTCAGTTGCGGCAGCCGGTCGAGCTGCTTGATGCCCACAACAGGCATGACCTCGGGGATGATCGGGGTCTCGCAGCCCGCCTTCTCGACGCTGTCGCGCAGTCGCAGGTAGTTCTCGGGATCGAAGAACATCTGGGTGATCGCATAGTCGGCGCCCGCACGGCACTTGTCCGCGAAGTGCCGGATGTCCGTGTCCCAGTCGGTCGAGCGCGGGTGCATCTCGGGGAAGGCGGCGACGCCGACGCAGAAGTCGCCCGACTCCTTGACCAGCCGGACCAGGTCGGCGGCGTAGTGCACGCCCTCGGGGTGCGCCACCCACTCGCCCATGGGGTCGCCCGGCGGGTCTCCGCGCACGACCAGCATGTTCCGGATGCCCGCGTCTGCGAACTGCCCGATGACGTTGCGCAGCTCGGCCACCGAGTGGTCGACGGCGGTGAGGTGGGCGACCGGGGTCAGGGTGGTGTCGGCGGCGATCTGCTGGGTGGCGCGGACGGTGCCGCCCCGGGTGGAGCCGCCGGCCCCGTACGTGACGGAGACGAAGCTCGGACCGACCGCCTCGACCCGGCGCAGCGCGTTCCAGAGGTTGCGCTCGCCCTTCTCCGTCTTCGGGGCCCAGAACTCGAAGGAGTACGAGCGCCCGGACGCGATGAGGTCGCGGACCGTGTGTGCGCGGTCCGACCAGGTGGAAGCGGTACCAGAGGCCATACCCGCAGGTTAGACGCGCTGCGGCGCACTCCGAAGCGGTGTCCGTCTTTTGGACATGTTTTTGGACAGTCCGGCCCGTCAGCCGAGGCGGGCGCGGACCCGTTCCGCGAGCTCGGCGGCGGCCGCGCCGGGGTCGGAGGCCTCGGTGAGGGCGCGCACGACGACCACGCGGGTGGCGCCGGCGTCGAGCACCTCGTCCAGATTCGTGCGGTCGATGCCGCCGATGGCGAACCAGGGCCGGTCCTGTTCCAGGGAGGCCGCGTACCGGACGAGCCCGAGGCCGGGGGCGAACCGGCCGGGCTTGGTGGGGGTGGGCCAGCAGGGGCCGGTGCAGAAGTAGTCCACGCCGGGCTCGGCGGCGGCCGCGTCCACCTCGGACTCGGCGTGGCAGGAGCGGCCGATGAGCACCCCGCCGCCGAGGACGGCGCGGGCCGCGGGTACGGGGATGTCGCCCTGGCCGAGGTGCAGGACGTCGGAGCCGATGGCGTGCGCGACGTCGGCGCGGTCGTTGACGGCGAGGAGCTTGCCGTGCCGGCGCGCGGCCTCGGCGAACACCCGGAGGTGGTCGAGTTCCTCGCCGGCCTCCATGCCCTTGTCCCGGAGCTGGACGATGTCCACGCCCCCGGCCAGCACGGCGTCGAGGAACTCCG
Organism: Streptomyces sp. NPDC048461; assembly: GCF_055587105.1. Classification (NCBI taxonomy): domain Bacteria; kingdom Bacillati; phylum Actinomycetota; class Actinomycetes; order Kitasatosporales; family Streptomycetaceae; genus Streptomyces; species Streptomyces sp. NPDC048461. Next base: position 220,799 of record NZ_JBVJGW010000003.1, on the reverse strand, counting down.
GGAGGTCACCCTGGCGCTTGCGGGCGTCCGTGCACAGGTAGAGCCGGGCGTCGGACAGCTGCATGGGTGTACCCCCCGTGATGGAAGCGGCGTACGGGCGGCCTCGCGGGGCCCGTACGCCGCGGTGGAGCGGATGCGGTTCAGGTCAGAGGGCGAGCGCCTGAGCGCGGCGCTTCACCTCCGTGCCGCGATTCTCGCTCAGCGCCTGCACGGGGGTGCCGGGCAGGGTCGGGTCCTCGGTGAAGAGCCACTCCAGGATCTCCTCCTCGGAGAAGCGGTCGTCGCGCAGCACGGTCAGGAGGCCCACGAGGCCCTTGACGACCTTGTCGCCGTCGATGAAGGGGGCCGGCACCTGCAGGGAGCGGTTCTCGCCCCGGCGCACGGCGATCAGCTGCCCTTCCTTGACCAGCTGGCGGACCCGGGTCACCTCGATGTCGAGCTTCTCCGCGATGTCGGGGAGGTACAGCCAGGCGGGGACAAGGGCATCGATCTTTGCGTCAATCTCGGTCACGGGTACAAGCCTGCCACCTCGGACTGGCGGCCGGTACCCGAGCGGCCCCGTACGGGTACCGGCGCCGCCCGCCAGGGGCGTGCGGGCCGGGCGCCGCACGGTGGGAACGAGTTCGACGACGCCCCCTAGCGGGCCGTCGACTTCAGCGGGACGGCCGGATCGGCGACCCGGTCGGGGTCGAGCACGGTCCCCGACTCGATGAGCCTGCGGCCCTGCGCGAGGTCGCGCGGGCGGCCCACGGCCAGGACGGCCACCAGGGCGCCGTCGCGCAGCCAGCACACCGACCAGGCGGGTGCGGCCGGGTCGCCGCGCCAGAGCAGCGTGTCGGCGCCGCCGTGGTGGCCCGCGTACTGGACGAACCGTCCGAACTGCTCCGACCAGAAGTACGGGACCGGGTCGTAGGCCTGGACCGGCGCCCCCGCCAGGACGTTCGCCGCGACGGCCCGGGGGCCCTGGAGGGCGTTGTCCCAGTGGTGGACGAGGAGGCGGGTGCCGTAGCGGGCGGAGGGGAAGGAGGCGCAGTCGCCGACCGCGTGGACCCCGGGCAGGGAGGTGCGCAGGTGGGCGTCGGCGGTGACCGAGCCGTCGGGACCCAGGGCGACGCCGCTCCCGGCCAGCCACCCGGTGGCCGGGCGGGCGCCGATGCCCACGACCACCGCGCCGGCCGGCAGGCGGCGGCCGTCCGCCAGCAGGACCCGGCCGTCCTCGATGCCGGCGACGCGGGCGCCGGTGAGGAGCTCGGCGCCCGCCTCCTCGTACCAGCGGGCCATCGGTGCGGCGACCTCGGCGGGCAGGGCTCCGGCCAGGACCCGGTCCGCCGCCTCGACCACGGTCACCGCGCATCCGGCCGCGCGGGCGGCGGTGGCGAACTCGGCGCCGATCCAGCCGGCCCCGACGACGACAGCCCGGTCGGCGGCGGCCAGGACGGGCCGCAGCCGCGCGGCGTCGTCGAGGGTGCGCAGCAGGTGCACGCCGGGGACGCCCTCGGTGCCGGGCAGCGTCAGCGGTACGGCGCCGGTCGCCAGCACGAGGGTGTCGTACGGGACGGGGCCCGTTCCGGTGTCCAGTTCGCGGTCGGCGGCCCGCAGCCCGGTGACCTCGGTGCCGAGCACGAGCCGGATGCCGAGCCCTTCGAAGTCGACGTCGAAGGCGGAGTCCTCGGCCTTGCCGAGCAGGACCGCTTTGGACAGCGGGGGGCGGTCGTAGGGCTGGTGGGGCTCGGCTCCCAGCAGGGTCACGGGGCCGGTGAAGCCCTGCTCGCGCAGGGCGACCGCGGTCTGCACGCCGGCCATTCCGGCGCCCACGATGACGACGCCGCTCTGTGTCTGTTCCGTCTGCTCGCTCACGCGGCCAGCCTAATCTTCTGACGGCCCATCAGGAACAGGTGCCGCCTTACCCGCCGTCCGGCCCGGGGTTAGTCTGGCAGGCGTACCTATCGCGGGAGTCCGGGCGCACCGGGCTGAGAGGGAGGCTGGGCGGCCTCCGACCGTACGAACCTGATCCGGGTCATGCCGGCGAAGGGAGGGGCTGGACGCCCATGCACTCATCTCGAACGTCCCGGAAGGGATCCGACGTCCTCGTCATCGGGGGCGGCGTCATCGGACTCGTCACGGCCTGGCGGGCGGCCCGCCGCGGCCTCGCCACCGTGCTCGCCGACCCGGAGCCCGGTGGCGGCGCCGCCCAGGTCGCGGCGGGCATGCTGGCCCCCGTCACCGAGCTGCACTACGGCGAGGAGGCGCTGCTGGGCCTCGGGCTCGCCTCCGCCGCCCGCTATCCGCAGTTCGCGGCCGAACTGGCCGAGGCGAGCGGCGGCCTGGACATCGGCTACCGGGCCTGCGGCACCCTAGCCGTCGCGCTCGACTCCGACGACCGGCTCCACCTGCGCGAACTGCACGCCCTGCAGCGGCGCTGCGGCCTGGAGTCGGAGTGGCTCACCGGTCGCGAGTGCCGCCGCCTGGAGCCGATGCTGGCTCCCGGCGTACGCGGCGGCCTGCGCGTGGACGGCGACCACCAGGTCGATCCGCGCCGGCTGGCGGCCGCCCTGCTGGCCGCCTGCGAGCGGGCCGGGGTGAGCGTCCACCGGGCGCGGGCCGCGCGGCTGCTGGTCGGCGCCGACCGGGCGACGGGCGCCGTGCTCGACGACGGTACGGAGCTCCTCGCCGACCAGGTGGTCCTGGCGGCGGGCTCGTTCAGCGGCCGGCTGGAGGGCGTGCCGGCGGAGGTGACCGCCCCCGTACGGCCCGTCAAGGGCCAGGTGCTGCGGCTGACGGTGCCCGCGGCGTACGGGGCGTTCCTGTCCCGGACCGTACGGGCGGTCGTCCGCGGCAGCCACGTCTACCTCGTGCCGCGCGAGAACGGCGAGCTGGTCGTCGGCGCCACCAGCGAGGAACTGGGCTGGGACACCACCGTCACCGCCGGCGGGGTCTACGAGCTCCTGCGCGACGCCCACGAGCTGGTGCCCGGCATCACCGAGCTGCCGCTCACCGAGACCCGCGCGGGGCTGCGGCCCGGTTCCCCGGACAACGCCCCACTGCTCGGCCCCACCGACCTGCCGGGGCTGCACCTGGCCACCGGGCACTACCGCAACGGGGTGCTGCTGACCCCCCTCACCGGCGACGTGATGGCGGAGCTGCTGGCCACGGGCGAACTGCCCCCGGTCGCGCGCCCCTTCAGTCCGCGCCGGTTCTCCACCGCACGTCAGGAGTCGTACGCATGACCATCTCCGTCAACGGCGAGCCGCGCGAGGTCGCGGCCGGCACCACCCTCGACGCGGTGGTCGCCATCCTGACGGCCGCCCGTTCCGGGGTGGCGGCCGCGCTCAACGAGACCGTGGTCCCGCGCGGGCAGTGGACGGCCACCCCGGTGGGCGACGGCGACCGGGTCGAGATCCTCACCGCGGTCCAGGGGGGTTGACCGGCATGGCTGACGACCTGTTCTTCCTCGGCGGCCGGACCTTCTCCTCCCGCCTGATCATGGGCACGGGCGGTGCCCCGAGCCTGGACGTCCTGGAACGCGCGCTCGTCGCGTCCGGCACCGAACTCACGACGGTGGCGATGCGCCGCCTCGACCCGACCGTGCAGGGCTCCGTCCTGTCGGTGCTGGCGCGGCTCGGCATCGCGGTACTGCCGAACACGGCGGGCTGCTTCACCGCGGGCGAGGCCGTGCTGACGGCCCGGCTGGCCCGCGAGGCGCTCGGCACGGACTGGATCAAGCTGGAGGTGGTGGCGGACGAACGGACGCTGCTGCCCGACGGGATCGAGCTGCTGGACGCCGCGGAGATCCTGGTCGACGAGGGCTTCACAGTCCTTCCGTACACGAACGACGACCCGGTGCTGGCACGGAAGCTGGAGGACGCGGGCTGCGCGGCGATCATGCCGCTGGGCTCCCCCATCGGTTCCGGCATGGGCATCCGCAACCCGCACAACTTCGAGCTGATCACCGAGCGGGCCGGGGTCCCGGTGATCCTGGACGCGGGCGCCGGCACGGCGTCCGACGTCGCGCTGGCGATGGAACTGGGCTGCGCGGCGGTGATGCTCGCCTCCGCCGTGACGCGGGCGCAGGAGCCGGTGCTGATGGCGGCGGCCATGCGGGACGCGGTGTCGGCGGGGCGCCTGGCCCACCGCGCGGGCCGCATCCCGCAGCGCCGCTTCGCCGAGGCCTCGTCCCCCGTGGAGGGCCGCGCGGCCCTGGACCCGGAGCGCCCGGCCTTCTGACCGGGGGCCCGTCGCGGCCGGTACGGGCGGTGCGGCCGTCCGGCCGCACCCCGGCGGGCCCGGTGACCGCCGGGCCCGCCGGGGTGCGCGGCTCCGTAGCCGTGGGCTCACACCCGGCGACGGTCCGCAGTCGGATCCGTCACAGCTGGGCTGCAAGCCGCCCCGCACGGCCCGGGCAACCGCGCGCCGCTCGTACACTCGGCGCGTGGACACGACCCTGGATGACCCTCTCGTCGGGCGCGTACTCGACGGCCGCTACCGCATCGACGCGCGCATCGCGGCCGGTGGCATGGCCACGGTCTACCGGGCCGTCGACACCCGCCTCGACCGCGTCCTCGCCCTGAAGGTGATGCACCCGCAGCTCGCCGAGGACGGTGCCTTCGTCGACCGGTTCATCCGGGAGGCGAAGTCCGTGGCGCGCCTCGCGCACCCGAACGTGGTGGCCGTCTTCGACCAGGGCACGGACGGGCCGTACGTCTACCTGGCCATGGAGTACGTCTCCGGCTGCACCCTGCGCGACGTGCTGCGCGAGCGCGGCGCGCTCCAGCCGCGGGCCGCGCTCGACATCTTCGAGCCGGTCCTCGCCGCGCTCGGCGCCGCGCACCGGGCGGGATTCGTCCACCGCGACATGAAGCCGGAGAACGTCCTGATCGGCGACGACGGCCGGGTCAAGGTCGCCGACTTCGGCCTGGTCCGCAGCGTCGACGCCGTCACCAGCACCACCGGCTCGGTCCTCGGCACCGTCTCGTACCTGGCGCCCGAGCAGATCGAGAACGGCGTCACCGACACCCGCGTGGACGTCTACGCCTGTGGTGTCGTCCTGTACGAGATGCTCACCGGCTCCAAGCCCCACACCGGCGCCACCCCCGCACAGGTGCTGTACCTGCACCTCCACGAGGACGTCCCGCCGCCCTCGGCCTCCGTGCCCGGGCTCCCCGTCGGGCTCGACGAGCTCGTCGCGCAGGCCGCCGCCCGCAATCCGGAGCTGCGGCCCTACGACGCGGTCTCCCTGCTGGGGCTGGCCCGCGAGACCCGGGCCCGGCTCGGCGACGCCGAACTGGACGCGCTGCCGCCGCAGGCCCGCGCCGAGGGCCGGTCGGCCGCCGAGGACCGCACCGGCGTGATCGCCCGCCCCGTGGACGCGCCGCGGCCCGCGGACCGCACCTCGCGGCTGGAGAGCGCGGCGCTCCCGATCGCGCCGCACCGGCCCGTACGGGGCCGGCGCCGGGGCCCGCGCCGCGGGACGCTGCTCGTCATCGCCGGGGTGCTGCTCGCGCTCGGCCTCGGCACGGGCGTCTGGTACATCAACGCGGGCCAGTTCACCCAGGTCCCCAACGTCCTCGGCAAGAGCGAGCAGCAGGCCAAGGCGCAGCTGTCGGCGGCCGGACTCGGCGTGAAGCGCGTCGACCGGAAGTTCAGCGACGCCTTCGACCGCGGGACGGTCATGAACTCCGACCCCGCCGGCGGCCGGCGCATCCGCGGCAACGGCGCGGTGACGCTCACCGTGTCCCGCGGCCCGGAGGTCGTGTCGGTGCCCAACCTGAAGGGCCGGACGCTGGAGCAGGCGAAGGCCGAGCTGACGCGGGCCGGTCTGGCCCCGGGCGTCGTCGCCCAGGCCTTCAGCCAGGACGTCGCGCAGGGCTCGGTCATCGCCTCGGACCCGGCGGGCGGCGAGCGGCGGGCCCCCGACACGGCGGTCGCACTCGTGGTCAGCAAGGGCCGCCCGGTGGAGGTGCCGGGCGTGGCCGGCCTGCCCCTCGAACAGGCGCGGACCGTCCTGGAGGGCGCCGGGCTGCGGTCGGCCGCGGCCGACGAGCAGGTCAACTCCCCCCTCCCGCCCGGTACGGTCGCCAACCAGTCGGTCGGCGCCGGCGCCCAGGCCGCGGCCGGGGACGTCGTCACCCTGACCGTCTCCAAGGGCCCCCGCCAGCTCCCGGTGCCGGACGTGACCGGCCAGAACGCGGACGCGGCCCGCCGGACCCTGGAGGGCGCGGGCTTCAAGGTGCGGGTGGAACGGCCCTTCCTCTCCTTCAGCAACACGGTGGAGCTCCAGTCGGTGCCCGCCGGCCAGAACGCCGCCGAGGGCAGCACCATCACCATCCGGACCAAGGGGCTGTAGGGGTACGTGGAGCACGTGACGCACGAGGACGGGGCGGACCGCGCCGCCCTGCGCAACCCGGTGGGCGGGCACGTCCCGGTCGCCGGCGGCCTCGCCAAGGTGGGGCTCGCCTACGCGCGCGAGATGGGCGCCGAGGCGGTGCAGGTCTTCGTCGCCAACCCGCGCGGCTGGGCCACCCCGACCGGCAACCCGGTGCAGGACGAGCGGTTCCGCGCCGCGTGCGCGGCCGGGTCGATCCCGGCGTACGTGCACGCCCCGTACCTGATCAACTTCGGTTCGCACAACGCGGCGACCGTGGAGAAGTCGGTGGAGTCGCTGCGCCACTCGCTGCGGCGCGGCCGGGAGATCGGCGCGCTCGGGGTCGTGGTGCACACCGGATCGGCCACCGGGGGCCGCCCGCGCGAGGCGGCGTACGCGCAGATCAGGGAGCACATGCTGCCGCTGCTCGACGAGCTGACGCACGAGGACGACCCGTTCCTGCTGCTGGAGTCCACGGCGGGGCAGGGCTCCTCGCTGTGCTCGACGGCCGAGGAGTTCGGCCCGTACTTCGAGGCCCTCGACCGGCACCCGATGCTGGGGATCTGCCTGGACACCTGTCACGTCTTCGCGGCCGGGCACGACCTGGCCGAGCCCGGCGGGACGAAGCTGACGCTGGACCTGCTGGTGGACACGGTGGGCGAGGGCCGGCTGAAGCTGGTGCACGCGAACGACTCGGAGGCGGCCGTCGGGGCGCACCGGGACCGGCACGCCAACATCGGCCGCGGCCACATCGGCCGGGAGGCCTTCGCGGAGCTGTTCACCCACCCCGCGATGGCGGGCGTACCGCTGATCACCGAGACGCCGGGCGGCCCGGAAGGGCATGCGGCGGACGTGGCCCTGCTGAAGGAGCTCCGCGGGTCGGGATGAGCGGCGCACCTCCGCGAGGAATACCCCAGGGGGGTATACGGTTGTGTCCGTCGGCAGAACCGCGAGCGGACATTCCCCAGGGGGTCGTCATGGAGCAGTCGCACGCGCACCACGAACACGGGCACGACCACGGGAACGGGCACGACCACGGGAACGGCGCCGGCGGACCGGTCAGCTGGGGCGAAGCCGCCCGGGCCACCCTCCACTGCCTCACCGGCTGCGCCATCGGCGAGGTCCTCGGCATGGTCATCGGCACCGCACTCGGATGGGGGAACGTCCCGACGATGGTCCTCGCGATCGTCCTCGCGTTCTTCTTCGGCTACGCGCTCACCCTGCGCGGGGTCCTCGCGGCGGGCGTGGGCCTGCGTACGGCCGTCCGGGTGGCGCTGGCCGCGGACACCCTGTCGATCGCCGTCATGGAGCTGATCGACAACGGCGTGATCGCGCTGTGGCCCGGCGCGATGGACGCCCACCTCACGGAGCCCGTGTTCTGGACCGTCCTGGCGATCGCCCTGGCCGCCGCGTTCGTGATCACGACTCCGGTCAACAAGTGGATGATCGGCCGCGGCAAGGGCCACGCGGTCGTCCACCGCTACCACCACTGAGGGCGGGCCCCGCTACAGCTCGGGGCCGTCCCCCGGCTCCTCCTGGTACGAGTAGCGCTGCTCGCGCCAGGGGTCGCCGATGTTGTGGTAGCCCCGCTCCTCCCAGAAGCCCCGCCGGTCGGCGGTCATGTACTCGATGCCGCGGACCCACTTGGGGCCCTTCCAGGCGTACAGGTGCGGAACCACCAGCCTCAGCGGGAACCCGTGCTCGGCGGTGAGGAGTTCACCGCCCTGGTGGGTGGCGAAGACGGTCCGGTCGGAGGCGAAGTCGGCCAGCCGCATGTTGGAGCTGAAGCCGTACTCGGCCCACACCATCACGTGCGTGACCTGCGGCGCCGGGGGCGCCAGATCGAGGATCGTCCGGGTCAGCACACCGCCCCATTCGGCGCCCAGCATGCTGAACTTCGTGACGCAGTGCAGGTCCGCCACGACCGAGTCGAACGGCAGGGCCGCGAACTCCTCGTGGTTCCAGCAGTGCTTGTCACCGTCGGCCGTCGCGCCGAAGACGCGGAACTCCCAGCGGTCCGGCTTGAACTTGGGTACGGGACCGTAGTGGGTGACCGGCCAGCCCCGCTGCAACCGCTGCCCCGGTGGAAGCTCCGACTGCTCTGCTCCCGGAGATTCCCCGCTTTCCGGCTGACCCATGTCTCCATGGTGACAGATTGGGCAGGGTGGTCATGACCAGGTCTGGCCCGATTCGGGCAAGTCCCGGCAACTCCCACTAAGGAGGCACTTACTGGACTGCCTCCGGCAGCGGTGCAAGGATGCGCGCACCTGCCCCGTCACATAGTTGACACTGCCTGGAAGGAGCCTCTGCGATGCAGGGCGACCCCGAGGTCCTTGAGTTTCTGAACGAGCAGCTGACCGGTGAGCTGACGGCCATCAACCAGTACTGGCTGCATTACCGCATCCAGGACAACAAGGGCTGGACCAAGCTCGCCAAGTACACGCGTGAAGAATCCATCGACGAGATGAAGCACGCGGACAAGATCACCGAGCGCATCCTGATGCTCGACGGCCTGCCGAACTACCAGCGCCTCTTCCACGTGCGCGTCGGGCAGACGATCACGGAGATGTTCCAGGCCGACCGCCAGGTCGAGGTCGAGGCGATCGACCGCCTCAAGCGCGGCATCGAGGTCATGCGCGGGAAGGGCGACATCACGTCCGCCCGCCTCTTCGAGGACATCCTGGAGGACGAGGAGCACCACATCGACTACCTCGACACCCAGCTGGAGCTCATCGAGTCCCTGGGCGAGCCGCTGTACATCGCGCAGCTCATCGAGCAGCCCAGCTGACCCGCTGCCTTACCGGATGCTAGGCGGCTTCCGCGAGGGTCGGCGCGAGCGCCGGCTCCACGTCGGCGGCGAGCACGGCCGCCGCGTTGCCCTTCTCCAGCAGGTCCCGGCGCGGGCACGCGCCGCGTCCGAGCATGCCCTGGATGGTGCGCACGCAGGAGCCGCAGTCGGTACCGGCCTTCGTGGCCGAGGCGATCTGGCGCGGGGTGCAGGCCCCGGCCGCCGCGTGGTCCTTGACCTGCTTGTCGGTGATCCCGAAGCAAGAGCAGACGTACACGCGGTTCACCTCCCTGAACGGAATGGTTCGGCGGCCATCCCCTGTTCGGTGAGGCTTACCTAACCGTACCCAAAGTTAGGCAACCCTAAAAGCCCCCGGCATGACGATGGGGCGCGGATCACATCGATCCGCGCCCCATCGTCGTACGAAATGACGTACTGATCCGCTCGGTCCTACTGGTCCCGGTACATCTCGGCGACCAGGAACGCCAGGTCCAGGGACTGGCTGCGGTTGAGCCGCGGGTCGCAGGCCGTCTCGTAGCGCTGGTGCAGGTCGTCGACGAAGATCTCGTCGCCGCCGCCCACGCACTCGGTGACGTCGTCACCGGTGAGCTCGACGTGGATGCCGCCCGGGTGGGTGCCCAGGGCCTTGTGGACCTCGAAGAAGCCCTTGACCTCGTCGAGCACGTCGTCGAAACGGCGCGTCTTGTGGCCCGAGGCCGCCTCGAAGGTGTTGCCGTGCATCGGGTCGGTGACCCAGGCGACGGTCGCGCCGGAGGCGGTGACCTTGTCGACCAGCGCGGGGAGCTTGTCGCGGACCTTGTCGGCGCCCATGCGGACGACGAACGTCAGCCGGCCCGGCTCGCGGTCCGGGTCCAGCCGGTCCACGTAGGTCAGCGCCTCGTCGACCGTCGTCGTGGGGCCGAGCTTGATGCCGATCGGGTTGGCGATCTGCGAGCAGAACTCGATGTGCGCGTGGTCCAGCTGGCGGGTGCGCTCACCGATCCAGACCATGTGGCCCGAGGTGTCGTACAGCCGGCCGGTCCGCGAGTCCGTGCGGGTCAGCGCGCCCTCGTAGGCGAGCAGCAGCGCCTCGTGCGAGGCGTAGAACTCGACGGCCTTGAACTCCGCCGGGTCGGTGCCACAGGCCTTCATGAAGTTCAGCGCGTTGTCGATCTCCCGCGCGAGCTGCTCGTAGCGCTGGCCGGACGGGGAGGACCGCACGAAGTCCTGGTTCCAGGCGTGCACCTGGCGCAGGTCGGCGTAACCACCGGTGGTGAAGGCGCGCACCAGGTTCAGCGTCGAGGCCGACGCGTGGTACATGCGCTTCAGCCGCTCGGGGTCCGGGATCCGGGCCTCTTCGGTGAAGGCGAAGCCGTTGACGGAGTCGCCGCGGTAGGTCGGCAGGGTGATGCCGTCGCGGGTCTCGGTGTCCTTGGAGCGCGGCTTGGAGTACTGGCCCGCGATGCGGCCGACCTTGACGACGGGCACGGAGGCCGCGTACGTCAGGACGGCGCTCATCTGGAGCAGCGTCTTCAGCTTGGCGCGGATGTGGTCGGCGGACACGGCGTCGAAGGCCTCTGCGCAGTCGCCGCCCTGCAGCAGGAACGCCTCGCCCTTGGCGACGGCTCCCAGACGGGCGCGCAGCTGGTCGCACTCACCCGCGAAGACGAGGGGAGGATACGACTCGAGGTCCGCGACGACAGCGCGCAGGGCCTCGGCATCGGGGTACGAAGGCTGCTGCGCCGCGGGAAGGTCTCGCCAGGTCGCCTTGGCGGCGGGGGCTTGGGGTTCAGCGTTCACGGTCACCCCGTACACATTACGGCGTCCCACGGCGCGTCCGGCCCGCCGACCACGAAGTGAGACGGATGTCCGCACACGGCGCGAGGCGGACTCTTCGCCTCCGCCGCGGGGTGGGCTAGGGTCGTCGGCATGTACGCACTCGCGAACCAGAACTGGTGGTGGCCCGCTCCCGGCGGCCCACTTCTCGCGCGTACCTGAGACGACGCGATCGACGCGAAGGCCGCCCCGAGGGGCGGCCTTCCGCGTTTCGCGGACGCGGGCCGTCCCTCTCCCGGAAACCCCCGGAAGGACACCCCGCCATGGAACCCCGCCGACCCGACCCCCGCCGACCCGACCCCGCCCGGTCCGGCCCCGGCCTGCCCGGCCCCGGCCCGTTCGACCTCGGCCGGCTGCTCAACGCGTCCGGCCCGCCCTTCGCCCTGCTCAGGCGCCGGACCCCGGGCCGCGACCACGACACCGTCGAGGTGCTCACCGGCCCGGTCCACGAGGTCGACCGCCTCGCCGACCTGCCGGTGCGCGCGCTCCCCTCCCTCGCCCTCGTCCCGTTCCGCCAGATCCGGGAGCGCGGCTTCGACGTCCGCGACGACGGCACCCCGCTGAGCGTGCTGGTCGCCGAGGAGGTCCGGGAGGTCCCCCTCGCCGAGGCCCTGGCGGCGCTGCCCGCGCACCGGGTCCGGGTGGACGACGGCGGCTTCGACGTCCCCGACGCGGCGTACGCGGCCACCGTCGAACGGGTCGTCGCGGACGAGATCGGCCGCGGGGAGGGCGCGAACTTCGTCATCCGGCGCACCTACGGGGGCCGGATCGACGGCTTCGGCCGGGCCGACGCGCTCGCGCTGTTCCGGCGGCTGCTGGAGGGCGAGCGCGGCGCGTACTGGACGTACGTCGTGCACACCGGGGAGCGCACCCTGGTCGGCGCGAGCCCCGAGGTCCACGTGCGGATGTCCGGCGGCACGGTCGTCATGAACCCGATCAGCGGCACCTACCGCCACCCGGCCGGGGGCCCGACGGCCGAGTCCCTCCTGGCCTTCCTCGGCGACCGCAAGGAGACCGAGGAGCTGTCGATGGTGGTCGACGAGGAGCTCAAGATGATGTGCACGGTCGGCGACATGGGCGGCGTCGTCGTCGGACCGCGGCTCAAGGAGATGTCCCACCTCGCGCACACCGAGTACGAGCTGCGCGGGCGCTCCTCGCTCGACGTCCGCGAGGTGCTCCGGGAGACGATGTTCGCGGCGACGGTCACCGGCTCCCCGGTGCAGAACGCCTGCCGGGTGATCGAGCGGTACGAGAGCGGCGGCCGCGGCTACTACGCCGGCGCGCTCGCCCTGCTGGGCCTCGACGGGGGCGGCGCGCAGACCCTGGACTCCCCCATCCTGATCCGCACCGCCGACATCGCCGCCGACGGCACGGTGCGGGTGCCGGTCGGGGCCACGCTGGTGCGCCACTCCGACCCGGCCGCCGAGGTGGCCGAGACGCACGCGAAGGCCGCCGGGGTGCTCGCGGCGCTCGGCGTACGGCCGCGGGCGCCGCGCCCGGACGCCGACGGGCCTCGGCTGGCCGACGACCCGCGGGTGCGGGCGGCCCTCGCCGCGCGGCGGGCGGACCTGGCGCCGTTCTGGCTGCGGATGCAGGAGCGGCCCGCCGAGCCGCGGGGCCACGCGCTGGTGGTGGACGGCGAGGACACCTTCACGGCGATGCTGGCGCACGTGCTGAGGGTGGCCGGGCTGGAGGTGACCGTACGCCGCTACGACGATCCGGGGCTGCGGTCCGCCGCCCTGGCCTGGGCCGGTCCGGTCGTGCTGGGCCCGGGGCCCGGGAACCCGGCCGATCCCGCGGATCCGAAGATGAGGATGCTGCGCGGGCTGGCCGGGGAGCTGCTGGAGGGGCACCGGGGCGGGCTGGTGGGGATCTGCCTGGGCCACGAGCTGCTGGCGGCGGAGCTGGGCCTGCCGCTGGTCCGCAAGGCGGAGCCGGCGCAGGGGGCGCAGGTCGCCGTGGACCTGTTCGGGGCCCGGGAGGTGGTCGGCTTCTACAACACCTACACGGCCCGCTGCGACGCGGAGGCGGCCGGCCGGCTGGCGGCCCGGGGCGTGGAGGTGGCCCGGGACCCGGCGACGGGCGAGGTGCACGCCCTGAGGTCGGCCGCCGGCGGTTTCGCCGGGGTCCAGTTCCACCCGGAGTCGGTCCTGACCCTGCGCGGCGCGGACCTGCTGCGCGACCTCGTGGCGGGCGTCGCCGCCGCGGCCTGAGACGCCGGTGCCGGCCGGTGCCCCGCCGCGGCGGGGCACCGGTCAGTACGGCGCGACGAGGGTGTTCTCCGAGCGGCGGCCCGCCAGGTGGTCGGCCACGTTGGCGACGGTGGTGTCGATGATCTGCCCCACCGCGTCGACCGTGTAGTACGCCTGGTGCGAGGTCACCAGGACGTGCGGGAACGTGACGAGCCGGGCGAGCGTGTCGTCCTCCACCGCCTCCAGGGACTTGTCCAGGAAGAAGACCCCCGCCTCGGCCTCGTACACGTCCAGTCCCACGCCCGTGAAGCGGCCCGCGCGCAGCTCCGTGACCAGCGCGTCGGTGTCGATCAGCCCGCCCCGGCTGGAGTTCACCAGGATCGCGTCGTCGCGCATCAGCCGCAGCGCGTCCGCGTCGATGATGTGGTGGGTGGAGTCCAGCAGCGGCACGTGCAGGCTGACCAGGTCGGAGGAGGCGAGCAGCTCCTCCTTGTCGACGTACTTCATGCCGAGCTCGACGCACGCGGGGTTGGGCGCCACGTCCCAGCCGAGCAGGTTCATCCCGAAGCCGTGCGCGATCCGGGTGAACGCCTCCCCGATCTTTCCGGTGCCGAGGACGCCCGCCGTGCGGCCGTGCAGGTCCCGGCCCATCAGCCCGTTCAGCCGGAAGTCGAAGTCCCGGGTCCGGATGGAGGCCCGGACGATCCGGCGGTTCACGGCCATCGCCAGGGTCCAGGCGAACTCGGCCACCGAGTACGGGGAGTAGTACGAGACCCGGCTCACCGTCATGCCCAGCCGGCGGGCGACGTCGAGGTCGATGTTGTTGAAGCCGGTGGACCGCTGGGCGATCTGCTTCGTCCCGCCGGCCGCCAGGGTCCGCAGCACCCGGCCGTTCAGGTCCGCGTTCACGCTGGAGGAGACGACCTCGTACCCCGCCGCGATGGGCGCGGTGTCCTCGCTGAGGAAGACGTCGAGGCAGCGGACCTCGTGCTGCCCGGCGAAGGCGCGCTCCAGGAGCGGCCTCTCGTCGGCGGTCACACCGAATGCCAGGATCTCCACGCTTGCTCCCGTACCTCGAACCATGGCCCGTTTCGTCACCTTACGACCCGTGATCCGCGGGCGCCGCCCCACGTCAGCCGAAGAAGACACCGGCCTCCCGGTACAGCGCGGGGTCGACCGTCTTCAGCTTCGCCGCGGCCTCGGCCATCGGGACCCGGACGATGTCCGTCCCCCGGAGCGCGACCATCTTGCCGAAGTCCCCGTCCCGCACCGCGTCGATCGCGTGCAGCCCGAAGCGGGTGGCGAGCCACCGGTCGAAGGCACTGGGGGTGCCGCCGCGCTGGACGTGCCCGAGCACCGTCGTACGGGCCTCCAGGCCGGTCCGCGCCTCGATCTCCTTGGCCAGCCACTCGCCCACCCCCGACAGCCGGACGTGGCCGAAGGGGTCCGTGGTGGCGTCCTTGAGGACCACGTCGCCGTCCCTGGGCATGGCGCCCTCGGCGACCACGACGACCGGCGCGCGGCTCGCCTCGAACCTGGAGGTGACCCAGGCGCAGACCTGGTCGACGTCGAAGCGCTGCTCGGGGATGAGGATGACGTTGGCGCCGCCCGCGAGCCCCGAGTGCAGGGCGATCCAGCCGGCGTGCCGTCCCATGACCTCGCAGACCATGACCCGCATGTGCGATTCGGCGGTGGTGTGCAGCCGGTCGATGGCCTCGGTCGCGATGCCGACGGCGGTGTCGAAGCCGAAGGTGTAGTCGGTTCCGGAGAGGTCGTTGTCGATGGTCTTCGGGACGCCGACGCAGGGGATGCCGTACTCGTCGTTCAGCCGGGCCGCGACCCCGAGGGTGTCCTCGCCCCCGATGGCGATGAGCGCGTCCACCTCGTACTTGGCGAGGTTGTCCTTGATGGCCCGCACGCCGTTCTCCCGCTCGAACGGGTTGGTGCGCGAGGAGCCCAGGATGGTGCCGCCGCGGGGCAGGATCCCGCGGACGGCCGGAACGTCGAGCGGCAGCGCGGTTCCGTCGACGGCTCCGCGCCAGCCGTTGCGGAAGCCGATGAACCGGTACCCGTACTCCTGGTCGCCCTTGCGGACGACGGCCCGGATCACCGCGTTGAGCCCGGGGCAGTCGCCGCCGCCGGTCAGCACTCCGACCTTCATGGGTTCTCCCTTCGCCATGGCGGTCACGCTAGTGGTGACACAGGTCACAGCAAGGGTCCTGGCGGGGTCGATTCCCGTGGAACACAGGGGCGTTGTGGCGCCCGTTCACTCGCACGGGGTCACCGGTACGCCGTACGCCACGGCGCGCGGTGCTCCGTTCGTGGCGCTCAGGCGTCGTCGAGGCCGCGCTCGATGGCGTACCGGACGAGCTCCACCCGGTTGTGCAGCTGGAGCTTGCCCAGGGTGTTCTGGACGTGGTTCTGGACCGTGCGGTGCGAGATGACGAGCCGCTCCGCGATCTGCTTGTACGAGAGCCCCTTGGCCACCAGCCGCAGCACCTCGGTCTCCCGGTCGGTCAGCCGGGGCGCCTTCGGCTCGTCGGAGGCGGTCGGTGCCGGGTCGGTGGCCAGGCGCCGGTACTCCCCGAGCACCAGGCCGGCCAGGCCCGGGGTGAAGACCGGGTCGCCGGCGGCCGTGCGGCGGACCGCGTCGATGAGCTCCTGGGCCCCGGCGGACTTCAGCAGGTAGCCGGTCGCGCCGGACTTCACCGCCTCCAGCACGTCCGCGTGCTCGCCGCTGGCCGACAGGACCAGGACCCGCAGCGCCGGGTTGGCGCCGACCAGCTCCTTGCAGACCTGCACCCCGGGCATGCCGGGCAGGTTCAGGTCGAGGACCAGCACGTCGGGCGTGGTGGCGCGGGCCCGGCGGACCGCCTCGGGTCCGTCGCCGGCCGTCGCCACCACGTCGAAGCCCGCGGCGGCGAGGTCGCGGGCGACCGCGTCCCGCCACATCGGGTGGTCGTCGACGACCATGACCCGGATCCCGTGCAGTGCGTTCGGTTCGTTCACGTCGGTGCGCTCGCTCATCTCTCGTCCGTCCTCCCCCTGGGTACTTTCAGTTCCACTTCGGTGCCCTGCCCGGGGACGGAGACCAGGTCGGCGCTGCCGCCGAGGTCGCGCAGCCGGCCCCGGATGGACAGGGCCACCCCCATCCGTCCCTCGCCCTCGGCCTGGTCGAGCCGGCCGGCCGGGATGCCCGGGCCGTCGTCCCGTACGGTCACCACCACCTCGTCGCCCCAGTCCTCGACCAGGATCCAGGCGCGGGCCCCGTCCCCCGCGTGCTTGCGCACGTTGTCGAGGGCGGCGCCGACCGCCGCGGCCAGCTCCTTCGCCGCGGGCACCGGCAGCGGCACCGGGGTGCCCGGCTCCGCGAAGCTGACCCGCGAACCGGCGTGCGGCGCCAGGAGCGTCCGCAGGTCCAGCTCGCCGCCGTCGCCCGGCTCCTCCACCTCGTACGTGTCCACCAGCGCTCCGAGCGCCCCGTCGCGGGAGACCCGCGAGGGGTGCACCAGCCCGCTGGAGACCAGGGTGCGCAGCGCGACCTCCTGCTCCCCCGCCATGCGGCCGAGGTCGGCGGCCTCGCCGCCCAGTTCGGTGCCGCGGCGCTGGACCATGGCGAGGACCTGGAGGACGCCGTCGTGGATGTCGCGGGCGAGGCGCTCCCGTTCGCGGGTCGCGGCCTCGATCTCCAGGGCTCGGGCGAGGGTGGCCTCGCTGGCCCGGGCGACCTCGACGACGTAGCCGATGGCGATGGAGGCGACCCAGACGAGCAGGACGTTGTGCAGGGTGTCGGGGGTGGGCTCGCCGCCGTGGATGACGATGTTGGCCGCGGCCACGAAGGTGGAGGCGAAGCCGGCCCAGCGCCAGCCGCCCTTGATGGCGAAGGCGAGGACGGAACCGGCCGTCCAGATGGACGGCAGGGTCGGACCGCCGTCCGCGATCCGCGCGTGGCTGTCGGCGAGCGGGGTGAGCAGGATCCCGGCGAGGGCGACGGTGAGGTCGGCGCCGAGGAAGCGCTTGGTGCAGCTGGCGGCGGTCGCCACCCGCGGGGAGGTGGCCAGCGTCCACACGGCGAGGACGCAGAGGTAGCCGATGGCGACCGCGGGACGCACGAACTGCCGGTAGGAGGTGGCGAACAGCAGGACCGCGTAGACCATGGTGAGCAGCCGGTAGGCCGTCAGGGCCCGCCACAGCGGCTGCTCGACCGACATGCGCACGACGCGCTCGCGCTTCGCCATCTCCCCACCCCCCGCGGGCGGTTTCGCCCGCCGCTACTCGGTCTCGTCGACCTTCTCGGCCTTCTCCGCCTTCTCCGCCTTCTCGGCCTTCGCGGCCTTCTCCGCGTCGGCGATCTGGCGCTTGGCCGCCGTCGCGTAGATGTCGACGTACTCCTGGCCGGAGAGCTTCATGATCTCGTACATGACCTCGTCGGTCACCGAGCGGAGGATGAAGCGGTCGCCGTCCATGCCGTGGTAGCGGCTGAAGTCCAGCGGCTTGCCGATCCGGATCCCCGGGCGCATCAGCTTGGGGACCACCTTGCCGGGCGGCTGGATCTTCTCGGTGTCGATCATCGCCACCGGGATCACGGGCGCCCCGGTGGCCAGGGCCACGCGGGCCAGGCCGCCCGGCTTGCCGCGGTAGAGGCGGCCGTCGGGTGAACGCGTCCCCTCCGGGTAGATACCGAACAGCTCCCCGCGTTCGATGACGTCGACGCCGCTCTTGATCGCGGCCTCGCCGGCCCCGCGCGCGCCGGAGCGGTCCACCGGGAGCTGGCCGACGCCCTTGAAGAAGGCGGCCGTCAGCTTGCCCTTGACGCCCGGGGAGGTGAAGTACTCCGCCTTCGCGATGAAGGTGACCTTCCGGTCCAGCACGGCCGGGAGGAAGAAGGAGTCGGAGAAGGACAGGTGGTTGCTCGCGAGGATCGCCGGCCCCTCCGCGGGAATGTTCTCGAGGCCCTCCACCCACGGCCTGAAGGCGAGCTTCAGCGAACCGCCGATGGAGAACTTCATTGCGCCGTAGATCAACTCGAAAGCCTTCCTGTGTCTGTCGAACAGACCTTATCCCTTGGCTCCGCCGGGAGCGGCCCGACGACCCTGGTCGGTGCCACCCCGGTCGCGTACGGTGAAGTCACACAGAGCAACGCCCCCACCCGACGTACATCATGATCAAGGAGACCCTGGTGCCCGTCCTCCCTGGAGCCGAGCCGTTCCGCCACGAGGGCGGAGAGGTCGGCGTCCTCCTCTGCCACGGCTTCACCGGTTCCCCGCAGTCGCTGCGCCCGTGGGCCGAGTACCTCGCCGGGCGGGGGCTCACGGTGTCGCTGCCGCTGCTGCCCGGGCACGGAACGCGCTGGCAGGACATGCAGCTCACCGGCTGGCAGGACTGGTACGCCGAGGTGGACCGCGCGCTGCGGGAGCTGCTGGACCGGTGCGCGCAGGTGTTCGTCTTCGGGCTGTCGATGGGCGGCGCGCTGAGCCTGCGGCTGGCGGCCAAGCACGGTGACGCGATCAGCGGCCTGGTCCTGGTCAACCCGGCCAACAAGGTCCACGACCCGCTCGCCGTCGCCCTGCCGGTGGCCAAGCACTTCATCCGGTCGACGCCGGGCATCGCCAGCGACATCGCGAAGCCGGGCTCGGAGGAGGTCGGGTACGACCGCGTCCCGACGCACGCCGCGCACTCGCTGCGGAAGTTCCTGCAGCTGGTCGACGCCGAGCTGCCGCAGGTGACGCAGCCGCTGCTGCTGCTGCACAGCCCGCAGGACCACGTCGTACCGCCGGCCGACTCGGCGCGCGTCCTGGCGCGGGTCTCGTCGACGGACGTCACCGAGACCCTGCTGGAACAGAGTTACCACGTCGCGACGTTGGACCATGACGCGGAGCGGATCTTCGCGGACAGTTTTGCGTTCGTCGGCCGGCTGGCGGAGAGCGTGGGCAGGGAGGGGGCGGAGGCTGGTGGCTGAGCACGAGGAGCAGTCGGGCGGGGTTCCGCCGCTGGACGAGGAGGCGGCGTGGGCGGCGATCGTCGCCGGGTACGGACAGGAGCCGCCGGACCCGCCGGGGGCCCGGCCGTTCAAGCCGATCGAGAACCTGCTGCTGCCGGAGGACGACGTGAAGCCGCTGCCCCCCGAGGCGGGGCCGAAGACGGAGTCCAAGACGGGCTCCGCGACGGACGCGAAGGCGGAGTCCGCGCCCGGCTCCGCGGCGGACACGAAGGCGAAGCCGGAGCCCTCGGCTGACCCGGGCTCCGGCCCGGCCGCGGAGCCTCCGGCGGCGGCGTCGCTGGGCAGCTCGGTGGTGTTCGCTCCGGGCGTGGGCGGGGCGGGCCCCCGGGACCACTCGCTCGCCGAGCCCGGGGACGACGACCTGACGGCGGCCGAGGAGGGCCACTTCGTGCCGCCGGAGCCGGAGCTGCCGCCGGCGGACACGACGTCGAAGTTCGCGTGGCTCGCGGTGGTCGGCGGGCCGGTGCTGCTGCTCCTGGCGGTGCTGCTGCAGTGGGAGATGACCTGGTGGCTCACGACGCTGGGCATCGGCGGCTTCCTGGGCGGCTTCGCGACGCTGGTGGGGCGCATGGCGCACGACGACGACGAGGACGACGACCCGGGCCGCGGCGCGGTCGTCTAGGACCGGTCACCCGGCCGGGGGCGGGGCCGCCCGAAAACGGCCCCACCCCCACCGGGCGCACGATGCGAACCCCGTGCCTCGGCGCGGGGCCGATCCCAGCCCACCGCCTCAGGGTTCAGGCTCGCAGGGGGGCACCATCCAGCCCCGCCGGCGTGTGAGGCGCGGGGTCCGGGGCGGAGCCCCGGCAGCGGCCCCCGCACCAGCCCCCGGCACCGCACCCGGACGCCCCCGCCCCGCTACGGCGACGGCGGCGCCGCGGGCAGCCGCAGCACCGCCAGCACCGGCAGGTGATCGGTCGCGGCGGCCAGATCCGCGGCCTCCACCCCCGCCAGCCCCGCCGGAACCCCGCAGGCCAGCACCTCCACGCCCCCCGTCACGAAGACCGCGTCGATGCGCCGCTCCGCGCCCCGCGCCGGAAAGGTGTGCTCCCCGCCCCACGGCGCGACCGTCCGGCAGTCCCGCAGGCCCGCGGCCAGGCGGCCGAAGGCCGGTCCGTCGGGAGTCTCGTTCACGTCGCCGGCGGCGATCCCGTACGGCACGTCCATCGCCGCGAGCCGGTCCAGCAGCAGTCCCGCCTGGTCCACCCGCTCGGCCCGGTCCAGCGACAGGTGCGCGGAGACCAGCCCGACCCGCGCCGCCCCGAACCGGACGACGGCCGTGGCGAAGCCCCTGCGGTGCAGGCCGGGGGTCAGCGGCAGCAGTACGTCCTCCGTACGCTCCACGAAGGCCCGCAGCGAGCACAGCAGCAGCGGCCCGGCCGCCGTCGCTCCGCCGCCCAGCACCACCAGGTCGCACTTCGCGGCCAGCCGGGCCGCGTGCTTGCGCCACCGGAAGAACCGGGGCGCCTCCTGGACGAACACCAGGTCCGGCGCGCACGCCCGGATGACCCGGGCCAGCGCCTCCTCGTCGTCGCGCAGCGAGCGGATGTTGTAGCCGAGTACCCGGATCACGGCAGAACCGTCGGGCTCCGTAAGAGACTTGGGCAGCGCGGGCAGCAGGTCCATGCCCGCAAGATACGCAGCTGCCCGCCGCTCCCCCAGGGGGCGCGGCGGGCAGTCACGTCACAAGGAGGGGCTCAGCCCTGGCGCGCCAGGTCGGCGGCGCCGACGAGTCCGGCCTTTCCGCCCAGCTGGGCGGCGAGCACCTGCGCGTGCGGACGCCACGCGCCGCCGATGAGCCAGCGCTTGAACGACTTGCGGATCGGGTCGAGGACGAGGTCGCCCTCGTCCGAGACGCCGCCGCCGACGATGAAGGCCGACGGGTCGAACAGCGAGGCCAGGTCGGCCAGGCCCGCGCCGGCCCAGCGGGCCAGTTCGCGGAAGGAGTCGACGGCCACCAGGTCGCCCTGCCGGGCGGCCTGACTGATGTGCTTGCCCTCGATGCCCTCGGGGGTGCCGTCGCCGAGGGAGAGCAGGAACTGCGCGTTCTCGGGGGTGGCGTTGGCGCGCTGCCTGGCGTACCGGACGAGCGCGCGCCCGGAGGCGTACTGCTCCCAGCAGCCCTGGCTGCCGCAGCCGCACAGCAGGCCGTCGGGGACGACCCGGATGTGCCCGAACTCGGCGGCGACGCCGAAGCGGCCGCGGCGCAGCTTGTTGCCGATGATGATGCCGCCGCCCAGGCCGGTGCCCAGGGTGATGCAGATGACGTCCTCGTGGCCCTGGCCGGCGCCGAAGCGGTACTCGCCCCAGGCCGCGCAGTTCGCGTCGTTCTCGACGACGACGGGCAGGCCGATGCGCTGCTCGACCTTGTCCTTGAGGGGCTCGTGGCGCCAGTTGATGTTCGGCGCGAAGAGCACCGTCGCCCGCTTGTCGTCCACGTAGCCCGCGGCGCCGATGCCGACGGCGTCGATGGTGTGACTGCTGCTGACCTCGGAGACGGCGGCGCAGATCGCGTCCGTCACCGCGTCCGCGGTCGGCGGGGTGGGCACCTTGTACGTCTCAAGGATGGTGCCCTCTTCGTCGACCACGCCCGCCGCGATCTTCGTGCCGCCGATGTCGACGCCGATGGTGAGTCCCATTAGTCCCTCGGTTTCCGGTCAAACCCCGCCACGGGCAACCGTACCCGAGGGTGGCGGAGGTTCAGTCGAGATCGATCCGCTCGGTCGGCCCCGCGTCGGGGCCTTCGTCGCGCGGGTCGGACTCGCGGCGCGGCGCCGGGGGCTCGTCGCGCGTCCAGCGTGCCTCGTGGTCCCCGACGGCGGAGCGGTATGCGGCGAGCAGCTCGGAGCCGGCGGCCGCGAGGTGGTCGAAGACCTCGGGGTTGCGCTCGATGACGGGCTGGGCGGCGCTCTTGGCCTGGTTGACGAACTGGCGCACGGCGCCCTGTGCGGCGACGCCGAGGAGCGGGTTGTTCAGGCCGGACACCTTGTCGGCGACGGCGTCGAAGAGCTTGAACAGCTCCTCCGCGGCGGTTCCGGTGGTCCCCGCGCGGGTGCCGTCCTGCCCGCGCAGGCGCTCCTTCTCGGCGGCGAGGTCCTCGGCGCAGGCCTTGGCCCAGGCGTCGTCGTCGGTGGGGCGGTCGGTGGCCTCGCTCATGGCGGACTCTCCTGCTGCGACTGCGGGGCGGTGGTACTGGTTACCTTCGACGTTACCCGAACGGCGGTACGGCTTTCAGGACGTACGCGGCCACTGGCCCGGATCCGGGGTGAACCGGACGCGGAGCACGTCCTCGCCCAGGGCGGCGCCGGAGACGGTGCAGCGGCGCAGCGCGGACGGCAGCGGGACGATCCTGCGGTACGGGCCCACGGTGAGCAGCAGCTCGTCGCCGCGGCGGATCAGGTCGAGGTCGTCCTTGCGGGCGTGGGGCAGCCGTACGGCCCAGACGAGCACGCCGTCCTCGGCGAGCCGGTCCTCCACGGGCCAGGCGCGGTGCTCACGGCCCGGCCGCCCCGGGGCGAGGCCCCCGCCGGCGGCGAGGGCGCAGAGTTCCGCCAGGTCGTCCGGGCCCTGCGGGTCGCGGCCCAGGTGGGGCAGCCCCCGGAGCGGGACGGCCGGGTCCCGCTCGCGCAGGTACGCCTGCTGCTGGGCCGCGACGGACGCCGCCCAGGGGTCGGCGGAGTCCGCCGGGGCGAGCCGGTTGGCGACGAGGTCGTCGGTGCCCAGCTGGTGCAGGGCGAGCCCGAGGGCTCCGGTGCGCAGGGCGGCGCCGGCGGCCGGACCCGGCTCGGCGACCAGGCGGACGGAGGTGGTGCCGGCCTCGACGACGGCCTGGACGGCGGCCAGCTCCTCGTCCCAGCGGGCGGCGGCCTCGTAGAGCCACTGGGCGGGCATGGGCACGCCGGCCAGCTGGGCCAGTACGGGGCGCAGGGCGCGGGCGGCCTGCCGCTCGGCGGGGAGCAGCCGGGCGAGGTAGCGGCGCAGCTGGGCGGGGAGGGCGAGGGTGGCCACGGTCTGGTGCAGCGGCGGCATGTCGACGACGACCAGGTCGGTACCGGGAGCGGCGGCGGCCCGTCGCAGGGCGCGGAGCAGGGCGAACTGCTCGGCGCCGGGCAGTTCGGTGAGCTCCTCGGCCCCGAGGGGGCGGGCGCCGACCATGCCGAGGAGGGCGGAGCCGCGTTCCTGGAGGGCGAAGAGTTCGTCGCGGAACTCCTCGCCGGAGTCCACCCGGGCCACGCGGAACCCGGCGGCCACGGGGACCGCCCGCAGTCCGGGCACGACCTCGGCGGACGGTCCCGCCGGGCCGCCGACCAGGGCGGCCACCGGGTCGCCGGGGTCTCCGGACAGCAGCAGCACCCGCTGCCCCTGCCGGGCGGCGGCGAGGGCGGTGGCCGCGGCCACGGTGGTCCGCCCGGCCCCGCCGGGGCCGGTGATCAGCAGGGTGCGCATGGTGCGGCTACTCCGGTTCGTGGTCTTCGCGCCTCAAGCGCCGGCCACATCCAGCCCCGCCGGCGTGTGAGGCGCGGGGTCTGGGGCGGAGCCCCGGGGCCGGGACCCCCGCCGCACAGGGCACGGGCCCGGGGCGGAGCCCCGGGCGCGGGGGCGGTCCCCCCGGCGGCGCGTCCCCGCAGGGGGTCAGGTGGACTCGACCCGCTTCTTCAGCCCCGCCAGCGCGCGGTCGATGATGACCTTCTCGGCCTTCCGCTTGATCATGCCCAGCATCGGGATCTTGACGTCCACGGTCAGCTGGTAGGTGACCTCGGTGCGCGTCCCGCCGTCCACCGGGGCCAGCCGGTAGGAGCCGTCGAGCTGGCGCAGCATCTGCGACTTGTCGAGGGTCCAGCTGACTTCGTCCGCGCCCTTCCAGGTGTAGGCCAGGGTGTGGTCGTCCTTGATCGCGCCGGCGTCGAGCAGCAGCCGGACCTTCTCGGCGCGGCCCTGGGCGTCGGTGGCCAGCACCTCGGCCTCCTTCACCTCGCCGGTCCACTCGGGGTAGCGGGCGAAGTCGGCGATCACGGCCATCACGGCGGCCGGCGAGGCCTCGATCGTGATGCTTGAGCTGGTGTGTTCCGCCATCGCGGTCGCTCCTCCGGGGAGTGTTCGAGGAAGTGTGCGGCCTCGGGCCGCCGCTCGAAGGCTACCGCGCGTGCGGGCGCCGCCACTCCAGCACCTCCCGTACCGGCCACCCTCCGCTGCGGTCACCGGGCCGCCCGCCGCCGCCGGGACCGCGCTCACCACTCCAGGGCCCAGGGCCGCCCGGTCGCCGCGAAGTGGCCGACGTTCACGCACTCCGTGCCCCCGATCCGCATCCGCCGGGCCAGGGGCTGGTGCACGTGCCCGAAGAGCGCGTACCGGGGGCGGGTGCGGCGGATGGCGGCGAGCAGGGCCTCGCTGCCCCGCTCGAAGCGCCGCGCGACGGTGTCGTAGCAGAGCTCCGGCACCTCGGGCGGGATGTGCGAGCACAGCACGTCCACCTCGCCCAGCGCCTCCACCTTGGCCGCGTACTCCTCGACGTCCACCTCGTACGGGGTCCGCATCGGCGAGGGCAGCCCGCCGCCCACGAAGCCGAAGACGCGGCCGCCGATCTCGGCCCGCTGTCCGTCGAGGACGGTGAGGCCGGGGCGTTCGGCGTACTCCGGCCACAGACCGGGGATGTCGACATTGCCGTAGGTGGCGTACGTGGGAGTGGGGAACGCGGCGAACATCCCTGCGTACTGGCGGCGCACCGCGTCCTCGATCAGACGTTCGCGGTCCAGCCCGGCCCACAGCTCGCGGCCGAACGCCCGGGCCTCCTCGAAGCGGCGGGCGGTGCGCAGCGCGACGATCCGGTCGGCGCTCTCGACGCCGAAGAGGTCGGGGAAGATGCCGCGCGAATGGTCGGCGTAGTCGAGGAAGAGCACGAGGTCACCGAGGCAGATGAGCGCGTCGGCGCCGTCCCCCGCCCGGGCGAGCGCCTCGGTGTTGCCGTGGACGTCGCTGACGACGTGGACCCGTGTGCCGCTTTTCCTGCCACCCATGCCGCCACCCTAGGGGCGCCCGGGGGCGCGGGGTAGGGGAACCGGTGGAGGGGCCGGACCTGCGGTTACTTCCGAGTCGTCAGGGGGGTCGACTACTGTCGGCAGGGCACGTGCGCGTCATGTGACGCAGGGAACATCTGGCCGGTTCCCTCTATCCGGAACCCACTACCGGTGGGTAACGTCCGGTCGGTCCACACGGTGGCGATGGCGCCCAGAGGAGCAGCAGTCTTGCGCGAGTTCAGTCTTCCGGCCCTGTACGAGGTCCCGTCGGACGGGAACCTGACGGATCTCATCCGCCGCAACGCCGCTCAGCATCCCGACACCGCCGTCATGAGCCGCAAGGTCGACGGCCGGTGGCAGGACGTGACCGCGACCGAGTTCCTCGCCGAGGTCCGGGCGACGGCCAAGGGCCTGATGGCGGCCGGCATCCGCCCGGGCGACCGGGTCGCCCTGATCTCCCGCACCCGCTACGAGTGGGTGCTGATCGACTTCGCGATCTGGAGCGCGGGCGGGGTCACCGTCCCCGTGTACGAGACCAGCTCCCCCGAGCAGATCCAGTGGATCCTCGGCGACTCCGGCGCCGTCGCGGCGGTCGTCGAGAGCCCCGGGCACAGCGACGCCGTGGCCTCCCTGCGCGACCGGCTGCCGGAACTGCGCGAGGTCTGGGAGATCGAGCGGGGCGACCTGGACGCGCTGAAGGCCGCGGGCGCCGCGGTCTCCGACGCCGAGGTCGACGAGCGCAGCGGTCTCGCGAACGCCGACGACCCCGCCACCATCGTCTACACCTCGGGCACCACCGGCCGCCCCAAGGGCTGCGTGCTGTCCCACCGGAACTTCTTCGCCGAGTGCGGCAACGCGGTGGAGCGGCTGAGCCCGCTCTTCAAGACCGGCGAGTGCTCGGTGCTGCTCTTCCTCCCGGCCGCGCACGTCTTCGGGCGCCTGGTGGAGGTGGCGGCCGTGCTGGCGCCGATCCGTCTGGGCTGCGTACCGGACATCAAGAACCTGACCGACGAGCTGCAGTCCTTCCGGCCCACGCTGATCCTCGGCGTGCCGCGCGTCTTCGAGAAGGTCTACAACTCGGCGCGCGCCAAGGCCCAGGCCGACGGCAAGGGCAAGATCTTCGACGCGGCCGCCGAGACGGCGATCGCGTACAGCCGGGCGCTGGACACCCCGCGCGGGCCGTCGTTCGGGCTGAAGCTCAAGCACAAGCTCTTCTCGAAGCTCGTCTACAGCAAGCTGCACGCGGTCCTCGGCGGGCGCGGCGAGTACGCGATCTCCGGCGGGGCCCCGCTCGGCGAGCGGCTCGGCCACTTCTTCCGCGGCATCGGCTTCACGGTGCTGGAGGGGTACGGCCTGACCGAGTCCTGTGCGGCCACCACCTTCAACCCGTGGGACAAGCAGAAGATCGGCACGGTCGGGCAGCCCCTGCCGGGCTCGGTGGTGCGCATCGCGGATGACGGCGAGGTACTGCTGCACGGCGAGCACGTCTTCACCGGCTACTGGAAGAACGAGACGGCGACCGCCGAGGCGCTGACCGACGGCTGGTTCCACACCGGTGACGTCGGCACCCTCGACGAGGACGGCTACCTCGCGATCACCGGCCGCAAGAAGGAGCTCATCGTCACGGCCGGCGGCAAGAACGTCGCCCCCGCGGTGATCGAGGACCGGATCCGGGCGCACGCCCTGGTCGCGGAGTGCATGGTGGTCGGCGACGCGCGGCCGTTCGTGGCCGCACTGGTCACCATCGACGAGGAGTTCCTCGGCCGGTGGGCCGCCGAGCACGGCAAGCCGGCCGGCGTGACGGCCGCGGAGCTGCGCGAGGACGCGGACCTGCTCGCCGCCGTCCAGCAGGCCGTGGACGACGGCAACGCGGCGGTGTCCAAGGCGGAATCGGTGCGGAAATTCCGCATTCTGCCCTCCCAGTTCACGGAGGAGTCGGGCCACATCACGCCGTCGCTGAAGCTCAAGCGGAACGTGGTGGCGAAGGACTTCGCGGACGAGATCGAGGCGCTGTACCGGGGCTGAGCGCGGCTTAGGCCGTGTCTTTCGGATCATGGCGGGCCCGGGGTGTCCGGCACCGCGCCTCGCGGCGTTCTCGTCGGTCGCCGACACACCACGTCGACTCCCTCCTCGGCCTTGCGATGCACGGCACCGGACACCCCGGGCTGATCCGCCCTGATCCGAAAGACACGGCCTAGCGCGGGTCCTCGGCGAGGATCCGCGCCATGTTCCGCTCCGCGAGGGCGGTGACGGTCACGAAGGGGTTGACCCCCAGTGAGCCGGGGATCAGGGAGCTGTCGACGACGTACAGCCCCTGCGCGCCCTTGGCCCGCCCGTAGTCGTCGGTGGCCTCGCCGAGGACGCAGCCGCCCAGCGGGTGGTAGGTGAAGGTGTCGGCGAAGGCCTTGTTCCCGCCGAAGAGGTCGTGCCGGTACACCGTGAGGTTGCGCCGGTTGATGCGGTCGAAGAGGTTCTTGGCCGCGTTGACCGAGGGCGCGTTCTGCTCGCGCCGCCAGGCGAGCCGGGCCGAGTCGGTGGCGGCGTCGTAGGTGAAGTGGCCGCGCTCGGGGTTCCTGGTGATGGCCAGGTACATCGAGATCCAGTGCTCGAAGCCCATGGGGAGCGGGGCGATCTCGGCGAAGACCGGGTTGGCGGCGTTGTCCCAGTCGTCGATGCCCAGGGCGGGCATGGTGGCCTGGTGGGCTCCGACCGTGTCCCAGAGGTGGTTGGCGCGGGCGGTCATGACGTTGCCGTTGGGACCCCAGCCGCGCCCCACCTCGGCGCTCAGCCCGGGCAGCGCCCCCGTCTCGCGGGCGCGCAGCAGGATCTCCGTGGTGCCGAGGCTGCCGGCGCCGAGGAACAGCTGCCGGCAGCCGAGCTCCCGGACCTGGGTGACCCGTCCGGCGAGGTCGCTGGTGCGGACGGTGAGGACGTGGCCGCCGGCCGGGTCGGGGCGTACGGCGACCACGCGCTGCATGGTCTCGATGGTGACGTTGCCGGTGCCCAGCGCGGCGGCCAGGTACGTCTTGTCGAGGCTCCTCTTCCCGTGGTTGTTGCCGTAGATGACCTCGCCGGCGAGCGCGGACCGGGGCGCCGTGCCGGCCGCCTCGCGCTTCATGTGCTCGAAGTCGTAGACGTTGGGGACGAACACGGTCTTCAGGCCGGTGTTCCGGGCGTGCCGGCGCGAGGTCCGGGCGAACCGGTACCACTCGGTGGACTCGAACCAGGCGGGGTCGATGTCGTTGACGCCGAGCATCGCGCGGGCCCGGGGGAAGTAGGTGCCGTACATCTCGTCGGCGTCGACCCGGGGCAGCACCTGCGAGAAGTACGAGCGCCGGGGCGTCGGCGCCATCCCGCCGTTGACGAGGGACCCGCCGCCGACCCCGCGCCCCACGTACACGGACATGTCGCCGTGGTTCACGCGGTCGAGGACGCCGGGGTAGGGGCTGATGTCGCGGTTGACCACGTCGAGCCAGAGGAACTGGGCGAGCGGGGCCTCGGTGCGGGTGCGGAACCACATCGAGCGGTGGTCCGGCGCGGAGGTGGAGGGGAAGACCTTCCCGTCGGGCCCCGGGGTATCCCAGAGGCGGCCCATTTCGAGGACGACGGTACGCACGCCGGCCTGCCCCAGGCGCAGGGCGGCGACGGCGGCCCCGTAACCGGAACCGACGACGATGGCGGGCGCGTACGGTACGGCGGCCGGCTCCACGGCGGCGGCCGAGGCGGCCCCGATCCGCGTGAAGCCGAGCGCCGCGGCGGTCTGGAGGGCGCCGAGCCCGAGGACGTGACGGCGCGTCAGATTGGGTGTCATGGCCGCATCATGAGCGGATTCCGCCCGCCCGGCCATACGCGGCGCCGCCACCCATCCGAGAGACAGTCAGCCGTGTCTCCGGCCCGCAACACCACCCCCGACCCGCGGGCAACTCCAGCCCCGGGGACGCATCCAGCCCCGCCGGCGTTTGAGGCGCGGGGGTCCGGGGGCAAAGCCCCCGCAGCGGCGCCGCGGACGCGCCCGACCGCCCGCCCGGCCGACGCCCGCCCAGCCCAGCCCAGCGGCAGCGCCACGGCAGCGCAACGGCTACAGCAGCTCCCGCAACCGCTGCGCCAGCAGGTCCCAGCGCCACTTCTCCTCGACCCACGCCCGGCCCGCCGCGCCCATCCGGCTCCGCAGCTCCGGATCCAGCAGCAGGGCCGTGATCCGGTCGGCCGCGTCCTCGGCGCAGCCGCCGCGGACCACCCAGCCGGTCTCGCCGTCCAGCACCGCGTCCGGGGCCCCGCCGGAGTCGCCCGCGACCACCGGCAGGCCCGTCGCCGAGGCCTCCAGGTAGACGATGCCGAGCCCCTCCACGTCCAGCCCGCCCCGCCGGGTGCGGCACGGCATCGCGAAGACGTCCCCCGCCCCGTAGTGGGCCGGGAGTTCCGACCAGGGGACGGCTCCGGTGAAGACCACCGAGTCCGCGACGCCGGTGGAGACGGCCAGCTTCCGCAGGTCGGCCTCGTACGGTCCGCCGCCCACGATCAGCAGCACCGCGTCCGGCACCGCCGCGAGGATCCGCGGCATCGCCCCGATCAGCGTGTCCTGCCCCTTGCGCGGCACCAGCCGGGACACGCACACCACCACCGGCCGCTCGGTGAGCCCCAGCCGCGCCCGGACGGCCGCGCCGCCCGAGCCGGGGTGGAAGGTCTTCTCGTCGACCCCCGGCGGGAGTTGCACCATCCGGGACGCCGCGCGGTCCGTCACCGCGGAGGCGATCCGCGAGCGCGTGTACTCCCCCAGGTAGGTCAGCGTGTCCGTGCCCTCGCCGATCCGCCGCAGCAACTGCCGCGCCGCCGGCAGCTGCGCCCAGCCCGCCTCGTGCCCGTGGGTGGTCGCGACGAGCCGCCGCGCGCCCGCCCGGCGCAGTGCCGGGCCCATCAGCCCGAGCGGCGCCGCCGCCCCGAACCACACGGACTCGCAGCCGTGTTCGCGCAGCAGGCCCACGGCCCGGCGCGTCACGCGCGGGGTCGGCAGCAGCATCGTCGTCCGGTCCCGGACCACCTGGAACGGCTGCTCGGCGTCGAAGGCGGCCGTCGCCTCCCGCCCCTCGGCGCCGTGCTTCCAGGTCGAGGCGTAGACGACGACGCGGTCGGGATCCAGCCGCAGCGCCATGTTGTGCAGGAAGGCCTGGATGCCGCCCGGTCGCGGCGGGAAGTCGTTGGTCACGATCAGCGTCTTGTGCATCGGCAGCGACCCTACCGGACCCTCCCCGGGGGCCGGCGGAACTCGCTGTCCAGGGCCTCCCGCCAGGCCTTCAGCAGCCCTTCTGGATCCGTTCCGAGCACCTCCCGCAGGGCCGTCCCCAGCGGTTCGCGCCCCGCGCGCCCGTACAGGGCGACCAGCGCCGCGTCGCCCCAGCGCCGGGCGATCAGGCGGCAGGCCAGCCAGGCACCCTCGTACGCCCGGGCCACCGCCTCCGGTTCCCCGCCGAAGGCGAAGGCCCCGTCCGGCGGGAGCTCCCCCGGAGGCCCGCCCCGGCGCACCTCCCGGGCCAGCGCCGGAGCGCCCTGCTCGGGGGCGGTGTCCGCGCCCCGGTACGCCGCCCAGTCCGCGAAGCCCTCCGACAGCCACAGCGGGGTCGTGGCCGAGGTCGCCGCCCGGGTGGCGACGTGCGTGACCTCGTGGGTCAGCACGATCCGCCGGCCGGCCGCGCTCAGCTCCGCGTACCCCTCCGGGTTGACCACCACCCGGTCGGCGGGGGCCGGTCCCCCGTCCACCCGCCCGGTGGTGACGGCGCCGAGCCCCCGGTACGCGTCGGCCGGCCGGCCCAGCAGTTCCGCCATCCGCTCCAGCGAGCCCGGGACCAGCACCACCACCCGGCCCGCCCACGGCCGGGGCCAGGCCGCGCTCGCCGCGGGCACGGCCCGGTCGGCCTCGGCGGCGATGCCCCGCAGGACGTCCGCGTCCTGCCCGGCGCCGCCCAGGACCAGGGCGTGCGCGCCCCGGACCACCGTCACCGCCCCCTGGTCCCACAGCTGCCGCGGAGCGCCGGGGGCGGGCCGGTCGGCCAGCACCCGCCACGTCCCGCCGTCCCCGGCGAGTTCGAGTTCCCGGGCCGAGCCGTCCGGAGCCGGGTCGTAACCGGCGATCCGGTAGCGCAGCTCCGCCCGCACCACGGCCCGGGCACCGTCGCGGCGCACCGAGCGGACCTCGTACGCCCAGTCCTCCAGCGGGATCCCGGCCAGCCGCTCCGGCGGCACCCGCGACCAGTCGGCCACGGCCCGCCGGACGTCCCGCTCGGCGCCGCCGGCCGGGGGCCGCCCGCCGCAGCCCGCCGACGGCAGGCACAGCAGGAGGCACAGCAGGAGCGGCAGGGCGCGGACGGCGCGGGGACCCGGGGACACCGGCCGATCGTACGCACGGCCCGCCCGCGCCCGCGGACCGCCCGGGGTCGGTCAGGGGCGGGTCACCGAGGACACCGGCATCATGCCGACCGGGTCGTAGCGCACGCGGGCCCCGGGATACGGGGCGTGCACCACCTGGCCGTTGCCCACGTACATGCCGACGTGGCTGGCGTCCGAGCGGTACGTCACGAGGTCGCCCGGCTGCGCCTGCGACAGCGGCACCTGCCGGCCGGCGTGCCGCTGGGCCTGCGAGGTGCGCGGCAGGGAGACCCCGGCCTGCCGGTAGGACCACACCATCAGCCCGGAGCAGTCGAAGCCGGAGGGGCCGGTGGAGCCCCACACGTACGGCCGTCCGACCGCCGCCCGGGCCGCCATCACGGCGGTCGCCGCGCGGCCCGGGGAAGGGCCGGCCGAGGACGGTTCGGGGAGCCCGTCGGCGCGCCCGCCCGAGCGCGAGGCCCGCTCGAAGTCGGCCCGTTCCCCGGAGGGCATGTCGTTCAGCAGTCTGCGGGCGGCCGCGAGCTTCGCCGTGACGGACCGCTTGTGCCGGGCCACGTCGGCCCGCAGCCCTTCGAGCTCGCCGAGCTTGCGCGAGGCCTCCCCGCGTTCCTGGCCGAGCCGCCGCTGCTCCTCGCGCAGTTCGTCGAGCTGCCGGGCCTGGCGTCCGGTCAGCCGGTCCAGTACGGCGGCCCGGGCGAGGTAGTCGTCGGGGTCCTCGGAGAGCATCAGCCCGAGGGCGGGATCGATGGAGCCGCCGCGGTACTGGGCCCCGGCGAAGGCGCCGAGGACGCCCCGCATGGTGTTGATGCGGTCCTGGCCGCGGGCGATCGCATCCTGGGCCCGGCTGACCTCGGAACGCAGCCGGTCGGCCTTCTCCCCGGCCTCGTTGAAGCGCTCGGTGGCCTGCTCGGCCTCCTCGAAGAGCCGGTCGACCTGGGCGCGGCTGCCGGCCGACGGTTCGTGCGGGAGGCCCGGGGCCGCGCCGGCGGGGGCTCCGGTCAGGGCGACCGCGGCCGTCGCCGCGGCGGCGGTCAGGACGGTGACCTTCGTGTTCCGTTCGAGGCCGGTGAAGCCGCTGGGGCCGGGCCGGCGATGGGACGCCACGTGAAACCGCTCCCTTCCGCTGAGCGGGGCCCGGGTCCGCCCCCCGTGGACGGCCGTGTGCCGGGTTCCGCGCTGGCAGACAGTAGCGGCGCGACCACGCACCGGCCAACGACCCCCGGAGGGCGCACAGAGCGACGCCCCGCAGGAGACGCAGGTCACCGGCGGGGCGTGCGGTCGGGGCGGGACGCGGTAATTCGCCCGGATGGGCGGTCCGCGGCGCGTCCCCCGGCCGGGAGGATCAGATGCGGACGCCGAACTGGAACGGCATGTTGTCCATCGACTCGTACTTGATGCCGCCGCGCGGGTTGGAGGCGTGCAGCGTCATGTTGTTGCCCGCGTAGAGGCCCACGTGGTGCAGGTCCCCGTAGAAGAAGACCAGGTCACCGGGCTGCAGCTGACTGCGGCTGACGCGCTGCCCGTCGTTGGCCTGCGTGTACGTGGTGCGGGTGATGCTGACGCCGGCCTGCTTGTAGGCCCACTGCGTCAACCCGGAGCAGTCGTACGCGCTGGGGCCGGTGGCGCCCATGACGTACGCGGTGCCCAGCTTGGTCTTCGCGGCGGCGAGGGCGGCCCCGGCCCGGCCGGAGGCCTTCACGTCGCCGAGGTCCACGCGCTCGCCGGCGCTGCGGCTGGCCCGGGACTCCTCCTCCTTGAGCTGCGTGCGCTCCTGCGCGGTCAGCGTGTTGAGGAGGGCCTGCGCCTCGGCGAGCTTGTCCGTCGAGACCTTCTTCTTCTCGCCGAGCTCCTTGCGGGTGGCGTCGAGGTCGGCCAGCTTGCCGGAGGCCTCCTGGCGCTGCTGCGCGAGGCTGCGCTGCTTGGCCTGGATCTTCTGGACGGCTTCGACCTGCTTGCCGCTCAGGTGGTCGAGGGAGGCCGCCTTGTCCAGGTAGCTGTCCGGGTCGGCGGAGAGGAAGAGCGCGAGGGAGGGGTCGATGCCGCCGCCGCGGTACTGGGCGCTGGCCATCGAACCGAGCGTGCTGCGCAGCTCGTTGAGGTCGCCCTGGCCGCGCGCGACCTGGTCCTGGAGCTGCCCGATCTCCTTTTCGAGCTTCTCCTGGCGCTCCTTGGCCCCGTTGAACTTCTCGGTGGCCTGCTCCGCCTCTTCGTAGAGCGCGTCGACCTGGGACTTGACCTCGTCCTTGCCCGGCTTCGCCGGGGCGGCCGAGGCGCCCTGGGCGGAGAGGGCGACGGCGGCGGCGGCCGTGGCGGTCAGTACGGTCACACGAGCGCGGGTCGGCTGCTTGGGTCGACGGTGGGACGCCACGAAGGCGAGCTCCTTCTTCCTCGAGCCGCCGAAGAACGCAACTCGGCAGCGCCTCCGCCGTCACCCCGAATGAGTGACCTACCGCACGAAGGTTTGAACAGACCTTAGTGACCTCGCTGTGATCAGTTCAAATCCCGCAGGGAAAAAACTTGGTCCCCGACCAGCTTCTTTACCTACAGCGCACGCTGTGTGCCGGGGACTTGACGGTACGTTCCCCCGGCGGACCGTCAATTCCGGCATTCCCCGCAGGGGTTACGAAACACGCGAAAGCCGCTTCAGCAACAAGGCGGACGTTACGGGCCGCGCCCCGGCCTTGGCCACCCCGTCGGCGACCTCCCGGTCCGTGGAGACCACCACGACCGGCCGGCCCGTCGGCTCCGCCCGCACCAGCTGGCGGATCAGCTCGTCCGCCGTCACCCCGGCCTTGGAGAACAGCACCCGCACCCCGCGCGGCGGCGCGAGCAGCACCGGGGCCGCCAGTTCCGCCCCGTCGAACACGCAGGTCATCTCCGCGCCGGTCTGCGCGGCGAGCATCGACAGCCCGCCCAGCAGCCGCAGCCGCTGCTTCTCCAGGGGCATCGTCGGGTAGCCCGTCTTGGTCACGTTGTAGCCGTCGACCACCAAGTGCGCCTGGGGCAGCGCCAACAGCTGGTCCAGCAGCGCCGGATCGGTCTCCGACAGCGCGCGGGCCGCGATGTCCTTCGGCGTCATCCGGCCCGGCTCCACCGCGTCCACGGTGTCCGCCGGGCGGGTGCTGACCGGCGGCAGCGCCAGCTCGCGGCGCAGCCCGGCCGCCGCGTCCAGCACGGTGTCCAGCAGCAGCCGCAGCCGCATGTCCTCGATGCTGCGCCCCTCGCGGGTGGCCCGGCGCGAGGTCTCCAGCGCCGCCTCCACCTCCGCCAGCCGGGACTTGAGCCGCCGGGACTCGCTCTCGGCGGCGGCCACCCGGGTGGCCGCCTCGCCGCGGATCCCGTCGACCTCCGCGTTCACCTTGCGCAGGGCGGCCTCGCCGCGCTTGACGTCGCTCAGGGCGCTGCGCAGCTTGCGGTGCAGCGATTCCGCCTCCTTGCGCGAGGTCTCCAGCTCGGTGCGCACCTGCTCGCCGCCGGAGCGCTGCAGCTCCCGTACGTGGGACAGCTCCTCGCGGAGCCGGTCCAGTTCGCGCCGGGTCTCCTCGTCGGCCCGCTCGGCGTCGGCTCGCTGCGCCTCCTCGCCCGCGGCGGCCACCAGCTTGACCCAGCCGGCCGGCCGCAGGACGTACGCGGCCGCCGCCACGTCCAGCGGATCGGCGGCGGCGGGCGGCGCGCCGGACTCCAGCGCGCCGGCCAGGTCCGCCTGGGCCTCGCGCAGCTTCTCGGCGACCCTGCCGCGGAACACGCCGTCGGTCTCGACCGCCGCCGCCATCGCGTTGCCCGCGAACTTGGCGCGCCGGGTCGGGGTGAAGCGGGCGTACTGGCGCAGCTGCGCCGGGAGGTCCGCGACCGTCAGTGCGCCGAAGGCGTCCGAGACGAGCGCGACGACCCGGCGCCGCACGCCTTCCGGCAGCGGGCGGTCGAGCACCTCGGCGGCGTCGCCGGCCGCGTCGGCCGGCTCAGCGCCGCTTGCTGGCTCCACAATCCGTCACCCCTACCGTGATCTACCTGTGGGCGGGGCTCCCTCAGGAGTCCGCGCCCGGCCTGTCCACGAGCTCGATCTGGTCCACCGCGTTGCACCAGCGGCAGCGGACCGACTCGATGGTCTCATTGACCACCTCCCGCTCCTCGACCTTGGGCGCCCCGGCGAGGTCCAGGTGGACGTACTCCACGACCTTCGACGAGCGGGTGACGTCGAACCGCGTGAGGTTGCCGCACAGGGTGCAGCGCCACCGGGTGGTGTCGGTCGGCAGGGGAACCGTCATCAGGCCGCTCTCTCCTTCGTAGCTGTTTCAATTAAAGCGGTCCGCGCGGCCGTCTGCGCGGGCCGCCGGACCGCAGCTCGTAACCCTACGGCCTGCCACCGCCTCAGGTGGGGCTCCTTGCGTCATGCTCTGTCACATGATCGTAAGGTGGCGGACCCTGCGCGAGGCTGCCCGGGGACCGGTGGTCACCCACGCGCTGATCGCGGGCTGCGGTGTGGTGTTCGTACTGAGCCCGGCCTCCGGGCTGAACCCCTCCTACGGGACGGGGGACGGGCTGCTGGCGGCCGGGACGGACTACTTCCAGCGCTGGGGCGTGGTCCCGGACGAGCTCTTCACGAACACGCCCCGCGCCTGGCTGACCCCGCTGACGGCCCTGTTCGTCCACGGCAGCTGGCTGCACCTGCTGGGGAACATGCTCTTCCTCTACGTCTTCGGCGCGATGGCGGAGGAGCGGATGGGCCGACCCGCCTTCCTCGCCTTCTACGTCTGTACGGGGTACGTGGCCCTCGCGGCGTACGCGGCGGCGAACGCGGAGTCCTCCCAGACGCTCGTCGGCGCGTCCGGCGCCATCTCCGCGGTCCTGGGGGCCTTCCTGTACCTGCTCCCGCGGGCCAGGGTGACGAGCCTGTTCCCGTTCCTGTTCTTCCTGCCGCTGCGCTTCCCCGCGTGGATCGTGCTGCTGTTCTGGTTCGCCCTCCAGTGGGTGGCGGCGCAGCGTGCGGGCAGCGGCCCGGGGGTCGCCTATCTGGCCCATCTGGTGGGCTTCTCGCTCGGCTTCCTCTACGCGTGGGTCCGCTACCGGGGTACGACTAGAGTGAGGCGACCAGCGACGGCCACCGAGGGAGACAGCCAGCCGTGATCACCGCGATCGTGCTCATCAAGACCAGCGTGGACCGCATCCCCGAGATCGCCGAGTCCATCGCCGCGCTGGACAGCGTCAGCGAGGTCTACTCCGTCACCGGTACGTACGACCTGATCGCGCTGGTCCGCGTGGCCCGCCACGAGAACCTGGCGGACATCATCCCGGGCCGCATCAGCAAGATCCCCGGCGTCGAGGGCACGGACACGCACGTCGCGTTCCGCACGTACTCCCAGCACGACCTGGAAGCGGCCTTCGCCATCGGCCTGGACGCGTAACGCCTCCGGCGCGGCTACCGGGGGCGATGCCTCTGCGGTCCCGGTGGCGCTGAAGGTGGCCTTCCCTGACGGGGCCGAACCGAACGGGCCGTCCGCGGGGTCCCGCCGGGGCATCTCCTCGGCTCGCGCACCGGGGTACCGCTTCGTTCGCGCGGGCCGGTTGCGCGCTCGTCCTGCGGGGACGCCCCGCCGGGCCCCCGCTCCCCCACCGGGCCCGCCGCCCGGTGCGGCGGTGGGGCGGGGACGCTCCGGAGGGTCCCCGCAGGACGAGCGCGCAACCACGCCGCGCGAACGCAGCACTGCCTCCGTGCGCGAGCCGAGGAGACCCTCCGGAGGGGCCCCGCCCCGCCGCCCCCGCCGGGCGCCACCGGCCGCCGGTCGGCGGCCGCCGCGACCGGGTCGCCCCGTCAGACCGCCGGGACGCAGCGGCCCTCTTCCGTGCGGTACTGCCACTTGGCGCCGTCCGCGACCAGTTCCCGCACCGCCCGCACGAAGCGCTCGACGTGCTCGTCGGGGGTGCCGGCGCCGAAGCTGACGCGGATGGCGTTCAGCGAACGCTCCCCCGGCGCGGCCTCCGGCGCACCGCACTCGCCCGGCTCCTGCGGCTCGCTGCCCAGCAGGGTGCGGACCAGCGGGTGGGCGCAGAACAGGCCGTCGCGCACGCCGATCCCGTACTCGGCCGACAGCGCGGCGGCGAAGTGCGAGCTGTTCCAGCCGTCCACCACGAAGGAGATGACGCCGACGCGCGGGGCGTCGTCGCCGAAGAGGGACAGGACGCGCACCGCGGGCACCTCGGCCAGGCCCTCGCGGACGCGGGCGATGAGGTGGCGCTCGCGGGCGACCAGGCTGTCGAAGCCGGCCTCCGTCAGGGCCTTGCAGGCGGAGGCGATGGAGTAGACGCCGATGACGTTCGGGGAACCGGCCTCGTGGCGGGCGGCGGTGGTGTGCCACTCGACGTCCACGCCGCCGTCCTCGCGGCGGGCCACCTTGCGGGAGGCGCCGCCGCCGGCGAGGTACGGGTCCGCCTCCTGCAGCCAGTCCGCGCGGCCGGCGAGCACGCCCGAGCCGAAGGGCGCGTACAGCTTGTGCCCGGAGAAGGCGACCCAGTCCACGTCCAGCTCCTGGACGGACACGGGGTGGTGCGGGGCCAGTTGGGCGGCGTCCAGGACGATCCGCGCGCCGTGGGCGTGCGCGGCGGCGGCGAGCTCCTTGACCGGCCACAGCTCGCCGGTAACGTTGGAGGCGCCGGTGACGCAGACCAGGGCCGGACCGTAGGGGTCACGGCCGGCGAGCGCCCGCTCCAGGGTGGCGACGGCCTCGCCGGGGGTGCGGGGGGCGTTGAGGTAGGTGACGCGGGCGTCGGTCCACGGGAGCAGCGAGGCGTGGTGCTCGGTCTCGAAGACGAAGACCTGGCAGTCGGCCGGGAGCGCGGCGGCCAGCAGGTTCAGCGAGTCGGTGGTGGACCGGGTGAAGATCACCTGGTCGGAGGGACGGCAGTCGAGGAACTCGGCGACGGTGACCCGGCTCTGCTCGAACAGGTCGGTGGAGAGCTGGGAGAGGTAGCCGGCTCCGCGGTGCACGCTGCCGTAGTAGGGGGCGTACGCCGCCACGTCGTCCCAGACCCGCTGGAGGGCGGGGGCGCTGGCCGCGTAGTCGAGGGCCGCGTAGGTGACCTCGCCGCCGGTGACGAGCGGGACGGTGACGTCCCGGCCGAGGACCTGCAGCGGCTCGGCACAGGCGGAGTCGACGGCAACGGCGGCGGCGGTGGTGGCGGCGGCGTTCAGGGATGCGGACATGGCGGTATCTCCCGGCAGGCAGGGGTGAATGGCTTCGGTGTGCCCGTACGCGGGTACGGCTCTGCGGCCGTCCGGGGTGCGGGAAGGTCCTCGGAGCGGAGCGGGTACGCGGAGGTGACCCTGTTCCGAGGGGTGAAGAAGGGGCGGATTCGCCCTATCGCATTCGCTTGCTCACGGAAAACGCTCCTCGAGAGACCAGGACCCCTGGTGTCGAGGGATCCGCGCTTGCCGTAGACCTCGCTGCCTACGGCCTGGTCATCACCCGGGGCACCCCGCCACGGAAGGAGGGTTGCCGGACAGCAAGCCGGGGCCTAAACGCTGTCACTCGTGACCTGGTCAGCATCCTGCCACATGATCCCCCGCGCGCAAGCCCCGGTCCGCATGCTGGACCGGGGTCTTGGCTCGAAACCATCAGCCGGACGGGGCGGCCGTGGCCGCTACGCGTTGCTCGCCGCCACCCAGCGCTCCAGGGCCGTCCGCGCCGCGCCCGAGTCGATGCCCTCCGCCGCACGGGCGATGCCGGCCCGGATCTGCTCCTCCAGCGTGCCCGTGCCCGGGTCGAGCGCCACCAGGGCGGCCGCCGCGTTCAGCAGGACCGCGTCGCGCACCGGGCCCGGCTCGCCGGCCAGCAGGCGGCGGGCGACGTCCGCGTTGTACGAGGCGTCCTCGCCGCGCAGCGCGGACACGTCCACCAGGCCGATGCCCACGTCGCGCGGGTCGAACGCCTGCTCGGCGACCTTCCCGTCCCGGACCCACCAGACGCGCGAGGTCGCGGTCGTGGTCAGCTCGTCGAGGCCGTCGTCGCCGCGGAACACCAGGGCGGACGAACCGCGTTCCGCGAGGACGCCGGCGACGATCGGGGCCATCCGGGCGTCGGCCACGCCGGTGGCCTGGGCCCGTACCTTCGCCGGGTTGGTCAGCGGGCCGAGGAAGTTGAAGGTGGTGCGGATGCCGAGCTCCTTGCGGGCGGCCGCCACGTGCCGCAGCGCCGGGTGGAACTTCACCGCGAAGCAGAAGGTGATGCCCGCCTCCTCCGCGACCTCCGCCACCCGGGCCGGGGTGAGGTCGAGGTTGACGCCGAGCTTCTCCAGGACGTCCGAGGAGCCGCTCGCGGAGGACGCGGCCCGGTTCCCGTGCTTGACCACCTTGGCGCCCGTTCCGGCCACCACGATCGCCGACATCGTCGAGATGTTCACCGTCTTGGCGCCGTCGCCGCCGGTGCCGACGATGTCGACCGTCCGGCCCGGCACCTCGATCAGGTTGGCGTGCTCGTACATGGTCCGGACGAGGCCGGTGATCTCGGCGACCGTCTCGCCCTTCGCCCGCAGCGCGACCGCGAAGCCGGCGATCTGGGCGTCGGTGGCCTCGCCGCGCATGATCCGGTCCATGGCCCAGGCGGTGTCGTCGGCGCGCAGGTCCTGGCCGGTCAGCAGGGCGTCGAGAAC
Organism: Streptomyces sp. NPDC048461; assembly: GCF_055587105.1. Classification (NCBI taxonomy): domain Bacteria; kingdom Bacillati; phylum Actinomycetota; class Actinomycetes; order Kitasatosporales; family Streptomycetaceae; genus Streptomyces; species Streptomyces sp. NPDC048461. The sequence goes on along the minus strand of NZ_JBVJGW010000003.1, from coordinate 180,583 downwards.
GCCCGGCCAGCCACGGGCCGCCGCGCTGTCGCCGCCTGCCGGGGTCACCACGTTCATGGTCCGCTCCTGCTGCTGGTGGGATTCCACGTCGATCGGAAGGGCTCCAGCCTATCCAGCCCCGGTTACGGCAAAGAGCCCCGTCCGGACAATGGACGGGGCTCTCACCGTGGCGACACCAGGACTGACCGAAATCAGTCCCTCACAACGTGGTACGGGGGATCAGTGGTGGCCGTGGCCGCTCTGGATCTCCTTGTACTCCTCCACCGTGGGCTTCGGAATCTGGTTGTCCTCGGCGTAGTACCCCTTGCTGAGCTTGACGCGCATCTTCTCCAGGGCACCCACCTTGCGCTCGACACCGTTCTCGTCGACCGTCGGGCCGATCTCGGCCGGCTTGTACTGCGTGTGCGAGGTCAGCTTGTGCAGCTGACCCTGCGAGAGCGGCTCGTGGATCTCGACGAACTCACCGTGCGGGAGCCGCTTGATGATGCCGGTCTCGCGACCGTGCAGCACCTTGTCGCGGTCCCGGCGCTGGAGGCCGAGGCAGATGCGCTTGGTGATCACGAAGGCGATGACCGGGCCGACGAAGAAGCCGATCCGCGCGAACCAGGTGATCGAGTTGATCGACAGGTGGAAGTACTGCGCGAACATGTCGTTTCCACCGGCGATCAGCAGGATCACGTACCACGTGAGCCAGGCGACACCGAAGGCCGTGCGGGTCGGGACGTTGCGCGGGCGGTCCAGGATGTGGTGCTCGCGCTTGTCCTTGGTGACCCAGGACTCGATGAACGGGTACACCGCGATCGTGGCCAGCACCATCGGGAAGATCACCAGCGGGATGAAGACGCCCAGGACGAGCGTGTGGCCCCACAGGTTGATCTCCCAGCCGGGCATGGCACGGATCAGGCCCTCGGAGAAGCCCATGTACCAGTCCGGCTGCGCACCGGTGGACACGTGGTCCGGGCGGTACGGGCCGAGCGCCCAGATCGGGTTGATCGACGCGATGCCGGCGATGGCCGCGATCACGCCGAAGACCAGGAAGAAGAAGCCTCCGGCCTTCGCCATGTAGACGGGCAGCAGCGGCATGCCGACGACGTTCTTGTTCGTCTTGCCGGGACCCGCGAACTGGGTGTGCTTGTGGTAGAAGACCAGGATCAGGTGGGCCACGAGCAGGCCCATCATGATGCCGGGCAGCAGCAGGATGTGCACCGAGTAGAAGCGCGCGACGAAGTCGCCGCCCGGGAACTCCCCGCCGAACAGGAACATCGACAGGTACGTGCCGACGACCGGGACGGACAGGATGGCGCCCTGCATGAAGCGGACACCGGTACCCGAGAGCAGGTCGTCCGGCAGCGAGTATCCGGTGAAGCCGGTGAACATGCCGAGGACCAGCAGCAGGAAGCCGAAGACCCAGTTGACCTCGCGCGGCTTGCGGAACGCGCCGGTGAAGAACACGCGCATCATGTGCACGAGCATCGCCGCGACGAAGATCAGCGCGGCCCAGTGGTGGATCTGGCGGATCAGCAGGCCACCGCGGACGTCGAAGCTGATGTCCAGCGTCGAGGCGAAGGCCTCGGACATCAGGACGCCCTGCATCGGCACGTACGAGCCGTGGTACTCGACTTCGTTCATGCTCGGGTGGAAGAACAGCGTCAGGTACACACCCGTGAGGATGATGATGATGAAGCTGTAGAGGCAGATCTCACCCAGCATGAAGGACCAGTGGTCCGGGAAGATCTTGCGCATGTTGGCCTTGGCGAGGCCGTAGATGCCCAGGCGGCCGTCCGCCCAGTCGGCTACGCGCTCGCCGGCCGGGGCCTTGCGCGCCGGCTTTGTGTCAGTGGCAGTGCTCATCCGCGCTCCCAGAAGGCAGGACCGACGGGCTCTTCGAAGTCGCCGAGCGCTTCGAGGAAGCCTTCGTCATTCACGCCGATCCGCAGCTGCGGAAGCGCGTGACCGGCCGGGCCGAAGATGACTCGGGCGCCGTCGGAGAGGTCGAAGGTGGACTGGTGGCACGGGCAGAGCACGTGGTGCGTCTGCTGCTCGTACAGGCTGATCGGGCAGCCGACGTGGGTGCAGATCTTGGAGTAGGCCACGATCCCGTCGTGGGACCACTCCAGCTCCTGCTTGTCCTTGATGTCGTCCGGCTGGATGCGGACGATCATCAGGGCGGCCTTGGCGATCTGCGTCTGGAAGTCGTGCTGGTGCTCGTCCAGGCCTTCCGGCCGGGCGAACGTCAGCGAACCGACGAGGACGTCCTCGGGGCGCAGCGGCTCGTCCGTGTTGTCGTTGATCAGCAGCTTGCCCTTGGCCCACATGGTCTTGCGCAGCTTGTCCTCGGGCAGGGGCCCCAGGTCGCGCATGATCACGACGGCGGAGAGCGGCAGCATGGCCAGCGCACCGAGCATCGTGTTGCGGATCAGCGGACGGCGGCCGATGCCGGACTCGCGGGCGCCGTCGGCGAAGTCCTGCAGGACCTGCGCCTTGACCTCCGGCGGAGCCGCGATCTCGTGGCGCTCGGCGGCGACCTCGACGTCGGACATCAGGGTGCGGGCCCAGTGGACCGCGCCCGCGCCGATGCAGAAGAGCGCCGTGCCCAGCGTCATGCCCAGCGAGAAGTTGAGCGCGCTCACCTTCCCGATGGGGAAGATGTAGACGATCTTGTCTACCGGGAAGATCACGTAGGACGCGATGAAGCCGATCGTGGCCAGCATCGAGAGCGTGAACAGGAACGCGACGGTGCGCTCGGAGCGCCTCGCCGCCCGCTCGTCGATGTCCTGGATGCGGGGCTTGTGGACCGGAAGGCCCGGGTCGGCGAACGGGTCGTCCGCGACCGCGACGCCACCGTGGTGCGCGTCGCCCTGCTCGCTCGGCAGGTGCTTCTCTTCGGGAATCTCTTGGCTACTCATGACTTCTTGGCCTTAGCGGTGTGGGCCGCGACCCAGACGGCGACAGCGATCAGCGCACCCAGACCGAAGATCCAGCCGAACAGTCCCTCGGAGACGGGGCCGAGGCCACCGAGCTTGAGCCCACCGGGGTTCGTCGACTTATCGCCGTTCACGTTCTGGAGGTACGCGATGATGTCCTTCTTCTGCTTCTCCGGCATGGTGCTGTCCGGGAAGGAGGGCATGTTCTGCGGGCCGGTGAGCATGGCCTCGTAGATGTGCTTCGGCGAGACGTCCTCGAGGTTCGGGGCGTACTTGCCGTTCGTCAGCGCGCCGCCCTCGCCGGTGAAGTTGTGGCACTGCGCGCAGTTGTTGCGGAAGAGCACACCACCGTTGGCGATGTCGGCGCCCGCCGGGTCGTACTGCTTGCCGGTCGGCGTGATCGGGCCGGCACCGAGGGACGCGATGTACGCGGCCAGCTGGTCGATCTGCTCCTGGGAGTAGATCGCCGGCTTCTTCGGCACCTGGGCGCCGGGCTGCTGCGCGGGCATGCGGCCCGTGCTCACCTGGAAGTCGACGGCCGCGGAGCCGACGCCGACCAGGCTCGGGCCGTCAGAGGAACCCTGACCGCCGGTTCCGTGGCAGCTTGCGCAGCCGACGGCGTAGAGCTTCTTGCCCTCCTCGATGGCGAGGGACTGGGCGGTTTCATCGGCCTGCGCCTTGCCCGCGGGGGCGAAGGCGGCGTACAGCCCCCCGGTGGCCGCCAGCGCGAAGAGTAGAACGACAACCGCCGCCAGCGGATGGCGTCGTCGTGCGGAGAGCTTTTTCACGGATTACCCCGGTGTCAGGATCTTCTGCGTCGGTGTGTCTGGATGGAGTGCCGGGTCGGGCCCGGCGACGTACTCGCTACTTGATCAGGTAGATCGTGGCGAAGAGGCCGATCCAGACGACATCGACGAAGTGCCAGTAGTAGGACACGACGATGGCCGACGTGGCCTGTTCGTGGGTGAACCTCTTGGCCGCGTACGTCCGGCCGAGGACCAGCAGGAAGGCGATGAGACCGCCCGTCACGTGCAGCCCGTGGAAGCCGGTGGTCAGGTAGAACACCGAGCCGTACGGACCGGACGAGAGGCTCATGCCCTCGTGCATGACCAGCTCGGTGTACTCGAACACCTGGCCGCCAATGAAGATCGCACCCATGACGAACGTGATGATGAACCACGTCCGGAGCTTCTTCACGTCACCGCGCTCTGCGGCGAATACGCCGAGCTGGCAGGTGAGCGAGGAAAGCACCAGGATCGTCGTGTTCGTCGCCGAGAAGGGCAGATTCAAGGCCGAAGCCTGCTCTGTCCAGTACTCGGCGCCCGTCACGGATCGCAGGGTGAAGTACATCGCGAAGAGGGCCGCGAAGAACATCAGCTCGGAACTCAACCAGATGATGGTTCCGACGCTGACGAGGTTCGGCCTGTTGACCGTCGGGTGCGCGTGCCCGGTATCTACTGTCGTTGCTGTCGCCACGACCGACATTATGTCGGTCGCTTATCCCGCCCTCACCCCGGGGGGTGCCGTTCGGAGTGTCCGGGGCGTGTGCAAGGCCCGAACGGCCCATCAGATCACCCCCGGGAGGCCGCTCGCGAGCCTGTCCGAACCGATGTTGACAGCGCATCGGGAGGAGTAGCATCCGTTCCCCTGGCTCCGCCGGGGATACCCCATGAACATCAACGTGATTCACGTGACACGTGGAGGAACGAAATGCGGGCGACTGCGCGGGTTCTGGTCTACAGCGACGACTCCAGCACCCGGGAGCAGGTGCGGCTGGCAGCGGGGCGCAGGCCGGCCTCGGACCTGCCGCCGGTCGAGTTCCTGGAGTGCGCGACGCTTCCGGCGGTGCTGTCGGCGCTGGACGCGGGCGGCATCGACGTGTGCGTGCTGGACGGCGAGGCGGTTCCGGCCGGGGGCATGGGCGTGTGCCGGCAGATCAAGGACGAGATCTTCCGGTGTCCCCCGGTGCTGCTGCTCATGGGGCGCCCCCAGGACGCCTGGCTGGCCACCTGGAGCCGCGCGGACGCCGCGGTGACCCTTCCGGTGGACCCGGTCGCGTTCGCGGACTCCCTGGCGGCCCTCCTGCGGGCCCGGCTGGCGTCCTCCGCCGCCTGACGTCACCCCTGCGGGCAGGGCCGCGGGCACGGCTGCGGCTCACCCGTCCGTGGGAATCCCCGGTCCGGTCCGGTCCGGGGTCCACACGTGCGGGTGAGCCGGTCGGGCCCCGGGGCTAGACCGTCGGCCGCAGGCGGGTCTGGTCGACCGGGGAGCGGCCCTCCTGGGTGTCCTTCAGGAGCGCGCTGCCCTGACGCCAGTCCTTCCAGTCCATGTTCCAGTCGCCGAAGCCGTTGCCGAAGATGTCCATGTCGTCGCCGATGCTGTTGATCACCTTGACGATGTCGCCCTCGGTGATGTTCTCGTAGAACCAGGCGGCGTTGCCGGTGCTCATGCCGGTGCAGCCGTGGCTGACGTTCTCGTAGCCCTGGGACCCGACGGACCACGGCGCGGCGTGGACGTATTCACCACTCCAGGTGACGCGCGTGGCGTAGTAGACGGGCAGGTTGTAGTACTCGCTGCCGCCGATGCCGACGGTGTCCCCGCGCATCTGGACGAAGTACTGCTTGCCGAGCACCACCTTCACCCCGTTGCGGGTGGAGAAGCCGGGCTTGCCGGTGGTCACCGGAATGCTGTTGATCACTTCTCCGTTGCGCCGGAACGTGAGGTAGTGCGAGGAGGCGTCGGTGGTGACCTCGACGCGGTCGCCGATCTCCAGCTTCAGCGGCTTGGCCGCGGCCCCGTAGAGGTGGTCGGAGATCCTGACGCCCTCCAGGTTGCTCCGTACGGAGACGGTCGAGTTGGCGGGCCAGTACTCCTTCGGCCGGTAGTGGAGCTTCTTGTCGTCGACCCAGTGCCAGGCGCCCTCGACGCCCGAGGGGGCGTCGACGGCCAGGCCCCGTTCGATGACGGCGCGGGCGGCCTTGTCCTTGACGGGCTCGCTGAGTTCCGCCGTGAGGGGCTGTCCGACGCCGTACTTGCCCTCGTCCGGGCCGAATTCGACCTTGAGGACGCCCTTGGCCGGGGTGGTCTCGAAAGCGGACGTGCGCTGCCCCGGAGCGCCCTTGGCGTTCTCGGTGCTCACGGTGACCGTGTAGCGGACGCCGGCGGCCATGGGGACGGTGTTGTGCCAGCGGTCCCCCTTGGCGGACAGCTCGCCAGCCAGGCGGCGGCCGTGGGTGTCCACGACCATCACGTCGGTGATCCGCCCCTCACCCGCCTTCGCGGTGACCTCGAGGGGCTTGTCGGGGTCCACGGGGCGGCCGCCGGGGGCCTGGTTGAAGGCGATCTGGTCGCCCGCGTCGTACGGGCGGGCGGACAGCGGATCGTCGCCGCCCGACCCGCACGCGGTGGCCCCGGCCCCGAGGGACGCGACCAGCAGGGAGCAGCCGACTACCGTCCAAAGACGCGGTGAGTGGTTCATGGAGCTAACGCTATGAAGATATGACAATTACGGCGCGCGGGATGACTGCAAACGAGGGGCCCGGACCCCTCCGAAGAGGTGTCCGGGCCCCAGGTGCCTCACGACGGGGTCGCGAGGGTGCTGCTACTGGTTCTGGTTCTCACCGCGGTAGTACTCGTACACCCAGCCCCACAGGCCGATCAGGATGACCGGTGCCGAGAAGTACATGAGCCACCAGCCGAAGATGACGCCGCAGAACGCGAGCGCGCCACCGATGGCCAGCGAGAGCGGCTGCCAGCTGTGCGGGGCGAAGAAGCCCAGCTCGCCGGCCTCGTCGGCGACGTCGGCCTCCAGGTTGTCCTGGGCCATCTCGTCGACGCGCTTGGCCGTGAAGGCCAGGTAGTAGCCGATCATCACGCTCAGGCCGAAGGCCAGGAAGAGCGCGGTGGTGCCTACGGGCTCCTTCGACCACACGCCGTACACGACGGCCATGATCAGGATGAAGAAGGAGAGCCAGAGGAACATCTTGCCCTGGATCTTCACTTGCCGGCCTCCTTGCCACCGGTGACGGCAGCGGCACCGACGCCGTGGTGGTCCTCGAGGTGGTCGAGGGCCGCGATTTCCGGGTGGTGCAGGTCGAACGCCGGGGACTCGGAACGGATCCGCGGCAGGGTGAGGAAGTTGTGCCGCGGGGGCGGGCAGGACGTGGCCCACTCCAGCGAGCGGCCGTAGCCCCAGGGGTCGTCGACCTCGATCTTCTTCCCGTACTTCGCCGTCTTCCAGACGTTGTACATGAAGGGCAGCATCGACAGGCCGAGCAGGAACGAGCTGATCGTGGAGATCGTGTTCAGCGCGGTGAAGCCGTCGGCGTCGAGGTAGTCCGCGTAACGACGCGCCATGCCCTCGGTGCCGAGCCAGTGCTGCACCAGGAAGGTGCCGTGGAAGCCCACGAACAGCGTCCAGAAGGTGATCTTGCCGAGGCGCTCGTCCAGCATCTTGCCCGTGAACTTCGGCCACCAGAAGTGGAAGCCGGAGAACATCGCGAAGACCACGGTGCCGAAGATGACGTAGTGGAAGTGCGCGACGACGAAGTACGAGTCGGAGACGTGGAAGTCCATCGGGGGCGAGGCCAGGATGACGCCGGTCAGACCACCGAAGGTGAAGGTGATCAGGAAGCCGACGGCCCAGAGCATCGGTGTCTCGAAGGACAGTGAGCCCTTCCACATGGTGCCGATCCAGTTGAAGAACTTCACACCGGTCGGTACCGCGATCAGGAAGGTCATGAAGGAGAAGAACGGCAGCAGCACACCGCCGGTGACGTACATGTGGTGGGCCCACACCGTCACCGAGAGGCCGGCGATCGCGATGGTCGCACCGATCAGACCGATGTAGCCGAACATCGGCTTGCGGGAGAAGACCGGGATGACCTCGGAGATGATGCCGAAGAACGGCAGCGCGATGATGTACACCTCTGGGTGTCCGAAGAACCAGAAGAGGTGTTGCCACAGTAGGGCGCCGCCGTTGGCCGCGTCGAAGACGTGCGCACCGAACTTGCGGTCCGCCTCCAGCGCGAAGAGCGCGGCGGCGAGCACCGGGAAGGCCAGCAGGACCAGGACACCGGTCAGCAGGACGTTCCAGGTGAAGATCGGCATGCGGAACATCGTCATGCCGGGCGCGCGCATGCAGATGATCGTGGTGATGAAGTTGACCGAGCCGAGGATCGTGCCGAAGCCCGAGAAGGCCAGACCCATGATCCACATGTCGGCGCCGATGCCCGGCGAGCGGACGGCGTCCGACAGCGGGGAGTAGGCGAACCAGCCGAAGTCGGCGGCGCCGTTCGGCGTCGCGAAGCCGGCCACCGCGATGGTCGAGCCGAAGAGGTACAGCCAGTACGCGAACATGTTCAGCCGCGGGAACGCCACGTCGGGCGCGCCGATCTGCAGCGGCATGATCCAGTTCGCGAATCCGGCGAACAGCGGCGTCGCGAACATCAGCAGCATGATCGTGCCGTGCATCGTGAACGCCTGGTTGAACTGTTCGTTCGACATGATCTGCGTGCCCGGACGGGCCAGCTCGGCGCGCATGAAGAGCGCCATGATCCCGCCGATGATGAAGAACACGAACGACGTGACCAGGTACATCGTGCCGATGGTCTTGTGGTCGGTGGTGGTGAGCCACTTGATGACCACGTTGCCCGGCTGCTTGCGCCGTACCGGCAGCTCGTTCTCGTACGAGTCAGCTGCGGCGGCACCCTGGGATTCGTTGAGGATGCTCACAGTTTATTCGTCTCCGCGTTCCGGGCCGGGTCGGTCTGCTTGATGCCGGCCGGGAGGAAACCGGTCTGCCCCTTCTCCGCAAGCTCCTTCAGGTGCGCCCGGTACTTCTCGGGCGAGACCACCTTGACGTTGAAGAGCATCCGGGAGTGGTCGACGCCGCAGAGCTCGGCACACTTGCCCATGAAGGTGCCTTCTTGGGTCGGGGTGACCTCGAAGACGTTGGTGTGGCCCGGAATGACGTCCTGCTTGAACAGGAAGGGGACCACCCAGAAGGAGTGGATGACGTCGTTGGACGACAGGATGAAGCGGACCTTCTCGCCCTTGGGCAGGAAGAGGGTCGGCCCCGGGTTCCCCGTCTGCGGGTTGCGGTCGCCGGGGACGCCCTTCTGGTAGACGCCCTCGGCGCCGGCCGGGAAGTCCTTGGTGAAGCGGTCCGGGATGGAGTCGAGCTCCTTGGGGACCTGCGTCATCGTCTGCGGCTCGGACTCGTTGGCACCCTCGGCCTTGGGCAGCGCCCTCGGCTTGGGGGTGTTCGCGTCGCCGTCGACGTCCTCGACGTAGTTGAAGCCCCAGCTCCACTGGAAGCCGACCACGTTGATCGTGTGCGCCGGCTTCGGGGTGAGGGCGAGCAGCTTCGACTCGTCACGCGCGGTGAAGTAGAAGAGCACGGAGACGATGATCAGCGGGACCACGGTGTACAGCGCCTCGATGGGCATGTTGTACCGGGTCTGCGCCGGAACCTCGATCTTCGTCCGGCTGCGCCGGTGGAAGATGACGCTCCAGATGATCAGGCCCCACACCAGGACGCCCGTGATGAGCGCGGCCGCCCAGGATCCCTGCCACAGGGAGAGGATGCGCGGTGCCTCCTCGGTTACCGGAGTCGGCATTCCGAGGCGGGGGAAGTCTTTCCATGTATACGAGCAACCAGTGGCGGTCGCCAGGACCACGCCCGCAGTCAGCGCCTGCAGCAGCTTCCGCCGCATCGGGCGCCGCGGCGAGCGGTCGGAGCCGTAGGGACTCACGTAGCGCCTTCCCGAGAGTCTCGGCCCGCGCGGCCGGCCGCGGCCGTGTTCGGGTCGGTCGCCGGCCCTGACGCAGGCAGGGGTTTGGATGTTTATGCGGACCAAACCCTACTGGACGCTATTTGGGGTCGCGCGGGGAGGGTGCCCAACGCGCCGCTACTGACCCCGAAGGGGTGGTTCCGCCGTCCGGGGGACGGTGCGAATGGCCCTGAGGGGGCTCCTCCGGAAGACATCTGACGGCCCCTGACCTCGGCGTCCCGCACCCTGCGGCTAGCGTGGCCGGATGCCGTACTTCGACAGCGCGTCCGCCGCTCCCCTGCACCCCGTGGCCCGGCAGGCGTTGCAGGCCTCCCTCGACGAGGGCTGGGCCGATCCGGCCCGGCTGTACCGGGAGGGCAGGCGCGCCAGGCTGCTGCTGGACGCGGCGCGCGAGGCGGCGGCGGAGGCCGTGGGGTGCCGGGCGGACGAGCTCGTGTTCACTCCTTCGGGGACGCACGCGGTTCACACGGGCGTCGCCGGGGTCCTCGCGGGCCGCCGGCGCGTCGGGGGCCATCTGGTCGTATCGGCGGTCGAACACAGTTCTGTGCTCCAAGCGGCGGCGGCGCACGCGACGGCGGGCGGCTCCGTCACCGAGGTCCCGGTGGACCGGCTGGGCGCGGTGACGGCGGCGGCCTACCGCGCGGCGGTGGGCGCGTCCACCGCGCTGGCCTGCCTCCAGTCGGCCAACCACGAGGTGGGCACGGTCCAGCCGGTGGCCGAGGTGGCCGAGGTGTGCGCGGCGGCCGGGGTGCCGTTGCTCGTGGACGCGGCGCAGTCGCTGGGCTGGGGGCCGGTGGAGGGCGCCTGGTCGGTGCTCGCGGCCAGTGCGCACAAGTGGGGCGGACCGCCGGGGGTCGGGCTTCTGGCCGTGCGCAAGGGGGTCCGGTTCTCCCCGCAACACCCCGCGGACGAGCGGGAGTCGGGCCGCTCCCCCGGTTTCGCGAACCTCCCCGCGATCGTGGCCGCGGCGGCTTCGCTGCGGGCGGTGCGGGCGGAGGCCGAGGCGGAGGCCGCCCGGCTGCGGGTACTGGTCGACCGCGTCCGGCGGCGGGTGGTCCGGCTGGTGCCGGACGTGGAGGTGGTCGGCGACGCGGACCGCCGGCTCCCGCACCTGGTCACGTTCTCCTGCCTGTACGTCGACGGCGAGAGCCTGCTGCACGAGCTGGACCGGGCCGGCTACTCGGTCTCCTCGGGCTCCTCGTGCACCAGCTCCACCCTGACCCCCAGTCACGTGCTGCGGGCGATGGGGGTGCTGTCGGAGGGGAACGTACGGGTGTCCCTGCCCGTGGGGACGACGGCGGAGGAGGTCAACGGCTTCCTGGAGGTGCTGCCGGGCGCGGTGGCGGGCGTACGGGAGAAGCTGGGCGTGCGCGAGGCCCCGGCGGCGGCTCCGGTGGCGGACTCCGTGGAGCTCGACGCGCTCGGGCTGCGGTGCCCCCAGCCGGTGATCGAGCTGGCCCGGGCCATCGGCACGGTGCCGGTGGGCGGGACCGTGACGGTGCTGTCGGACGACGAGGTGGCCCGGCTGGACATCCCGGCGTGGTGCGCGATGCGGGGGCACGCCTACCTGGGCGAGGCGCAGCGCCCCGCGGGCGTGGCGTACACGGTCCGGCGCCTGGTCTGAGCCCGGCGGGAACGCGACCGGACCCCGCCGCGCAAGGGCGGCGGGGTCCGGTCGGTACGGCGGTGGTGCCTAGGAGAGGTGCGCCCGGACCTCGGCGGCGGCCTCGTCGCCGTAGGCCTTGGTGAAGCGCTCCATGAAGTGCGCCCGGGCCAGGGTGTACTCCTGGGTGCCGAGGGTCTCGATGACCAGCGTCGCCAGCATGCAGCCGACCTGGGCGGCCCGCTCCAGGCCGACGCCCCAGCCGAGCCCGGTCAGGAAGCCGGCGCGGAACGCGTCGCCGACGCCGGTCGGGTCGACCTTCGCGTTCTCCTCCGGGCAGCCGACCACGATCGGGTCCTCGCCGGCGCGCTCGATGCGCACGCCGTTGGACCCGAGGGTGGTGACGCGGGTGCCGACCTTGGCGAGGATCTCCTCCGCGGTCCAGCCCGACTTCGACTCGATGAGGCCCTTCTCGTACTCGTTGGAGAAGAGGAAGGTCGCACCCTCCATGAGGGTGCGGATGTTGTCGCCGTCCATGCGGGCGATCTGCTGCGAGAAGTCGGCGGCGAACGGGATCCCGCGCGTCCGGCACTCCTCGGTGTGGCGCAGCATCGCCTCGGGGTCGTCCGCGCCGATCAGGACGAGGTCGAGCCCGCCGACGCGGTCGGCGACGGCCTTCAGCTCGATCAGGCGGGCCTCGCTCATCGCGCCCGTGTAGAAGGAGCCGATCTGGTTGTGGTCGGCGTCCGTGGTGCACACGAAGCGCGCGGTGTGCAGCACCTCGGAGATGCGGACGGACTCGGTGTCGACGCCGTGCCGGTCGAGCCAGGCCCGGTACTCGTCGAAGTCGTAGCCGGCGGCGCCGACCAGGACCGGGCGGCTGCCGAGCTGCCCCATGCCGAAGCAGATGTTCGGGCCGACACCGCCCCGCCGGACGTCGAGGTTGTCGACGAGGAAGGAGAGGGAGACCGTGTGCAGCTGGTCCGCGACCAGCTGGTCGGCGAAACGGCCGGGGAAGGTCATGAGGTGGTCAGTGGCGATGGAGCCGGTGACTGCGATGCGCACGGCGTGGACGCTCCTGCGGAGGACGGCAAGGGGACAGTCAAAACTACCCGGTCGAGGGCCCTGAGCCGACCGGCCGAAACTACCCCGTAGTAGCTCTTTCTTCACGGGAGTCCGGGTGCCTACGGTGCCCTCATGACCTACACCGACGGTTTCGCCTCCCCCGAGTACACCGCCGACGTGCGCGGTGCGGAAGGTTCCCGGCAGCCCGGTTTCGCCGGTTTGCTTGGCGACTGCGCCCGGATGGCGCCGCACTGGGCGGTTCCGGCGGGTCCCCGCCCGGTCCGGGTGGCGGCCTCGGAGCTGCACGGGATCAGCGTCCCGCCGTCCTCGGCCCGCCTGATCGCCTCCACGGCGGCGTACGGGGACCAGTAGGTCTCACGGAGGCGGGGGGAACCGCTTCCGCGTCTGTTCCGTCACACCCGTATCAGTACGACGGACAGGTGAAGGAGCGATGCGGTGACCAGCGAAGAACCCGACACATCACGCGGCACACGACGGCGGCCGGCCTGGGCCATCGGCTCGATCGCGGCCGCCGTCCTGCTCGCGGGCGGCGGTACGGCGTACTGGGCGTCCACCGCCCACGGCGACGGCGCCACGGGAGACCGTACGGCCGACGCGGCGGCCTCCGCGCCCCGCGAGGCCGGGGCCCCCTCGGGTCCGGGCATCGCGCCCGGTGAGCCCGACCCGTCCGGCGGCGGGGTGGTCTACCGGGCGGACGTGAAGCTCCCGGAGGCTCCGGCGACGGCGCCGGCCTTCGCCGCGTCCGGCGAGGTGACGGCCGAGGAGGTGTCCCGTCTCGCGGTGGCCCTCGGCATCACCGGCGCCCCGCGGCTGACGGGTGACTCCTGGCTGGCCGGGGAGGCCGCGGACGGCTCCGGGCCCCGGCTCACGGTGACCCGTACGGCCCCCGGTACGTGGAACTTCTCCCGCTTCCAGGGCCGGGACCCGGGCTCCGGCAGCGGGGTCGGGGACGACTGCGTGCGCGGCAAGGACACCTGCGGCCCCGCCACCCTCCCGGGGGCCGGCGGGAGCGGCGCCGGGGCCGGCGCCGCCGCTTCCGGCGGGCCCGTCCCGGAGGAGGCCGCCAAGGCCGCCGCGGCTCCGGTGCTGGCGGCCGCGGGCCAGGCGGGGGCGAAGCCGGACGCGCGCCTGACGCAGGGCTCGGTGCGGGTGGTCGCCGCGGACCCGGTGGTCGGCGGCCTGCCCACGCAGGGCTGGTCCACGCGGGTGGGCGTGGGCGGCGACGGGTCGGTCGTGTCGGGCAGCGGCGAGCTGAAGGCGCCCGTGCGGGCGGCCGAGCAGCCGGTGACGGGCGCCGTGGAGGCGCTGGCCCGGCTGAACGCGCGGTCGGGCGGTGCGGACGGCGCCGGCCCGGCGCCGAGCGCCTGCGCGACCTCCGTCCCGCTCCAGCCGGACACCACGGCCGGGGCCACGGACACGCTGCCGTGCAAGCCGGAGCCGCGGCCGGCGAAGCCGCCGCGCACGGAGACGGTCAAGGGCGCGGTGCTGGGGCTGGCCCCGGGGACCGTGGACGGCGTGCGGGGCCTGGTGCCGGCCTGGCACTTCGAGGTGGCGGGCAAGGACGGCGGTCCCGGCCGCACGGTGACGGAGCCGGCGGCCGCCGAGGAGAGTGCGCCGGGGCCGAAGGACGGGCGGACCGTGCCCGGGTTCTCGTACGCGGAGGCGGACCGGAAGCTGACCGTGAACTTCTGGGGCAGCCCGTGCAGCACGTACGCGGTGGAGGCGCGGGAGCAGGCCGGATCGGTCCTGGTGAAGATCACGGACACGCCGACCAAGCCGGGCCAGGCCTGCATCATGGTCGCGCAGGAGACGGCGCTGACGGCCACGCTCCAGCAGCCGCTGGGTGACCGGAAGGTGCTCGACGCGACGACGGGCAAGCCGCTGCCCCGCCAGTAGGGCGGTCGCGGTACGCGACGAGGGCCCGCCACCGGTCGGTGTGACCGGTGGCGGGCCCTCGTCGTACGCGGGGGTGTCCAGGCCTAGCTGAACGAGTCGCCGCAGGCGCAGGAGCCGGTGGCGTTCGGGTTGTCGATCGTGAAGCCCTGCTTCTCGATGGTGTCGACGAAGTCGATGGAGGCACCGTGCAGGTACGGCGAGCTCATCCGGTCGGTGACGACCTTCACTCCGTCGAAGTCCTTGACCACGTCGCCGTCGAGCGAGCGCTCGTCGAAGAAGAGCTGGTAGCGCAGGCCGGAGCAGCCGCCGGGCTGGACGGCGACGCGCAGCGCCAGGTCCTCGCGGCCTTCCTGGCCCAGAAGGGTCCTGACCTTTTCGGCGGCGGCGTCGGACAGGAGGATGCCGTCGCTCACGGTGGTCTTGTCGTCCTGTACGGACATCTGCATTCACTCCCGAAGTGGGCGGCTCCCCGCCTTCAGGCAGGGAAACGTCGGACTCTTGCCGTCGGTGGCAACGAGCGGGGCCGCGGATTCATTCCGGACCCGACGCTTGTTTCAGACATTCATGCTCGCACACCGGGCGCGGAGGCGGGATCCGTGAAGCCGCGGGCTAATTCGTCACATTGACACTATCGGCATCGTCAAACTGACGTGAAGCGGCTATGATAGATAACGTCAAATAGACGAGAAGTCGAAGCGAAGTCTCAGAAGTCCCGAAGTCCTTCGTCGCAGAACAGAAAGGGTGCGTGTCGTGACCACCGCCCAGCCTTTGGACGTCCAGCCGACGCCGCTTGCCCTGCTGCTGCTCGGCCGCGAAGCCGACCCGAAGAGCGAGCGCGGGGTGGAATGCCCCGGTGACCTGCCCTCTCCGTCGGACCCGAACCTCGTGGCGCGCGCCCGCGCGGCCAAGGAGAAGCTCGGGGACAAGGTCTTCATCCTCGGCCACCACTACCAGCGTGACGAGGTCATCGAGTTCGCCGACGTCACCGGCGACTCCTTCAAGCTCGCCAAGGACGCCGCCGCCCGGCCCGAGGCCGAGTACATCGTCTTCTGCGGCGTCCACTTCATGGCCGAGTCGGCGGACATCCTGACCTCGGACGACCAGAAGGTCGTCCTGCCCGACCTGGCCGCCGGCTGCTCGATGGCCGACATGGCAACCGCCGAGCAGGTCGCGGAGTGCTGGGACGTCCTGACGGAGGCGGGTGTCGCCGGTTCGACGGTGCCCGTCTCGTACATGAACTCCTCCGCCGACATCAAGGCCTTCACCGGCAAGCACGGCGGCACGATCTGTACCTCGTCCAACGCGAAGAAGGCCCTGGACTGGGCCTTCGAGCAGGGCGAGAAGGTCCTCTTCCTCCCGGACCAGCACCTGGGGCGCAACACCGCCGTCCGCGACATGGGCATGTCCCTGGACGACTGCGTGCTCTACAACCCGCACAAGCCGAACGGCGGCCTGACCGTCGAGCAGCTCCGCGACGCCAAGATGATCCTGTGGCGGGGGCACTGCTCGGTGCACGGCCGGTTCTCGGTCGACTCGGTCAACGACGTGCGCGCCCGCATCCCCGGCGTGAACGTCCTGGTCCACCCCGAGTGCAAGCACGAGGTCGTGGCGGCCGCGGACCAGGTCGGCTCGACGGAGTACATCATCAAGGCGCTGGAGGCGGCCCCGGCCGGCTCCAAGTGGGCCATCGGCACCGAGCTGAACCTGGTCCGGCGCCTGGCGAACCGTTTCGCCGCCGAGGACAAGGAAGTCGTCTTCCTCGACAAGACGGTCTGCTTCTGCTCGACGATGAACCGCATCGACCTCCCCCACCTCGTGTGGACCCTGGAGTCCCTGGCCGAGGGCAACCTCGTGAACCGGATCCAGGTCGACAAGGAGACGGAGAGCTTCGCGAAGCTCGCCCTGGAACGGATGCTCGCGCTCGCCTAGGACACGGCGGGTGCGCGGGGCGGGGCCCCCGGGCCCCGCCCGCCCCCACCCACACCCCCGCGGGGGGGGCCCCCCGCGGGGGCGCCCCCCCCGGCGGGCACGCCGGCGCGGGGGCGGCCCCCAGCGGGTGCGGGGGGGGGGCGCGCCGGCCGCGCGCGGGGCGCGCCCCCCCCCCCCCCCCCCCCCCCCCGGGGGGGCCGGGGGGGGGGCCCCCCCCCTCCGTGCCGTCAGACGTCGGCGGGAGCCTCCTCACGGGCCGGGGGGACCACCGGCTGCGCGGCCGCGCGGCGCTCGGCGCGCTTGGCGGCACGGCGCTCCTTGCGGAGCTCGACCATCGTGTAGAGGGTCGGCACCAGGAGCAGCGTCAGCAGGGTCGAGCTGACCAGGCCGCCGATCACCACGACCGCGAGCGGCTGCGAGATGAAGCCGCCCTCGCCGGTGACGCCGAGCGCCATCGGGAGCAGGGCGAAGATCGTCGCGAGGGCCGTCATCAGGATCGGGCGCAGGCGGTGCCGTCCGCCCTCGACGACCGCCTCGACGACGCCCAGCCCCTGGGCGCGGTACTGGTTGACCAGGTCGATCAGGACGATCGCGTTGGTCACCACGATGCCGATGAGCATCAGCATGCCGATCATCGCCGGGACGCCCATGGGGGTGCCGGTGACGATCAGCAGGCCGAGCGCGCCGGTGGCCGCGAACGGGATGGAGACCAGCAGGATCAGCGGCTGGATCAGCGACCGGAAGGTCGCGACCAGCAGCATGAACACGATCGCGATGGCCGCGAGCATGGCCAGGCCGAGCGAGGCGAACGCGTCGTCCTGGTCCTCCGAGACGCCGCCGATGGACGCCGTGGCGCCGTCGGGCAGGTCCAGTGCCTTGAGCTTGGCCTGGAGCTCGGTGCTGACCGCGCCCGTGTTGTCGCCGGTCGGCTTGGCGGTGACGGTGGCGGCGCGGGCGCCGTCGATCCGGGTCATGGCGACCGGGCCGGGGACCACCTTGACCTCGGCGACGTCGCCGAGCCTGACCGGTCCGACCGGGAGCGCCTGGAGTTCGGCCAGGGTGGTGGCCGGGACGGCGGACCTGATGACGATGTCCCGCTCGGTGTCGTCCAGTACGGCCTTGCCCGCGGGGTTGCCCCGTACGGCCTGCGCGACGATCGCGCCGAGCGCGGCCTGGTTCAGGCCCGCGTCGGCGGCCTTGGGGGTGGCCGTCACCGAGATCCGGGGGACGGACTGGGACAGGTCGCTCTGCACGTCGGTGACGTCGTCGAGGGTGGCCACCTCCGCGCGGACCTGCTCGGCGGCCTTGGCGAGGACGTCGCCGTCGCCCGCCTTGACGACCACGCTGAGGTTCTGGCTGCCGAAGCCGTCGCCCGCCGAGATCCTGGTCTCGCCGATGCCGTCGAGTCCGGCGAGCGCGCCCTCGATGTCCTTCTTCACGGCGGCCGCGTCGCCGGCGTCCTTCAGGGTGACCTGGAAGGAGGCCTGGTTGGAGCCGGTGCCGCCGCCGAAGGCGGCGAGGAAGCCGGAGGAACCGACGGTGACCTGCTGACTCTTGACGCCCTTGACCGAGGCCAGGGCCGTCTCGACCTTGCGGCTCGCCTCGTCGGAGGCGGCCAGCGAGGTGCCCGGGGGGAGCTCCTGCTTGATCGTCAGGACGTCCTGCTCGCCCTGGTCGAAGAAGTTGGTCTTCAGCAGCGGGGTCATCCCGAAGGTGGCGACGAGCACGACCACCGCGACGGCCACACTGGTGAGCCGGCGCCGGGTGGCGAAGCCCAGGACCCGTACGTAGAACCGCTGGAGGCGGCTGCGCGCCTCCTTCTCCTCCGCCTCGCGGCGGGCCTTGGCGGCGCTCTCCGCGTCTCCGACCGTCACGCCCTTGGGGGCGCTGAGGAACCAGTACGAGAGCACCGGCACGACGGTGAGGGAGACGACCAGCGAGGCCAGCAGGGCCGCGGTGACGGTGAGCGAGAAGGAGCCGAAGAGCTCGCCGATCATGCCGCCGACCAGGCCGATCGGCAGGAAGACGGCGACGGTGGTGAGCGTGGAGGAGGTGACCGCTCCGGCCACCTCCTTCACCGCGGTGAGGATGGCGGCCTCGCGCTCCTCGCCGTAGCCGAGGTGGCGCTTGATGTTCTCCAGGACCACGATCGAGTCGTCGACGACGCGGCCGATGGCGATGGTGAGCGCGCCCAGGGTCAGCATGTTGAGCGACAGGTCGCGGGTCCACAGCACGATGAGCGCGAGGACGACCGAGAGCGGGATGGAGACCGCGGTGACCAGCGTCGAGCGCACGGAGGCCAGGAAGACCAGGATCACGATCACCGCGAAGACCAGGCCGAGCAGGCCCTCGGTGGTGAGGCTGGAGATCGACTTGGCGACGGCCGGGCCCTGGTCGCTGACGACCGTCAGCTCGGCTCCGGCGCCGAGGGCGGAGCGCAGCTCGGGCAGCTTGTCCTTGACGGCGTCCGAGATGGCGACGGCGCTGCCGTCCTTGTCCATGGTGAGGACGAGGGCGAGGCTGGGCTTGCCGTTGGTACGGGTGATCGAGACGGCCTTGGCGGGCTCCTGCTTCACCGTGGCGACGTCGGCGAGGCGGACGGCGGGCTTGCCCGGGCCGGGGCTGAGGCGCAGGTCCTCCAGCTGGGCGAGCGAGGTGTAGCCGGAGCCGACGCGCACGGTGCGGTTCTTGCCCTGCTCGTCGAAGGAGCCGGCGGGGACGGCCGCGCCGCCGGCCTGCAGGCCCTGGGCGAGGGCGGCGCCGTCGAGGCCGGCTGCCGCGAGCCTGGCGTCGTCGGGGGTGACGGTGACCTGGAGGTCCTGGACCCCGTCCACGGTGACCTGGCCGACGCCCTCGATGTCCGACAGGACGGGGACGACGGAGCCCTCCAGCTGGTCGGCGAGCGCCTGCTGGTCCTTGCCGGAGGTGACGGCCAGGATGACGGTCGGGATGTCGTCGGTGGAGCCGGCGACCACCTGCGGGTCGACCTCGGCGGGCAGCCGGACGCGGGCCCGGTTGACGGCCTGCTGGACGTCGGCGACCAGCTGCTTGGTGCCGCTGTCGCCGTAGTCGAAGGTGGCCATGACGAGGGCGTTGCCCTCGCTGGCGGTGGACGTGATGCCGGTGATGCCGTCGACGCCCTTGAGCATGGCCTCGATCGGTTCGACGACCTGCTTCTCCACCACGTCGGGCGAGGCGCCCTGGTACGGCGCGAGCACGGACACCATCGGCAGTTCGATGGACGGCAGCAGCTGCTGCTTGAGCTGCGGAACGGCTATGGCGCCGAAGAGGAGCGCCACGAGCGACACGAGGCCGATCAACGGCCTTTGGGCAAGGCTGAAGCGGGACAGCCAGGACATGGATGGGATCTCTCTGCAGTGGTGGAGGCGTGGCCTCCCAGCCTTTCCCATGCCCGGAGCGGGCTGCGTCGCTCGCAGGTGCCGTCCTTATGTGCGGCATACCGCGCCCGCAGTACGCCGTACTACTGCGCTCGGCCGCGCGCTACTCGGTGCGCGGGCGGACCAGGCCCGATTCGTACGCAATGACCACCAATTGGGCCCGGTCGCGGGCGCCGAGCTTGGCCATGGCCCGGTTCACGTGGGTCTTGACGGTGAGCGGGCTGACCTCCAGCCGGCCGGCGATCCCGTCGTTGGACAGCCCCGAGGCGACGAGGACGAGGACCTCGCGCTCGCGGCCGGTGAGCGCCGCGAGGCGCTCGGAGTGCGCGGAGCCGGTGGCGGGGGCGTCGGCGCCGCCGCCCTGCGCGAGGAAGGTGGCGATGAGGCCGCGGGTGGCGGCCGGGGAGAGCAGCGCGTCGCCCGCGGCGGCGACGCGGATGGCGTTGAGCAGTTCGTCGGGCTCGGCGCCCTTGCCGAGGAACCCGGAGGCGCCCGCGCGCAGGGCCGCGACCACGTACTCGTCGACCTCGAAGGTCGTCAGCATGACGACGCGCACCGCGGCCAGCTCCGGATCCGCGCTGATCATGCGGGTGGCGGCGAGCCCGTCGGTGCCGGGCATCCGGATGTCCATGAGGACGACGTCGGGGCGCTCCCTGCGGGTGGCCTCGAAGGCCTCGGCGCCGTCCGCGGCCTCGCCGACGACCTCCATGTCGGGCTCGGAGTCCACGAGCACCCTGAAGGCGCTGCGCAGCAGCGCCTGGTCGTCTGCGAGCAGGACGCGGATGGGCGCGTCGGCGGTCGGTTCCGTCGGAGTGTGGTCCACGGGGTGAGCGTACGTCCGGGCCGGCGGGCGCCCGCCCCGCGGCCCGGGGCGGGCCGGTCAGCCCAGGGCGAGCACCACCAGGGCCGTGGTCGCCGCGACCTCGGCGAGGGCGCCGAAGACGTCCCCGGTGACCCCGTCGAAGCGCCGTACGCAGCGCCGCAGGAGCAGTTCCGCCGCGCCGAGGGCGGCCAGCACGGCGGCCGCGTGCGCGACGGCGGACGGCAGCCCGAGCGGGAGGGCGCAGGCCGCGGCGAGCAGCACCGTGAGCCCGGTGAGCGCGGCGGCGGCGCCCCGCGGGACCACCCCGGCGACGGCGGCGCCGAGGCCTCCGGGCCGGGCGGGCGGGACGCCGTCGCGGGCGGCCACCGTCATGGCGAGCCGGGCGGCCACGGCGGCGGTCACGGCGGCGAGGGCGCCGCGGACCCAGCTGTCGGCGTAGGCGTCGGCCAGGGCGGCGACCTGGACGAACAGCACGAGCACCAGGGCCACGACACCGAAGGGGCCGATGTCGGACTGCTTCATGATCCGCAGCGCGTCCTCGGCCGGTTTGGCGCTGCCCAGCCCGTCCGCGGTGTCGGCGAGCCCGTCGAGGTGCAGCCCCCGGGTGAGGGCGGCCGGTACGGCGACGGTCACGGCCGCGGCGAGCAGCGGTCCCCCGCCGGCCACCAGCAGCAGCGCTCCGGGGACGGCGGCGAGGAGGCCGACGGCCAGTCCGGCGAGCGGGGCGCAGGCCATGCCGGTCCGGGCGGCGGGCCGGTCCCAGCGGGTGATGCGGGCGGGCAGCACGGTGAGGGTGCCGAACGCGAAGCGGACGCCGTCGCGCAGCGAGGCGCGTTCTGGCGGCGGCGCCATGGGCGGGTCATCGAACGAATCTTTCATCGGCGCGAACGCTACCGGTCCGCGCCGGGCGGTAAGTTACCCATTACGGGCAAAATCGGTATCCGGCCACCTCGTATCTGGCCGGAGAGGGAGCGGATGCGATGGGTCAGTGGTGGTACCGCAACATCATGGAACCGGGGAAGCTGCCGCTGCTGCTCGCGCTGCTCTCGTTCGTCATGTCGTTCCTGGTCACCCGCGTGATCACCCGGCTGATCAGGGCGGGAAGGGGGCCGTTCAAGAACGTCACCCCCGGCGGGATGCACATCCACCACGTGGTGCCGGGCGTCATCCTGGTGATCATCGGCGGCTTCGGGGCGGTCGCCAGCGCCCGGCACAGCTTCGGCGCGGCCCTCTCGGCCGTCATCTTCGGCCTGGGGGCGGGCCTGGTCCTGGACGAGTTCGCCCTGATCCTGCACCTCGACGACGTCTACTGGAGCGAGCAGGGCCGCAAGAGCGTGGAGATCGTGGTGCTGACGGCCGCCCTCGTGGCGCTGGTCCTCGGCGGGTTCGTGCCGTTCGGGGTGAACGACCTGACCCCCGAGGAGCGGCAGAGCCGCGGCCTGGTGGTCATGAACACGGCCACCAACTTCTTCCTGGCGCTGATCGCCCTGTGGAAGGGCAAGGCCCGTACCGCCTTCTTCGGCACGGTCATCCCGTTCGTCGCGCTGATCGGCGCGGTCCGCCTCGCCCGGCCGGACTCCCCGTACGCGAAGCGGTTCTACGGGAAGCGCCCCCGCGCCCGCGCCAAGGCGGCGCTGCGCGCCTTCCACCACGACCGGCGCTGGTCCGCGCCGCGCCGGAGGTTCGAGAACTTCATCGGCGGCACCCCCGACGAGGAGCGGGCCGTCGCCGCGGCGCCGGAGAAGCCGCCGGGAGGCTGAGCCGGCGGGAACCCACCGGATTCCGGGACCCAACGGCGGCGGGCCCGCCCCCGTTGCGGGGGCGGGCCCGTGGTGCCGGTCGGTCGCGGCGCCCGGCCCGGGATCGGGCGCGGGACTCAGCCCGGGATCAGGCCGTCGTCGGCGAGCATGTCCCGGACCTCGTCCAGGCCGGCGTCCGGCCCGGGCAGGATCAGCTCGGACGGCTCCAGCGCCTCGTCCGGCAGCGGGTCGCCGAGGCGCCGCACCGCTTCGAGGAGCGCGCCCAGCGTGCGCCGGAAGCCCTCCTCGTCGCCGCTCTGCACCTCGGCGAGCAGCTCGTCGTCCAGCTTGTTGAGCTCGGCGAGGTGGCCGTCGGCCAGCTCCACCTGCCCCTCCCCCATGATGCGGACAATCATGACGGGCCCCGTCCTACTGCTTGTCGAACCGGTGCTGGGTCTGCGGCGGCTGGGCCGTGCCCGGGGCGCCGCCCTCGATGGCCGACTGCTGCGCGGACGAGCCGCCCGCCAGCTCGGCCTTCATCCGCTGGAGTTCGAGCTCCACGTCCGTACCGCCCGAGAGGCGGTCCAGCTCGGCCTGGATGTCGTCCTTGGAGCCGAGGCCGCTGCGGTCGTCCAGCGCGCCGGAGGCCAGCAGCTCGTCGATCGCGCCGGCGCGGGCCTGGAGCTGGGCCGTCTTGTCCTCGGCCCGCTGGATGGCCAGGCCGACGTCGCTCATCTCCTCGGAGATCCCGGAGAAGGACTCCGCGATCCGGGTCTGTGCCTGGGCCGCGGTGTAGGTGGCCTTGATGGTCTCCTTCTTCGTCCGGAAAGCATCCACCTTGGCCTGCAGGCGCTGCGCGGCGAGGGTCAGCTTCTCCTCCTCGCCCTGCAGGGTCTGGTGCTGCACCTCCAGGTCGCTGACCTGCTGCTGGAGGGAGGAGCGACGGGCCAGGGCCTCGCGGGCCAGGTCCTCGCGGCCCAGGGCGAGGGCCTTGCGGCCCTGGTCCTCCAGCTTGGCCGACTGGCCCTGCAGCTGGTTCAGCTGCAGCTCCAGGCGCTTGCGGGAGGTCGCCACGTCGGCGACTCCGCGGCGTACCTTCTGAAGCAGCTCCAGCTGCTTCTGGTACGAGTAGTCGAGGGTTTCGCGCGGGTCCTCGGCCCGGTCAAGGGCCTTGTTCGCCTTCGCGCGGAAGATCATCCCCATACGCTTCATGACACCGCTCATGGGCTTCGCGCGCCCCCTTCTGACGGACTTCGCTCCAGGTCACCAACAAGACCCACAGTACGGGCCCTGTCTCCATTACCGCACTGTTCGAGCACGGATGCGCTCCTCCTCCAGGACGACTACACCCGCGCCCTGTCAGGCGTAAGGAGTAGGTGATCCCAGGAGAAGGGGCCCACCGGACGGACCGTGCAACTGGAAGACGCCCGCCGTTGCCGGATCGTTCCCCACCGGGGTGGGGCACGTGCCCGCAACCACGTAGGCTTGGGTTTTGTGTTTGGTAGCCGCTCCTCCAAGGAAGAGAAGGCCGCCGCCACCGACAAGGTGAGCGCCGACCTCTCGCAGCCCCGTGACCCGCAGGCCCCGAAGGGCCGCCCTACGCCGAAGCGTGCTGTGGCCCAGTCGCAGCGCAAGGCCGTGGTGGCCTCGACCGGCAATCGCAAGGAGGATGCCAAGCGAGCCCGTGAGCGCCGTCGCGTGGACATGGCGAAGCAGCGCGAAGCCCTCGCCAATGGCGACGAGCGTTACCTGCCCGTCCGCGACAAGGGCCCGGTCCGCCGGTTCGTCCGCGACTACGTGGACTCCCGCTTCTCGGTCGCCGAGATGTTCCTGCCGCTGGCAGTGATCATCCTGGTGCTGAGCATGGTGCGGGTCCCCTCGATCCAGAACATCGCGCTGATGCTGTGGCTCGGCGTGATCGCGCTGATCATCGTCGACTCCGTCGGCCTCGTCTTCCGCCTGCGCAAGGCGCTGAACCTGCGCTTCCCGGACGAGCCCCGCCGCGGAGCCGTCGCGTACGGCCTCATGCGCACCCTCCAGATGCGCCGGCTGCGCCTGCCCAAGCCGCAGGTCAAGCGCGGGGAACGGCCCTGAGTTCAGTGGCGCCCGGAGCCACGGCTCCGGGCGGGGGCTTCTCCGAGGGCTCCCGCATCTGGCTCGAAGGGCTGGGCGGACTGCGCAACGCGGTCCGCCAGGAACTCGTCGGGCGCCAGGTCGAGGAGCAGATCGCGCACCGCTTCCCGGTCGGGCAGCGGCTGCGCGTGCTCGACGTCGGCATGGGCCAGGGCACGCAGGCCCTGCGCCTGGCCCGCGCCGGGCACAAGGTGACCGGTCTGGAGCAGGACCCCGGCATGCTCGCCGTCGCCCGCGAGGCGCTGGCCCAGGAGCCCGCCGGGATCCGCGACCGGGTCCGCCTCATGGAGGGCGACGGCCGCGAGACCGGCGCCCACTTCCTGCCGGGCAGCTTCGACGTGGTGCTGTGCCACGGGGTGCTGATGTACGTGCCGGAGGCGGACGCCATGCTCGCCGGGCTGGCCCGGATGCTCGCTCCCGGCGGACTGCTGTCCCTGCTGGTGCGCAACGGCGACGCGCTCGCCATGCGGCCCGGGCTGGGCGGCGACTGGACGGGCGCGCTGGCCGCCTTCGAGAGCCTCGACTACACGAACCGGCTGGGCCTCGACGTGCGCGCCGACCGGCTGGCGGGGCTGACGGCCACGCTGTCGGGCATCGGGGCGCCGCTCCAGGCCTGGTACGGGGTGCGCGTCTTCACCGACGGGACCGAGGCCGGCGAGACCCTCCCGCCCGACGAGGAGCTGGAGCGGCTGCTGGCCGCCGAGGACCGCGCCGGGCGCACCGACCCCTACCGCGGGGTCGCGGCGCTGCTGCACCTGTGCGGCGTACGGGGCTGACCCTCCGGGCTCCGGCCCGGGGGACGCGGGCCGAGGGATCCGGGCCCGCGGGCCCTCCGGGAGCGGGCGACCGCTCCCGGAGGCGAACCGCTCAGGCGTCGAGCGCCGCGCGCAGGCTCATCGTGTAGAGCTCGGTCCCGCTGTCGTCGGACAGCTTCACCTGCTCGGTGCCGCCCTCCAGCAGGTCCTTCCAGTACTCCCCGATCCAGGACTCCGCGTCGCCCTGCGTGGTGAACTCCTCCGGCACCACCGACGGGCTCGCCTCGCTGCCGTCGGCCGTCTCGAACCGCCACGTCCACGCCATGTCCGCCTCCGTTGCTCGTCCGCTGTCCGCTGTTCGCGCGCTTCTCGCCTTGAGTGTGCCCGCAGAGTAACCGGGCGCGCAGCTCTCTCGGCGACGCGGGAGGATCATCCTGTGGAACTCACTCTGCTCGGCACCGGCACACCCGAGGGGCTGCCCCGCCCCGGCTGTCCCTGCGCGGCCTGCGCGCTCTCCGTCGGCACCCGGTCCCGCGCGGCCACCGCCGTCCTCGTGGACGGCGCGCTGCTGCTGGACCTCACCCCCGGGGCGGTCCTGGCGGGCGCCCGGGCCGGGCATTCCCTGGCCGGCGTCCGGCAGGTCCTGCTGACCCACCCGCACGACGGCCCCCCGGTGGAGCTGCCGCCCGGGCTGCCGGCCGCCGGGCGGGTGCCGGACGGCCGGGAGCTGGCGGTGATCTCGGGGCACCGGGTGCGGGCGGTGCCGATGGACGCGCCGGGCACCGGGTACGAGGTGACCGGCCCGGACGGCAGCCGGCTGCTGTACCTGCCGCCCGGCGGGGCCCCCGCCGGCACCAACGGCACGACCGGGCAGCGCCCGTACGACATGGTCCTCGCGGACGTCCTCGGCCGGCCCGGGGCGCTGGCCAGGCTGCGGGCGAGCGGCGCGATCGGCCCGGCCACGGACGTGATCGCCGTACACCTGGACCACGACACCCCGCCGGGCCGGGAGCTGGAGCGGCGCTGCGCGGCCGCCGGGGCACGGGCGGTGCCGGACGGCACCACGGTGATCGCCGGGGAGTACCACGCGGCGCCGGACCTGCCGCGGCGGACGCTGGTGCTGGGCGGGGCCCGCTCGGGCAAGTCCTTCGAGGCCGAACGCCGCCTCGCGGCCTTCCCCGACGTGGTCTACGCGGCCACCGGCGGCGCCCGGGACGGGGACACGGAGTGGGCCCGGCGCGTCGGCCTGCACCGGGAGCGGCGCCCGGCGACCTGGCGGACGGTGGAGACCTGCGACCTGGTCCCGCTGCTGGCCGAGGCCGGGCCGCCGCTGCTCGTGGACTGCCTGGCGCTGTGGCTCACCGACGCGATGGACCGGGCCGGTGCCTGGGACGACGAGGTGTGGGCCAAGGGCGGCCACCAGCAACTGGAGGAGCGTGCGGCGGAGTTGGCGCGGGCGGTCCGCACGGCCCGGCGTCCGGTGGTGCTGGTCAGCAACGAGGTGGGCTCCGGGATCGTCCCGGCGACGTCCTCGGGACGGCGCTTCCGCGACGAACTGGGCCGCCTCAACACCGCGGTCGCCGCCGAGTGCGAGCACGTCCTGCTGGTGGTCGCC
This sequence comes from Streptomyces sp. NPDC048461, assembly GCF_055587105.1. Classification (NCBI taxonomy): domain Bacteria; kingdom Bacillati; phylum Actinomycetota; class Actinomycetes; order Kitasatosporales; family Streptomycetaceae; genus Streptomyces; species Streptomyces sp. NPDC048461. The sequence goes on along the minus strand of NZ_JBVJGW010000003.1, from coordinate 153,888 downwards.
GGACAGGCGCTGGTGCTGAAGGACTGAGCCGGCCGGCGGCACCTGACCGATCCTCACCGCGCCCCCAAGGGGAGGGCCTCACCGGCTGTACGCTCTGCCAGATGAGCACGCTGAATCTCGACGACTTCTCCGATCTGATCGAGCGCCCCGACGGGGGCGTCCGGCGTGATGCCGAGGAACGCCGTGAACGGCTGGCCGTGCCGCCCGGCGCGCTGGGCCGGCTCGACGAGCTCGCCGAGTGGCTCGCCGCCGCGCAGGGGCAGGTGCCGGTCAAGCCGATCGAGCACCCCCGCGTCGTGCTGTTCGCCGCCGACCACGGGATCGCCGCCGAGGGCGTCTCCGCCCGGCCCGCCGGGAGCGCCCACGCGCTGGTGCGGGCCGTGCTCGACGGGGCGAGCCCCGTCGCCGTCCTGGCCCGCCGGTCCGGGGCGACCGTACGGATCGTCGACGCCGGGCTCGACTGCGACCCGGGCCTGCTCCCCGACGACGTGGTCAAGCACCGCGTACGGCGCGGCAGCGGCCGGATCGACGTCGAGGACGCCCTCACCGTCGAGGAGGCGCGCGACGCGCTGCGCCTCGGGATGCGCATCGCCGACGAGGAGGCGGACGCGGGAACGGACCTGGTGGTCCTCGGGGACCTCAGCGTCGGCGGCACCACGGTGGCCGCCACCCTCGTCGCCGCCCTGTGCGGGACGGACGCCTCCGTGGTCACCGGACGCGGCGGCGCGCCGATCGACGACCTCGCCTGGATGCGCAAGTGCGCGGCGATCCGCGACGCGCTGCGCCGGGCCCGGCCGGTCCTCGGCGACCAGGTCGCGCTGCTGGCGGCCGTCGGCGGCGCCGACGTGGCCGCGATCACCGGCTTCCTCCTCCAGTGCGCGGTGCGGCGCACCCCCGTGATCCTCGACGGCGTCGTCTCGGCGGCCTGCGGACTGGTGGCCCAGCGGGCCGCGTTCCGGGCTCCGGACTGGTGGCTGGCCGGTCAGGCGAGCGGCGAGCCGGGCCAGGCGAAGGCACTGGACCGCATGGCACTCAACCCTGTACTCGACCACGGCGTCACAGTGGGCGAGGGAACCGGGGCGCTGCTGGCCCTCCCCCTGGTCCAGGCGGCCGCCGCACTCGCGGCGGAACTCCCGGAACGGGCGGCGCAGGAACCGACGGAATGAGCCGCCGGGGTCCGCGGCCCTGACCAGGCCGCGGCCCCGGATCGGCCCACCCCTGGCCAGTGGCGCCCCATATGATCGCTTTTTATGGGAGAGGTCCGTTTGACCAGCGTAGAGACCGACCGCGGTGCGGCACAGGCACCGGGCTCGGCATCCGGAAGGAAAGAAGCCGGCGGCGACCCCGCCGGCAAGGGGGCGGGCGGCGGCCGGGAGACCGGCCGGGGGACCGCGCGCTCACGACGGGGCGCGGCGTTCGCCGTCTGGTACCTGCGTGTCGTCACCTTCGTCAACTTCCTCAGCGCGGTGTGGCTTTCCCTCGGGCAGGACCTGCGCCGGCACAACACCGAGGACTTCTACACCCCGTACCTCCTCACGGCGGGCTTCGCCTCCGGGCTGTTCTCGCTGCTGCTGGCGGTCACGATGGGCCGCCGCAAACGGGCGGCCTGGATCCTGAACCTGGTGCTGGGCGGAGCGCTGCTGCTGGCCTTCGCCACCGCGGCCTTCGCGCCCTGCACCGACGGCGACCTCAGCCTGTGCTATCCGGAGTTCCGGGGCCACGCGCAGAACTGGGTGTCCCTCGGCCTGACCGCCGCGTTCGTCGGCTCCCTGCTGCTGGGACGCCGGGAGTTCTACGCGCGGGGCGACCGCTCCAACCCGGCGCTGGCCACCGTCGTCGCCGCCGTCGGGCTGCTGGTGACCTCGCTGGTCGCGGCGCTGCTCGTCGGCGCCACGAACACCGACCCGGACAGCTCCGAGGCCACCTTCCTGGCCCGCTGGCGCTACGGGGTGATGCGGCTGATCACCCTGGCGCCCGACGCCCAGGCCTCGCGCGCGATCACCACGCCCGGCTGGGTGGACGTCGTCGTCAACGTGATGTCGATGCTGCTGCTCCTCGCCGTGCTGTTCGCCGCGTTCCGCTCGCGCCGCGTCGTCGACCCCCTCTCCGAGGAGGACGAGGAGCGGCTGCGGGCGCTGCTCGCCCGGCAGGGCGACCGCGACTCGCTCGGCTACTTCGCCCTGCGCCGCGAGAAGTCCGTCATCTGGTCCCCGACGGGCAAGGCCGCCGTCACCTACCGCGTCGTCGGCGGCGTCTCGCTGGCCTCGGGCGACCCGATCGGCGACCCCGAGGCGTGGCCCGGCGCCATCGAGCCGTGGCTGGCCGAGGCCCGCGAGCACGGCTGGGTCCCGGCCGTGATGGGTGCGAGCGAGGAAGCCGGCCAGATCTACGCCCGGCACGGCCTCGACGCGCTGGAGCTGGGCGACGAGGCGATCGTCGAGACGGCCGAGTTCACCCTGGACGGCCGCGCCATGCGGACCGTCCGGCAGGCGTACAACCGCGTGAAGCGGGCCGGGTACACGGTCCGCATCCGCCGCCACGCCGACATCCCGGCGGACGAGATGGACGTCCTGCTGCTGCGCGCCGACGACTGGCGCGACGGCGCGACCGAGCGCGGCTTCTCGATGGCGCTGGGCCGGCTGGGTGATCCCGGCGACGGGCAGTGCGTGATGCTGGAGTGCACCGACGGCAACGGCGACCTGCGGGCGGTGCTGTCCTTCGTGCCGTGGGGACCGAAGGGTCTGTCGCTGGACCTGATGCGCCGCGACCGGGACTCCGAGAACGGTCTGATGGAGTTCATGGTGATCGAACTCCTGGAGCGCTCCAAGGAGATCGGGGTCACCCAGGTCTCCCTGAACTTCGCGATGTTCCGGTCGGTCTTCGAGCGCGGGTCCCGCCTCGGCGCCGGTCCGGTGCTGCGGATGTGGCGCTCGCTGCTGAGCTTCTTCTCCCGCTGGTGGCAGATCGAGTCCCTCTACCGGGCCAACGCCAAATACCGGCCGATCTGGGAACCGCGGTTCATGCTCTTCGAGAAGAGTTCGGACCTGCTGCGGATCGGTATCGCGGCGGGCCGGGCCGAGGGCTTCCTGGAGGCTCCCGGCCTGCCGAAGTGGCTGCACCGCAGACACCTGGAGACCCGCCGTTGACAGCGCGGACCACGTCCCCCTCGCGCCGGTTCGCCCGGCGCGAGTGGGGGCCCATGTTCTGGACCGTCCGGGACGCACTCGTCCACGAGAAGTGGCGCGCGGTCCCCATGACGCTCGGCGCGGTCTGCCTGACCTCGGTCTTCCAGATCGTGCAGAACACCTCATGGGGCTTCCAGCCCGTCCAGAACCTCGGGTCCGTCAAGGCCGTCGACCCGCTGTGGCTCGCCCTCCTGCGCACGCCCCTCTCGCTGTTCGTGCCCGCGCTGGACCTGCCGGTGTGGGGCGCGCTGGCGCAGGTGCTGCTCGTCTTCGGCATCTCGGAGATCTGCATCGGCTGGTGGCGCACCCTGCTGATCGGCTACGTGGCCACCCTCGCCGGCACCACCTACGCGCGGATCGGGCTCTCGCTGAGCCCTGACCACCCCTTCGGCCTGCCCGCCTCCGACCGCATCGTCAACGACACCGGGCCCTCGGCGGCGGTGGTCGGGCTCGCCCTCTACGTGTGCTGGCGCTACGGGGCTTACCTGACCGGGGCCCTGGTGGTCCTGGTGATGATCGGCGAGGTCCTGGTCAAGGACAACCTGGCGGGCAAGGAGCACCTCGCGGCCATCGCGGCCGTCATGGCGGTGTGCGTCCTGCGGGCCGTCTGGGGCCCCGAGCGCTTCCGGACGCCGCTCGGCCGGCGCCCGCCGCCCGTGGACACCCTCTAGTACGGCTTCCCGGACCGGGTCCGGTCCGGGAAGCCGTACCGTATCGGGGTGACGACACCCCCCGGACCGTTCGGGTCCGCCCGGCTGTGGATGCGGGACCATCCGCTCGCGACCGACGCCGTGCTGGCGTTCGGGGCGTTCGTCGCCATGGTCGTCGGCTCCTACGCCGATCCGCACGGCCCCCACGGACCCACCTTCGGGACCCGCGATCCCGAGCCGCTGTCCCTGCTGCTGATGCTGCTCGGCGCGGCGACCCTGGTGCTGCGGCGCCGGCGGCCGCGCACCGTGCTGGCCGTGACCTGCGCCCTGTCGCTGCTGGAGCTGACCACCGGGGAGCCACGGGCCCCCGTCGTCATGTGCACGGTGATCGCGCTGTTCACGGTGGCCGCCCGCACCGACCGGCCCACGACGTGGCGGATCGGCCTGCTCACCATGGCGGGCCTGACGGGCGTGGCCATGCTGGCCGGGCCGCTGCCCTGGTACGCGCAGGAGAACCTCGGCATCTTCGCCTGGACCGGGATGGCCGCCGCGGCCGGGGACGCCGTCCGCAGCCGGCGGGCCTTCGTCGACGCCATACGGGAACGGGCCGAGCGGGCCGAACGCACCCGCGAGGAGGAGGCCCGGCGCCGGGTCGCCGAGGAGCGCCTGCGGATCGCCCGGGACCTGCACGACGTCGTCGCCCACCACATCGCCCTGGTCAACGTGCAGGCGGGGGTGGCCGCCCACGTCATGGACAAGCGTCCCGACCAGGCCAAGGAGGCCCTGGCCCACGTACGGGACGCCAGCCGCTCGGCGCTGAACGAGCTGCGGGCGACGGTCGGACTGCTGCGCCAGTCCGGCGACCCCGAGGCGCCCACCGAGCCGGCGCCCGGGCTCGCCGTCCTGGACGCCCTGGTGGACACCTTCCGCAACGCCGGCCTGCCGGTCGAGGTGATCGTCCAGCTGGGGCCGGAGGCCGCCGGCCCGGCCCCGGGCGCCCTGCCGGCCGCGGTGGACCTCGCGGCGTACCGGGTCATCCAGGAGGCGCTGACCAACGTCCGCAAGCACCCCGGCGCGGAGGCCCGGGCCGAGGTGAGCGTGGTGCGGGTCGGGCCCTCGGTGGAGGTGACCGTGCTCGACGACGGCGGCTCCCCGGACGCCTCCGCCCCCGCCGCCGAACCGCCCGGCCCCGGCGGCGGCCACGGGCTGCTCGGCATGCGCGAGCGGACGGGCGCCCTGGGCGGCTCCTGCTTCGCCGGCCCCCGCTTCGGCGGCGGCTACCGGGTGCACGCCGTCCTCCCGCTCTGACCCGGGCCGCAGGCCCCGGCGAGTGAGCCGAAGGGGCGCGCCCGGGGAACGGGGCCGAGCGCGCGGAGGAAACCCGAGGAACGAGGGTTTTCGAGCACGTACGGCCCCGTGAGCCGGGCTTCGGCGCCCCGGAGGCGAGCCGAGCCGCCGAAAAAGGGGACTCAGCAGGCCTTGCGCCATGCGTCCAGGTCGTACTTCTTCTCCAGGGAGCTGAGGCCCAGCTCCCTGGAGCGCGCGCAGAACCGCGCCGCCGGCAGCTCGTACTCGACGTGGAAGACGGCCTTCCCGGCTTCGACGAACGGGGTCAGCCGGTCGCACTCGTGGTACTCCGCACACTGCTCGTTGACCGCGAAGTCGAACTCCCCGACGAGCTGCGGGATCTGGTCGAGGTCGTTCTTGAGGCCGACGGCCAGACCCCGGTCGTGGGCGAGCTTCGCGATCAGCCGGTTGTACGCCAGCTGGTGGTCGGCGGTGAGCGGGAACCCGGACGTGTTCTGGTAGGCGTCCATGTTGTCGGGCTCCACCGCGTCGAAGCCCTTGTCCCGGCACATTTCGAACCGCTTCGCCATCAGCGGTTCCAGCACGTCCAGCCGCCGCACGTCCAGCCAGCGTTCGCCCTCCCAGCCGTTGCCCTGCCCGAGGAGCTCCTTCGGGAAGGCGTCCGCGTCGGGCCGGAAGTCCTCCCAGGCGCCGGTGGAGAGGTAGCAGATGGTCTTGCGCCCGGCCTTCTCCAGCGCGGAGACCTGCTCCGCCGTCGTGTTGAACCCGTCGACGTCGTACACCGGCGCGTTCACCGAGGTGTCGAGCTTCCCGGTGAGCTGCCACTGCCAGCCGACCCCCGGCCGGGGCTGCCACCGCTCCCCCGGAGCCTGCTCGGGCCACGGGTAGGGCTCCTCGTCGTCCTCCTCCGGTGCGGCCGTGCACGCGGCGAGGAGCAGGAGCGCCGCGAGCGGCAGCAGGCGGGCCCGCCACCGCCGCGGGCGGGCGGGGAAACGGTTCATCCCGCTGCCTCCAAGGCGTACGGCAGGGTCCCCCACGGGTGCGCGCCGCCGCCCGGGACCGCGCAGTGCACCCCCGCGCCGCGTTCGGTCGCGAGTTCCCCGGCGAGTTCGGCGGGCGCGCCCGGCGGGACGGCGTACACGAGGTGGCAGAAGCGTTCGGCGGGGTGCTCGGCGGTCCACGGGGGGACGGTCACGGCGTCACGGTAGGCGTCCCAGGGGCCCTCGAAGGTGACGAGGAGGTCGGCGAGTCCGGCGTAGCCGGGATGCGGGTGGACCCCGTGGTTCAGGACGAGGGTGCGGGCGCCCGCGGCGCGGGCGGCCACCGAGAGCCGCGCGTAGTGCGCGAGCAGTTCGGGGCCGGAGGCGGCCTGGTCGAGGAACGCCCCGTCGGCGCCGTACCAGTCGCGGTGGCGCAGCAGGTCCTGGACCACCGCGGCGTGCGGTCGCCGCCCGTAGTCGGTGTCGGCGTACCCCAGGACGCGGACCCCGGCTTCGCGCAGCCGCTCGGCGACGAGGGCGAACCGCTCGTCGGGGGCCTCCCCGGGGCCGCTGTCGGGGTTGAGCACGACGGAGTGCAGCCGGCCGGCGGAGCGGATGACCCGCTCCCAGTCCTCGGGGCGGTCGGCGGGGTGCTCGTACAGGGGCACCAGCAGCATGGGGTCCTTCTTCTCGTCGTACGGCTCGTGGGTCGGACGGGTCGGACGGGTTCGGTCGGGTGGGTCGGTCGGGTCGGCGGTCGGACGGGTCAGCGGTCGGACGGGTCAGCGGTGGGCCGTGGCGCGGCCGAGGAGCAGGCAGACCAGGACGGCCAGGGCCGCGGCCGCCGCGGCGGCCACCGCCAGCTGCACCATCCGGGGCTGCCCGACCCCGGTCAGCAGTGCCAGGCTCTGGGCGACGGCGGCCGAGGCGCAGACCACGGCGGCGGGCCGGACCGCCCCGAAGGACTGCAGGAGCAGCCCGGTCCACATCACGGCGCCGAGGAGCAGCAGGGTGGCGATCCGGACGCCGGTGAGGACGGGGGCCCCGGGCCAGAGCAGGGTGCCGGTCACCCCGAGGGCCAGCAGCACCGTCAGGTAGGCGGCGAGGCACTGGGCGAGGGTGCCGAGCATCCGCCCCCAGAACGCGCGGGACGAGCGGGCCGCGCGGAGCCCGGCGAGGCTTCCGCTGCGGAACCGGTGGAGCAGCCATTCGGCGGGGCCCATGCTGAGGGTGAGGGCCACCGCCGAGGGGGCGGCGACGGCTTCGGCCGGGCCGCCGGCGAGCACCTCGCCGAGGGCCGCGTACAGCACGAGCAGGCCGGTGCCGAGGCCGAAGACCCCGTACGGCACGGAGTCCCCGAGGCGGGGTCCGCGCGGGGCGTACTCCTCCTCGGCGCCGCGCAGCATCTGCCAGCGCACCGGGCCGGCGCCCGGGCGGCGTTCCGCCCAGCCCCGGACCCGCCGCAGGGCGCCGCGCAGGCCGGCGGCGAGCGGCAGTTCCCGTACGGCCAGCGTGCAGGCGGCCGCGAGGGACACGGCGAGCAGGGTCATCCGCACCGGCACGGGCAGGTCCACGAACAGCGCGAGCACCGCGCCGGCGGCCATCGGGCCGAGCGCGGCGAGCAGCACCCGCTCGCGGCCGAGCACGAGCAGGACGGTGGCCGCGCCGACGTAGAGGGCCTGTCCCGCGGCGAAGGCGTACGAGAACGGCGGCCCGCCCGGCACCGCCAGCGCGGCGGCGGTGCCCAGCAGGGACCCGGCGGGGGCTCCGACGAGCAGGGTCCGTCCGGCGGCGGCCCGGTCGCCGAGGCCGAGCCAGGAGTAGGCGCGGTGGGAGAGGGTCTGGTCCCAGACCCAGCCGATGAGGGCTCCGGCGAGGAGGGTCAGCGTCCCGGCGGGCAGGCCGAGCCGGTCCTTGGGGCCGTCGAGCAGCGGGGCGCCGAGCACGTAGGCCAGGCCGGGCAGGGCGAAGATCACCCCGCGCAGCAGGCAGGCGGTGAGGGAGACCTTCCACGGGTCGGCGGCGTCGGCGGGCTCCGGGTAGGAGCGGGGCACCCGGGCGAAGAGTTCCTCGGCGAGGCCGAAGGAGTCCGGGCGGCCGTAGGTGAGCCGGATGTACTCGTCGGTCATGCCGTCGGATTCGAGGATGGCGGCGATCTCGTCGGGGTGCACGGCCGCCGAGATGAACACGCCGAGCCGGTCGGCGAGTTCGTCCATCGGGTCGGCCGCGGGAAGGCTGCGGCGCGGCCGGGGGACGGCCGGGAGGGTGTCGGCCCGCGGGCCGTGCGCACCGGGGGTGCCTTCCGGCCCCGCGGGGGCGCCGCCCGCCCGCCGCGGGGTGCGGCGGGCGGCGGAGCCGACGGGGACCCAGCCGCCGTCGGGGCCGGGGGCCTTGAGCCAGAGCGATCCGCTCACCACAGGCTCCCGTCGGCCGCGAGTTCCCGGTACCAGGGGTCGGCGAGCCGCTGGGTCCAGTCGTCGCCCTCGTGGACGGGCAGGACGGGCTGGCCGGCGAGTTCGCGGTAGATGTGCCGGAAGCCGTCGACGGACTGGTGGAGGGTGAACTTCTCCACCACCCGCTTGCGGGCCATCCGGCCGAGCTCGGCCCGGCGTTCGTCGTCGCGGAGCAGCGCGAGGGTGGCGCGGGCCATGGTCTCGGGTTCGCGCGGCGGGACGACGAGGCCGGTGTCGCCGACGGCCTCGCGGACCCCGCCGACGTCGGTGGAGACGGTGGTGCGGCCGCAGGACATGGCCTCGATGATGCTGAAGGGGAAGCCCTCGCTGATGGAGGAGAGCATGACGACGGAGCCGGCCGCGTACGCGCGCGCGACCTGCTCGATGCGGCCCTCGTAGCTGATGCCGTCGCCCACGCCGAGCTCGGCGGCGAGCTCCTCCAGCCGCAGCCGGTATCCCTCGCAGCCGGCCGGGACCGGGCCGAAGAGGCGCAGCCGCAGCCCGGGCAGTTCCTCGCGCATGAACGCGTAGGCCCGGATGAGGGTTTCGAGGTCCTTGATCGGGTCGATGCGGCCGCACCAGCTGAGGGTGGGCACCTCGGGTTCGGCGCCGGCCTCGGGGAAGGCGTGCGGGTCGACGCCGTTGTAGACGGTGCGGATGCGCTCGGAGTCGGCGCCCCCGCGCTCCTCCCAGCGGCGGTTGTACTGGTTGCACGGGGTGATCAGGTCGGCCTGCCGGTAGCCCTCGGTGTTCAGCTCGCGGTAGAAGCCGAGCATGAGCGCCTTGACCGGCCAGCGCTGTTCGGCGGTGCGGTAGCCGAGGTAGCGCTCGCGCAGGTAGATGCCGTGCTCGGTGAGGAGGAAGGGCACGTCGTCGAGGTACTTGGCGGCGAGCGCGGGGAGGGTGGCGAGGCCGCTGCTGACCGCGTGCGCGACGCTGTCGGGCGGGATCCGCACGGAGAGCGGGCGCAGCGCGTGTTCCAGCAGGTCGGTGGCGGTGAGCGCGTCGTGGATGGTGGGCCGGGCCTCGGCGGTGCTGAGGCCGGGACGGGTCCAGACGCTCATCAGGAGGCGCAGGACCGACTCGGAGCGCAGGGCCGGGGCGAGCGTGCCGGCCCGGGCGAGCCCGGCCAGTTCGCGCAGGGCGCCGGAGAATCCGCCGTGGGCCGGGTCGAGCAGGGACAGCAGGAAGGTTTCGTAGACCCGGGTGAAGCGGCGGCGGGCCTTGCCGCGCAGGGCCTTGCGGCGGCCGCGGCCGGGGGCCGGACCCCAGAGCGGGACGGCGGTGTGGCGGTAGACGTTGCGCGGGAGGTCCCAGGTGACCGGCTCGCGTCCGGAGCCGGTCAGGGCTATGACGTTGAAATCGACCTCCGGCATGCCCCGTACCAGTTGGTCGCACCAGGTGCTGACGCCCCCGTGGACGTGCGGGTAGGTGCCTTCGGTGAGCATGGTGACATGACGCCCATGGCTCATGCGGTGTGTCCCCCCAGGACGGAAAAGGGGCCGGCGCCCTGGGTAGGGAGCGCCGGCGCTAGGTGGTACGGGTGACGGCTTGCGGGACGGTCAGCTGGGCAGCTTGAGCGTGACGGCGGTCTGGAGCAGCTCGGGCGAGGTCCAGGTGGAGCGGGTTCCGGCGTAGGCGGTGCCGAAGTCGGCGCTGCCGAGGAGCATCTGCTTCTTGGTGCCGTTGGGGGCGGTCACCGGGGCGAAGACGCCGGAGGGCGTCTTGACGGTGACGGCCGTGCCGATGCGGTAGGCGGTGACCTGGTTGTTCGCGATCGCCTTGTCCCAGGCCGCGCGGCGGCCGAGCTCGACGCCGGTGTCCTTCATGCTCTGGTTCACGATCGGCGCGCTGGGCGCGTAGAGCGTGCGGTAGGTGTCGAGGACCTGGTTGAGCACCGGGTAGAGGGTGCGGTCCTCGGCGAGGTTGGACTGGTGGACGTAGTGCGGGCGCGGGTCGTTGGCGAGGACGTGGCGCAGGGCGGTCCGGGCCTCCTGGGGGACGATGTAGTCCAGGTAGCCGGTGGTGGCGTCGACCGGGGCCGGGAGGCAGGTGGACGTGCCGGGGTTGTCCTCGCAGATGCCGCTGCCGCCGTGGGCGCGGCTGGTGTAGATCCAGTTGTACTCGTCGGCCATCTCCGCGTTGGTGCCCGTGTTGTAGTACACGTTCATCGGGTGGCGGGGGACGGTCAGGGCGGCGCCGACGGCCCGCTGCTCGGGTTCGCGGGAGTTGTCGCTGCCGGCCCACTTGACGCCGTTGTCGGCGAGGGCCCCGGCCAGGTTGGGGTTGTCCTGGGGCTGCTGCGGGTTGGTCTTGAGGCCGGAGTGCTCGCCGGTGACCAGTTCGGTGCGGTCGGTGGCGATGCCCTTGGCGGCCGCCCAGTTGTTGTTGTCGCGGATCTGCGCCGAGATCTCCGCGCGGCTCATGTACTGGACGACGCCCTGGGCGTTCTTCTTGCAGGTCCAGGGTGAGGTGGTGACGTCCTGGACGCAGCCGAGGAACGGGTGCGTGTAGGTGTGGTTCATCCAGCGGAACTTGGCGCGGTCGGCGACCAGTTGGGCGGTCATCGCGTCGACGCCGCCGTTCTCGGCCTTCCACTCCTCGCCGGCGCCGGCGTTGAAGAGCATGTCGAGCTTGAAGGTCTTGGCCGTCTGCCACTGGGCCGCGTACTGCGCGTCCGCGGCGGTCATCCGGATGGTGCTCTCCTGTCCCTCGCCGCCCGGGCAGGCGTAGTCGCCGGGCGTGCAGTTGAGCTCCTTGCTCCAGCGGGCGTCGGGGGCGAAGACGTCGTCGACGTGGACCGCGAAGTAGTTGCGGCTCTGGCCGAGGTGGACGCCCTGGGTGAGCCACTCGACGATGCCGCGGGCCAGCAGCCGGAACTGCTGCTGGTGCTGGTTGTAGCCGAAGGTGACGACCAGCTCGCTGCGTCCGTCGTGGGTGTACTCGCCGACGAGCGAGGCCCGCCCGGAGCCGACGGGGGCGTCGAGGTAGCTGGTGTAGCCGGCCCTCGGCTTCCCCATGAACCCGTAGCTCTCGGGCACGAGGGGCGAGTTGTCCTCGAAGGCGACCTGCCCGCCGAGGTAGCCGAACGGTCCCGCCTTGCCGGCGGCGGTGACCGCGGCCTGGGTGCCGTCGAGCTCGCCGCCGTAGCCGCCGTTGTCGGTGTACTCCAGACCCACGCCCGGGTGGGACCAGGTGTAGGCGTCGACCTGGCGGATCCCGTACGTCGTCTCGTATGCGGCGAGCGCCGCCATCTCTGCCGAGCCCTCCCCGAACGGGTTCTCGTTCGGCAGGACCACCCCCTGGAACTTGGCGCGCGGACGGCCGTCGACCGTGTCGCTGAGGTAGGCCGCGTTGATGACCGGGCGGCCGCTGCTGCCCAGCTGTACGCGGGTGAACGGGACTCCGGTGTCGCGGAGCTCCGCGGTGATCGCCTCGACGGAGGTGCCGCCGTCGTCGACGACCAGCACCTTCAGGTCGATGCGCGGTGTCACGGCCGCCGTGGCGGTCGCGACGGGTACGACGACGGAGACCAGGGCTGCCGCCGCCATGACGGCTGCGACCCTGTTCATCCGGTTCTTGTTGACCATTTCGGCCTTCCCCCCGCAGGCATCCCTCGACAGCGGCCCTGGGCGGACGGCCGGGCCGGGGAGGCACTGTGGAAATCATGCAAAGGAACCCCGCGTCCCCTTGCGAGAGTGGGCCGAGTCTTTCGGACCTCGTCAGGTCTACGAGGCAAACCTGGAGCAGAGTCCACAGATGGGTGAACCTCTTGGCCGTTTGATCGAACAACTTGCCAAACCTTCGAGTGGCGTGCGGACGAGTGCGGGCGCGTACGCTCATTTCCGGCGGCGCCCGGGCCCGAATACGATCGCCGTGGATGGCCGTCCACCCACTCGGCCCACTCATACATACGGAAGCGAGACCTCACCACCGTGACTGCTCTGACTCTCAGCACTGCCGGCGCGGCGACGCTGCGCGCCGACGCCCTCGTGGTCGGCGTGGCGAAGGGCCCCAAGGGACCCCTCGCCGCCGCGGGCGCCGAGGCCGTGGACACCGCGTACGCGGGCAAGCTCGCCGCCGTACTCGAAGCGCTCGGGGCCTCGGGCGCCGAAGGGGAGATCACCAAGCTCCCGGCCCCGGACGGCTTCAAGGTCCCGGTCGTGCTGGCGGTCGGGCTCGGCACCCTCCCGGACGAGGACGAGTCGTACGACGAGGAGGTGCTGCGCCGCGCCGCCGGCGCCGCCGCCCGCGCCCTGCACGGCGCCAAGAAGGCCGCCTTCGCGCTCCCCCTCGACGACGCGTCCGCCGTGACCGCCGTCGCCGAGGGCGCGCTGCTCGGCGCGTACGCCTTCACCGCCTACCAGGGCGGCGAGAAGAAGGGCGCCAAGAACGGCGGCCCCAAGCTGCCGCTGGCCGAGATCGCCCTGCTGGGCGCCAAGCCGCGCGACAAGGAGCACAAGGCCGCGGCCGAGCGCGCCTCCGTCGTCGCGACCGAGGTCAACATCGCCCGCGACCTGGTCAACACCCCGCCGAACGACCTCACCCCCGAGGCCTTCGCCGCGGTCGCCTCCGCGGCCGCGAAGGAGAACGGCATCAAGGTCCAGGTCCTGGACGAGAAGGCCCTGCTCAAGGGCGGCTACGGCGGCATCATGGGCGTCGGCAAGGGCTCGGAGAACCCGCCGCGCCTGGTGAAGCTCACCTACACCCACGCCAAGGCGGAGAAGAGCCTGGCCTTCGTCGGCAAGGGCATCACCTACGACTCCGGCGGCATCTCGCTGAAGCCGGCCGGCCACAACGAGACGATGAAGTGCGACATGGCCGGCGCGGCCGCCGTCTTCGCCGCCGTCGTCGCGGCCGCGAAGCTGGGCCTCCAGGTCAACGTGACCGGCTGGCTCGCGCTCGCCGAGAACATGCCGTCCGGCTCCGCCACCAAGCCCGGTGACGTCCTGCGCATGTACAGCGGCAAGACCGTCGAGGTCCTCAACACCGACGCCGAGGGCCGTCTCGTCCTGGGCGACGCGCTGACCAAGGCCTCCGAGGACAACCCGGACGCGATCATCGACGTCGCGACCCTGACCGGCGCCATGGTGCTGGCCCTGGGCGACCGGACCTTCGGGATCATGTCGAACGACGACGCCTTCCGCACCTCGATCCACGAGATCGCCGAAGAGGTCGGCGAGGCCTCCTGGCCGATGCCGCTCCCGGCGGACCTGCGCAAGTCCATGGACTCCCCCACCGCGGACATCGCCAACATGGGCGTCCGGATGGGCGGCGGCCTGGTGGCCGGCCTCTTCCTCCAGGAGTTCGTCGGCGAGGGCATCACCTGGGCCCACCTCGACATCGCGGGTCCCGCCTTCCACGAGGGCGCCCCGCACGGCTACACCCCCAAGGGCGGCACCGGCTCCGCCGTCCGCACCCTGGTGCGGCTGGCCGAGCGCACGGCCACGGGCGACCTGGGCTGACGCTGTCGCGTGTGAGACCTGACGCACTCCGGGCCTTGATCGAAATACCGGTCAAGGCCCGTGGTGTGCCCGGCTCCGTTCAGCCCACAACGAAATCCGTAGGTTTCTACGCACCGGTAACCGCGGCTTCGGGCAGAACGACCGGTCACATGGTGGGCCCGGCGTCCCGCGTTCCCCCGACAAATGCGAAGATGGGTTCTCGGCAGGACAGGGCCCCCACCACAGGGCCGACGAAACCAGCGGCCGATTACCAGCCGCCGCCCGGTCACAGAGGACCGGTGCCCGGCGCACATGCATGGAGGACGTGACGTGGCGAACGACGCCAGCACCGTTTTCGACCTAGTGATCCTCGGCGGTGGCAGTGGCGGTTACGCCGCGGCTCTCCGCGCATCCCAGCTGGGTCTCGACGTTGCGCTGATCGAGAAGAACAAGCTCGGCGGCACCTGCCTGCACAACGGTTGCATCCCCACGAAGGCTCTGCTGCACGCCGGTGAGATCGCGGACCAGGCGCGCGAGGCCGCTCAGTTCGGTGTCAAGGCCTCCTTCGAGGGCATCGACATCGCGGGTGTGCACAAGTACAAGGACGAGGTCATCTCGGGCCTGTACAAGGGCCTGCAGGGCCTGGTCGCCTCCCGCAAGGTGACCTACATCGAAGGAGAGGGCCGCCTCTCCTCCCCGACTTCCGTCGACGTGAACGGCCAGCGCGTCCAGGGCCGCCACGTGCTCCTGGCGACCGGCTCCGTGCCGAAGTCGCTGCCGGGCCTGAACATCGACGGCAACCGCATCATCTCCTCGGACCACGCGCTGGTCCTGGACCGCGTGCCCGAGTCCGCGATCGTCCTGGGCGGCGGCGTCATCGGCGTCGAGTTCGCCTCGGCGTGGAAGTCCTTCGGCACCGACGTCACCGTCGTCGAGGGCCTCAAGCACCTCGTGCCGGTCGAGGACGAGAACAGCTCGAAGCTGCTGGAGCGCGCGTTCCGCAAGCGCGGGATCAAGTTCAACCTCGGCACCTTCTTCGACAAGGCCGAGTACACGGAGAACGGCGTCCGCGTGACGCTGGCCGACGGCAAGGCCTTCGAGGCCGAGGTGCTGCTGGTCGCCATCGGCCGCGGGCCGGTCTCCCAGGGCCTGGGCTACGAGGAGCAGGGCGTCGCGATGGACCGCGGCTACGTCCTGGTCGACGAGTACATGCAGACCAACGTGCCGACCATCTCGGCCGTGGGCGACCTCGTCCCGACCCTCCAGCTCGCGCACGTCGGCTTCGCCGAGGGCATCCTGGTGGCGGAGCGTCTGGCCGGTCTCAAGACCGTCCCGATCGACTACGACGGCGTGCCGCGCGTCACGTACTGCCACCCCGAGGTCGCGTCCGTCGGCATCACCGAGGCGAAGGCCAAGGAGATCTACGGCGCGGACAAGGTCGTGGCCCTGAAGTACAACCTTGCGGGCAACGGCAAGAGCAAGATCCTCAAGACCGCGGGCGAGATCAAGCTCGTCCAGGTCAAGGACGGTGCCGTGGTCGGCGTCCACATGGTCGGTGACCGGATGGGCGAGCAGGTCGGCGAGGCCCAGCTCATTTACAACTGGGAGGCTCTGCCGGCCGAGGTCGCGCAGCTCATCCACGCGCACCCGACCCAGAACGAAGCGATGGGCGAGGCCCACCTGGCCCTCGCCGGCAAGCCGCTTCACTCCCACGACTAATTCGTCACGGGCGCGACGACCACTTCCGCACATTCGTTAGGAGCAACTGAAACCATGTCGGTTTCCGTAACCCTTCCGGCGCTCGGTGAGAGCGTCACCGAGGGCACTGTCACCCGCTGGCTGAAGGCCGAGGGCGAGCGCGTCGAGGCCGACGAGCCGCTGCTCGAGGTGTCGACCGACAAGGTCGACACCGAGATCCCCTCGCCCGTGTCCGGCATCCTCGCCTCCATCAAGGTGGCCGAGGACGAGACCGTCGAGGTCGGCGCCGAGCTGGCCGTCATCGACGACGGCTCGGGCGACGCGGCTCCGGCCGCCGCCCCGGCCGAGGCCGAGGCCCCCGCGGCCGAGGCTCCGGCCGCCGAGGCTCCGGCCCCGGCCGCCGAGGCCCCGCAGGCCGCCCCGTCCACCGAGGTCCCGGCCGGCTCCGAGGCTCCGGCCCCGACCGCCGACGCGGCCGCCGGCGGCGGTTCCGCCGAGGGCACCGACGTCGTGCTCCCCGCCCTGGGCGAGTCCGTCACCGAGGGCACCGTCACCCGCTGGCTGAAGCAGGTCGGCGAGTCGGTCGAGGCCGACGAGCCGCTGCTCGAGGTCTCCACCGACAAGGTCGACACCGAGATCCCCGCGCCGGTCGCCGGCACGCTGCTGGAGATCCTCGTCGGCGAGGACGAGACCGCCGAGGTCGGCGCCCGTCTCGCCGTCATCGGCGTCGCGGGTGCGGCTCCCGCTGCCGCCCCGGCCGCTGCCGCCCCGGCTCCGGCCGAGGCTGCCGCTCCGGCTCCGGCCGCCGCTCCGGCCCCGGCTGCCGCTCCGGCCGCCCCCGCGGCTCCGGCGCCGGCCCCCGTGGCCGCTCCGGCTGCCCCGGCTGCCCCGGCTCCGGTCCAGGCTGCGGCCCCGGCCGCCGCTCCGGCCCCCGTGGCCGCTCCGGCTCCGGTCGCGCCCGCCGCCCCCGCCGCTCCGGCCTCCGCCGGTGACGAGGGCGCGTACGTGACCCCGCTGGTGCGCAAGCTCGCCACGGAGTCCGGCGTCGACCTGTCCGCGGTCTCGGGCACCGGTGTCGGTGGCCGCATTCGCAAGCAGGACGTCCTGGCCGCCGCCGAGGCCGCCAAGGCCGCTGCCGCCGCTCCGGCGCCGGCCGCCGCTCCCGCCGCGAAGGCCCCGGCCGCCGCGGTGTCCGAGCTGCGCGGTCAGACGGTCAAGATGACCCGCATGCGCAAGGTCATCGGCGAGAACATGATGAAGGCCCTGCACTCGCAGGCGCAGCTCAGCTCCGTGGTCGAGGTGGACATCACCAAGATCATGAAGCTGCGCGAGAAGGCCAAGGCCGGCTTCCTCGCCCGTGAGGGCGTCAAGCTGTCCCCGATGCCATTCTTCGTCAAGGCCGCCGCCCAGGCGCTGAAGGCCCACGCGGTCGTCAACGCCCGGATCAACGAGGCCGAGGGCACCATCACCTACTTCGACTCGGAGAACATCGGCATCGCCGTCGACTCCGAGAAGGGCCTGATGACCCCGGTCATCAAGGGTGCGGGCGACCTCAACCTGGCGGGCATCTCCAAGGCGACCGCCGACCTGGCCTCCAAGGTCCGCGGCAACAAGATCACGCCGGACGAGCTGTCGGGCGCGACCTTCACCATCAGCAACACCGGCTCGCGCGGTGCGCTGTTCGACACGGTCATCGTGCCGCCGAACCAGGTCGCCATCCTGGGCATCGGTGCCACGGTGAAGCGCCCGGTGGTCATCGAGACCGCCGAGGGCACCAACATCGGCATCCGCGACATGACGTACCTGACCCTGTCCTACGACCACCGCCTGGTGGACGGCGCGGACGCGGCCCGGTACCTCTCGGCCGTCAAGGCGATCCTCGAGGCCGGCGAGTTCGAGGTCGAGCTCGGCCTGTAAGGCACGACGCCTCCCGCAGCACCCGCTGCACGAACGGCGCCCCCGCCCGGAACACCCTCCGGGCGGGGGCGCCGTCGTCGTGGCCCGTCCGGAGCCCCTTGTTACCAGCCTCACCCGGCGGCCCCGTCCGGGAACGCGTCCCGACGGCCCGGGCAGCCGTATTGTCTACGCATCAGGCCCCGCGTGACCCTGCCAGCCACCAGGAGATGAAGTCCCGATGATCACCCCACCCGTCGTGCACTCGCTGCGCGAGCAGATCCGCGAGCACATCGTGGAGGGGATCGTCAGCGGGCGCTGGAAGCCCGGCGAGCGGATCGTCGAGCGCCGGATCGCGGTGGAGCTGGAGGTCAGCCAGACGCCCGTGCGCGAGGCCCTGCGCGAGCTGGAGACCCTGCGGCTGATCGAGTCGGCGCCGAACAAGGGCGTGCGCGTACGGAACCTCTCGGCCGCGGACCTGGAGGAGATCTACCCGGTCCGGGCCGGTCTGGAGCAGATCGCGGCCGAGCTGGCCGCGCCCCGGCTGGCGGCCGACTGCTCGGCCCTGGAGCCGCACGTGGCGGCGCTGTGGGAGGCCGACCGCGCCGACGACGGCACCGCGCAGGTGCGGCACACGGTGGGGTTCCACCGGGAGATGGTGCGGGCGGCCGGGAACAGCGTCCTGCTGCACACCTGGGAGAGCCTGGGCATCGAGGTGTTCACGGCCCTGTCCATCCGGTGGCTGGGAACCGTCCAGAAGTCCTACGCCGAGGAGCACGAGGCGCTCGTCGAGGCCTTCCGCAGCCAGGATCCGGACATCGGCCTGCTCGTGAAGCGGCATGTCCTGGGGTGCGCGCCGCGCGCCTGACCGGCCCCTCGCCCGCCCGGATTGACCCTGTTTGACCGGCACTGCGTGCCTTGTTTACTGGCACGCGGTGCCGACTTTCGTCGGATGTACATTTCTTCGCCACATTCATTTGATCGATCATCGATCAGCGATTTACAGTCATCGCGGACCTCAACCAGGTCCACCAGCCCTGTCCTGCCCGTCAGGGATTTCTTCACCACCTCTCCTTTGTCCGGAAGGCGGCGCACACCGATGTCCGACCCCGTAGGAAAGCTTCCGAGCGAGCTCGACCAGCTCCCGGACCGCGACACCGAGGAGACCGCCGAATGGGCGGCCTCCCTCGACGCCGTCGCCAAGGCCGCCGGTACGCGCCGCGCCGAATACCTGCTCCGCCGTACGCTCCAGCACGCCGAGGCCGCCGGCCTCGCGCTGCCGAAGCTGCTGGAGACGGATTACGTCAACACCATCCCCACCGCCGCGGAGCCCGAGTTCCCCGGTGACGAGGCGATGGAAGCCCGGATCACCGCCTGGAACCGCTGGAACGCGGCCGCCATGGTGACCCGCGGCTCCAAGTACGGCGTCGGCGGCCACATCGCCACCTTCGCCTCCGCCGCGTGGCTGTACGAGACCGGCTTCCAGCACTTCTTCCGCGGGAAGGAGGCCGACGGATCGGGCGACCAGCTCTACATCCAGGGCCACGCCTCCCCCGGCATCTACGCCCGCGCCTTCCTCGACGGGCGGATCTCCGAGCAGCAGCTCGACAACTTCCGCCAGGAGTCCGGCGGCAACGGCCTGCCGTCCTACCCGCACCCGCGGCGCCTGCCGTGGCTGTGGGAGTTCCCGACGGTGTCCATGGGCCTCGGCCCGCTGTCGGCGATCTACCAGGCGCGCTTCAACCGCTACCTGCAGAACCGCAGCATCAAGGACACCGCGAACTCGCACGTCTGGGCCTTCCTGGGCGACGGCGAGATGGACGAGCCCGAGTCGACCGCCGCCCTGGCCCTCGCCTCCCGCGAGCAGCTCGACAACCTGACCTTCGTCATCAACTGCAACCTGCAGCGCCTCGACGGTCCGGTCCGCGCGAACTTCCGCGTCGTCCAGGAGCTGGAAGCCCAGTTCCGCGGCGCCGGCTGGAACGTCATCAAGTCCCTGTGGGGCTCCGCCTGGGACGAGCTGTTCCAGCTCGACACCACGGGCGCCCTGGTACGCCGCCTGCGCGAGGTTCCCGACGCGCAGTTCCAGACGTACGCGACCCGCGACGTGGCCTACATCCGCCAGCACTTCTTCGGCGCCAACGCCGAGCTCGTGCAGCTGGGCGGCCTGCTCTCCGACGCGAAGATCGCCGAGTGCTTCCACACCTCCCGCGGCGGCCACGAGCCCCGCAAGGTGTACGCCGCGTACAAGGCCGCCCTGGAGCACAAGGGTGCGCCGACGGTCATCCTCGCGCAGACCGTCAAGGGCTACACGCTGGGCGCCGGGTTCGAGTCGAAGAACGCGAACCACCAGATGAAGAAGCTGACGATCGACGAGTTCAAGAGCATGCGCGACAAGCTCGACCTCCCGATCCCGGACAGCGCCTTCGCCGACGGCCAGGTCCCGTACGGCCACCCGGGCGCGGACAGCCCCGAGGTCCGGTACCTGAACGAGCGCCGCGCGGCGCTCGGCGGCCCGGCCCCGGCCCGCAAGGTCAAGCAGGTCGCGCTGCCCGCCCCGGCGGACCGTTCCTTCGCCCCGCTGCTCAAGGGTTCCGGCAAGCAGGAGATGGCCACCACCATGGCCTTCGTCCGGCTCGTCAAGGACCTGATGCGGGACAAGGAGACCGGCAAGCGCTGGGTGCCGATCGTCCCCGACGAGGCCCGCACCTTCGGCATGGAGTCCCTCTTCCCGTCGGCCGGCATCTACTCGCCGCTGGGCCAGACGTACGAGCCGGTCGACCGCGACCAGCTCATGTACTACAAGGAAGCCAAGGACGGCCAGATCCTCAACGAGGGGATCACCGAGGCCGGCGCCATGGCCGACTTCATCGCCGCCTGCACGTCGTACGCGACGCACGGCGAGCCGATGATCCCCTTCTACATCTTCTACTCGATGTTCGGCTGGCAGCGCACCGCCGACCAGATGTGGCAGCTCGCCGACCAGCTCGGCAAGGGCTTCATCGTCGGCGCGACCGCCGGCCGCACCACGCTGACCGGCGAGGGCCTGCAGCACGCGGACGGCCACTCGCACCTGATCGCGTCCACGAACCCGGCCTCGCTCAACTACGACCCGGCCTTCGCGTACGAGATCGCGGTGATCGTCAAGGACGGTCTGCGCCGGATGTACGGCGAGAAGCCGGAAGACGTCTTCTACTACCTGACGGTCTACAACGAGCCGAAGGTGCAGCCCGCGATGCCCGAGGGCGTCGAGGAAGGCATCCTGCGCGGCCTGTACCGCTTCAACACGGCGGCCGACCTGGCGGAGGCGGCCCCGGCCGCCGGCTCCCCGAAGGTCCAGCTGATGGCCTCGGGCACGGCGATCCACTGGGTGCTGGACGCGCAGAAGCTCCTCGCCGCCGACTGGAACGTGGCCGCCGACGTCTGGTCCGCCACCTCCTGGGGCGAGCTCCGCCGCGACGCGCTGGAGTGCGACGAGGCGCTGCTGCGCGGCGAGGTGCGCACCCCGTACGTCACCCGCGCGCTGGAGGGCGTCACCAGCCCGGTGCTGGCCGTCTCCGACTGGATGCGTCAGGTTCCGGACCAGATCAGCCAGTGGGTGGAGCAGGACTACACCTCGCTGGGCACGGACGGCTTCGGTCTGTCCGACACCCGTGAGGGCGCCCGCCGCCACTTCGGTGTCGACGCCCAGTCGATCGTGGTGGCCGCGCTGGCCCAGCTCGCCCGCCGCGGCGAGGTGCCCGCGTCCGCCGTCAAGGAGGCCCGGGAGCGCTACGGCCTCTGAGGCCGCGTGACCGACCGCCGCAGCACCGGATGACGTGAAAGGCCGGTGTCCGCCCCCTCGCCGGGGGTCGGACACCGGCCTTTCGCGCCATGCGCGGTGGCGGTGCGGGGGTGGAACCGTGATGCTGGAGCGGTGATGGACGAGACGGAGTTCTGGGAGATCGTCGACCGTACCCGCGAGGCCGCCGAGGGCGACCCCGAGGAACACGCCGATCTGCTCGTGGAGCGGCTGGCGCAGCTCGATCCCGACTCCGTCGTGGACTTCGCGCGGCACTTCGAGTCCCGGTACAACCGGGCCTACACCTGGGACCTGTGGGGCGCGGCCTGGGTCCTGCTCGACGGGGCGAGCGACGACGCCTTCGACTACTTCCGCTGCTGGCTCATCGGCCAGGGCCGGGAGGTCTTCGAGGGCGGGGTGCACGACCCGGACCAGCTGGCGGAGCTGCTGGGCGAGTTCGACGAGGAGATCGACGGCGACGGCGAGGAGCTGGGGTACGCGGCCGACGAGGCGTACGAGCAGCTGACCGGGTCGGTCACACCGGACCTGGGGGTCCCGCTCCAGCCGGCAGAGCCGGGGGGCTCCCCGCTGGACTTCGAGGACGAAGCCGTGCTCGCGGAGCGCTTCCCCCGGCTCTGGGACCGCTTCAGGGGCTGACCGGAGGGGGGATCAGCAGTGGGTGCCGCCGTCGATGCGGATCTCCGTACCGGTGATGAAGGCGCCGTCCTCCGAGCCGAGCATGGCGACGACGCCGGCGACGGTCTGCGGGCCGGCGAAGCCCTGGCCGAGGGCCGGGGCGAGCTTGGTGAAGAGGGACCAGTCGGTGTCCTCGGGCAGGCCGGGGCCGTTTCCGGTGGTCATGCCGCTCTCGATGGACCCGGGGGCGACGGCCACGAAGCGCAGGCCCTGCTTGCTGTACTCGGCGGCCAGCGCGTGCGTCATGGACTGGATGCCGCCCTTGCTGGCCGCGTAGGCGGACATGTAGGGGTGGGCGAAGGACGCCGAGGTGGAGCTGAAGTTCACCACGACCGGCTGATCGCCGGCGAGCAGCGCCGGGATGGACTCGCGGATCACCAGGAAGGTGCCGGTGAGGTTGACCGCGATGACCTTGTTCCAGAGGTCGAGGGTGGTCCGGTGGGTGTGCGAGGAGCGCAGGATGCCGGCGGCGTTCACGAGTACGTCGAGCCCGCCGAGGCTCGCGACGGCGCCGGCGATCCCGTCCCGTACGGCGGTCTCGTCGGATATGTCGAGGACGGCGGTGGTGAGGCGGTCCCCGTGGCCGTCGGCCCCGGCCCGGTCCGCCGTGCCCTTGAGTCCGGGCTCGCTGACGTCCACCGTGTGGACGCGGCCGCCCTCGGAGAGGATGCGGTGGACGGTGGCCCGGCCGATGCCGGAGCCACCGCCGGTGATGAGGACGCGACGTCCTTCGTAACGGTTCATGGGGTGAGCGTACGAGCAGGTGACACGTTTTGCCAGAGTGACAAGCAATGCAATCAACGACGTTCGCGAGAGGTACGCTTCACCCCGTGAGATCCCCTCGTCCGTACTCTCCCCAGGCCGGCCCCGGAGCCCAGTCGCTGACCGAGCGCCGCAAGGCCGCGACCCAGCTCGACATCGCCCGCGCCGCCTGCGAACTCTTCGCCGAGCACGGCCCCGACGGGACCACCGCCGAGGACATCGCCCACCGCGCGGGCGTGGCCCTGCGCACGTTCTACCGGTACTTCCGCAACAAGCAGGAGGCGGTGGCCCCGCTGCTCGCGGGCGGCGGGGACGCCTGGCGCGCACTGCTCTCCGAGGAGGAGCCGGGCACGCCCCTCGGGGAGGCGCTGGAGCGGGCCGTGACCCGCTCGCTGAACGACCCCCAGGCCCTCGTCGAGGGCCTGGAGGTCACCCGCGGCCTGCTCCGCGCTGCGGAGGGCGACGAGGCGCTGCGGGCTGTCTGGTACCGGGTGAACCAGGACTCGGAGGAGCAGCTGGTCCCCGTGGTGGCCCGGCTGGCCGGGCCGGGCGCCGACACCCTGGGGGTCCGGCTGCTCGCCGCGGCGGCAACGGACGCGATCCGCATCTCCCTGGAGCTGTGGTCGGCCACCGACGCCCCGGTCTCGGGACCCGGCTCTCCGGCCGAACTCGCCGTCCGCTGCCTGCGCGACCTCACGGGCGCGATGCCGCTGCTGCGCTGAGATCAGCGCCCGCCGCCACCGCCGCCTCCACCGCCGCCGTTCCAGTTGCCGCCGCCGCCGTCGCCACCGCCGCCAGCGTTCCAGTTACCGCCGCCGCCGTCGCCACCGCCGCCGTTCCAGTTACCGCCGCCGCCGTCGCCGCCGCCGCCACCGTTCCAGTCGCCGCCCCCGCCGCCACCGTTCCAGTTGCCGCCGTCGTGGTTCCCGTTGCCGCCGCCGCCGTTGTTCCAGTTGCCGTGGTCGTTGTTGTTCCAGTTGCCGTTGTCGCGCCAGCCGGAGTCGTACCCGCCCGAGTTCCAGTTGGCGTCGTCGCGCCAGTTCGAGTCGTGGTCGTACCGGCCGGAGTCGCGCCAGTTGGTGTCGCGCCAGTTCTCGTTGTACCCGCCGACGCCGCCCTGGTCCCAGCACCAGCTGGGCCGGTCGCGCCAGTCGTGGTTGCAACAGGCGTCCCACCGGGCGTCCGAACGGTTCGAGGGGTACCGGTAGCAGTCGTAGCCGCCGTTCCCTCCGCCGCCGCCCCCACCGGTGACGGTCGAAGCCGAGGCGCTGGCGAGGGGCAGCACACCCATCGCGATTCCCGCGGCCCCTGCCATGGCTGCCGCAACGATCCTACGGCGCATTATCATGCACCTCCGCACATGTCTCACTTATCAGGCGTTTAGGTCATTTCCACCCTCACCCTGACCCGTCCCCCTGTCAAAGGGAACGCCCGCCGAACCTGCCCGCGAAGAGCACCCGGACCGCCTCCCACCAGGCAGGATGCGCCCGCGCACCGATGTCGGACCCGGCTGTCGAACACGGCGAAGGCCGCCACCCCCGGCGGGGTGACGGCCTTCACGCGGAACCGCGCGGCTTAGAGGTCGAAGTACATCTCGAACTCGTGCGGGTGCGGACGCAGCGCGATCGGGGCGATCTCGTGCGTGCGCTTGTAGTCGATCCACGTCTCGATCAGGTCCGGGGTGAAGACACCGCCGGCCAGGAGGTACTCGTGGTCGGCCTCCAGGGCCTTGAGGACGTCCTCCAGGCTGGTCGGGACCTGCGGGACGCTCGCGTGCTCGTCGGGCGAGAGCTCGTAGAGGTCCTTGTCGATCGGCTCCATCGGCTCGATCTTGTTCTTGACTCCGTCGAGGCCCGCGAGCAGCAGCGCCGCGAAGGCGAGGTACGGGTTGGACGACGGGTCCGGGGCGCGGAACTCGACGCGCTTGGCCTTCGGGTTCGAGCCCGTGATCGGGATGCGCATGGCGGCGGAGCGGTTGCGCTGCGAGTACACCATGTTGACCGGCGCCTCGAAGCCCGGCACCAGGCGGTGGTAGGAGTTCACCGTCGGGTTGGTGAAGGCCAGCAGCGACGGGGCGTGCTTGAGGATGCCGCCGATGTAGTAGCGGGCGGTGTCCGAGAGGCCCGCGTAGCCGGTCTCGTCGTAGAACAGCGGGTCGCCGTTGGCCCACAGCGACTGGTGCACGTGCATGCCCGAGCCGTTGTCGCCGAAGATCGGCTTCGGCATGAAGGTCGCGGTCTTGCCGTTGCGCCAGGCGACGTTCTTCACGATGTACTTGAAGAGCATCAGGTCGTCGGCCGCGGCGAGCAGCGTGTTGAACTTGTAGTTGATCTCGGCCTGGCCACCGGTGCCGACCTCGTGGTGCTGGCGCTCGACCTGGAGGCCCTGGGCGTCCAGCTCGAGGGAGATCTCGGCGCGCAGGTCGGCGAAGTGGTCGACCGGGGCGACGGGGAAGTAGCCGCCCTTGTAGCGGACCTTGTAGCCGCGGTTGTTCTCCTCGGAGCCGGTGTTCCAGGCGCCGGCCTCGGAGTCGATGTGGTAGAAGCTCTCGTTCGCGGTGGTCGCGAAGCGCACGCTGTCGAACACGTAGAACTCGGCCTCGGGGCCGAAGTACGCGGTGTCGGCGATGCCGGTGGAGGCGAGGTACGCCTCGGCCTTCTTCGCGATGTTGCGCGGGTCGCGGCTGTAGGCCTCGCCCGTGATCGGGTCGTGGATGAAGAAGTTGATGTTGAGCGTCTTGTCCTTGCGGAACGGGTCCAGGCGCGCGGTGGAGATGTCGGCGCGCAGCGCCATGTCGGACTCGTGGATCGCCTGGAAGCCGCGGATCGAGGAGCCGTCGAAGGCGAGCTCCTCGTTCGGGTCGAACGCGCGCCCCGGGATGGTGAAGTGCTGCATCACACCAGGCAGGTCGCAGAAGCGGACGTCAACGAACTTGACGTCGTTCTCCTCGATGTACTGCTTCACTTCGTCGGCGTTCTGGAACATCCAACTCCTCCTACTCCCGGCCCCGGGGCAGGGACGGGTTTTATAGCTCGTGGTGCGTCAGTGCGGTGTCGCACGCTGACCCGACCATAAGCAGACGGGATTTCTCAAGCATGACCCATTTGTTTCGCACAAGTTAACCAGGGTCCCGCGGCAGCGCCGTGGAGCCGCACGGGTACCGTGTTCGGGTGGACAACAGGCAAGCAATCGGATCGTGGCTCTCCGGCCCCCGCGCGGCCGCCGAGGACATGGGCGTCGACTTCGGCTATCCGGGTCAGCGGCTCGGCCTCCCCCAGGAGGGGTCCGGCTCCGTGGCCCGCTTCGGGCGCCGGCTGGGCGCCGTGGCCATCGACTGGATCGGCTGCCAGCTGATTGCGTACGGGCTGATCACCGGCGGCGACCTGGCCGCGGCGGGCAACTGGACCCTGGGCCTCTTCGTGGTCCTGGCCGTCCTGACCGTCGGCACCGTGGGCTTCACCCCCGGCAAGCGGATCATGGGCCTCCGGGTGATCGCGGAGGACGGCGGCCGCCTCGGCTTCGGCCGGGTGCTGATCCGCACCCTGCTGCTGGCCCTGGTCGTCCCGGCGCTCATCTGGGACCGCGACGGCCGCGGCCTGCACGACCGCCTGGCCCGCGCCGTCCAGGTCCGCCTGTAGGCGCACGGCGCCGCACATACGACACAGGGGCGGGGGGGGGGGGGGGGGGCGGGCGCGGGGGGGGGGGGGGGGGGTCCGGAGGCGGGGGGGGGGGGGGCGGGGGGCGCCCCCCCCCCCCCGCCGCGCGCCGGGACGCCCCCCGCCCCCCCCCCCCCCCGCCGGGCCCCCCCCCCCCCCCCCCCCCCCCGGCCCCCCCCCCCCCCCCCCCGGCCCGGGCCCCGCCCCTGTGTCGTATACGAAAAGCGGGTGAGCGGCTGATCCGCTCAGCGCATCTTCCCACCGCGGGGCATCTTCATGCCCTTGGGCATCGGGCCCTTCGGCAGCGGCATGTTGCTCATGAGGTCGCCCATGGCCCGCAGCTTGTCGTTGACCTGGGTGATCTGGGGGCCGGCCAGCACGCGCGGCAGCTTGAGCAGCGTGGTGCGCACCTTCTTGAGCGGCACCTCGTTCTCGCCCGTGCCCACGATGAAGTCGTGCACCGGCACGTCCGGCATGATCCGGGCCATCTTCTTCTTCTCGTTCGCGAGGAGAAGCTTGACCCGGTTGGGGTTGCCCTCGCCGATCAGCACCACACCGGCCTTGCCGACGGCCCGGTGGACGATGTCCTGGCTCTTGTTCATCGCGATGGCCGGGGTGGTCGTCCAGCCCCGTCCCACGTTGTCCAGTACGGCCGCGGCCGCGCCCGGCTGTCCTTCCATCTGCCCGAAGGCAGCGCGCTCGGCCCGTCGTCCGAAGATGATCGCCATTCCGAGGAACGCCACCAGGAAGCCCAGGATGCCCAGGTAGACCGGGTGGCCGATCAGGAAGCCGATCGCAAGAAAGACACCGAAGGTGACGATTCCCACGCCCGCGACGATCAGACCGACCTTCGGGTCGGCCTTGCGCGTCATCTTGTACGTCAGGGCGATCTGCTTCAGTCGCCCGGGGTTCGCAGCAGTCTCTGCGTTTGACTTCCTCGCCATAGGGCGAGTTTACGTGGCCCGAGGGGTACGGGTCGCCGCGGCCTCAAGTACGTGTTCGGTTTCGACCCGGTCCTTGGCCCGGCGGCGGTCCTCCTGGACGGCCGTCCAGGCGTTGCGGCGGGCACCGCTCATGAGCAGGGACTCGACGCCCCGGAAGGCGTCGGTGAAGGAGGGAATGGCGATGGCGCGTACGGGCGCGGCCTGCATGATGGCGATCCCTTTCACGGAAACACGTCGGCAGAACGGTTGCGGTGCGTGGGTCCAGCGTCACTGACTGGTGTTACCAGGGCGTGACCAGCCCGTCAAATGTGATGGACACGTTGCAAACACGCAGACGCGGCCCGCCGGGCACTCTTCCCTGAAAAGAGCCTAGGGGCCGCGTCGACGCGGTGTTACTCATTGGTAAGACTTTGTGCGCGAGTTCACACAGTCCGTGTGGTAGCGCGCGTCACACCTACACCTCGGCGTGGCTGCGCTTCTCCATCGCCTGCTGGTACAGGCGGCCGGCCCGGTACGAGGACCGGACCAGCGGGCCGGACATCACACCGGAGAAGCCGATCTCCTCGGCCTCCTTGGCCAGCTCGACGAACTCGGCCGGCTTCACCCAGCGCTCGACGGGATGGTGCCGCGGCGAGGGCCGCAGGTACTGGGTGATGGTGATGAGCTCGCAGCCGGCCTCGTGCAGGTCCTTCAGGGCCTGCGTGACCTCTTCGCGCTCCTCGCCCATGCCGAGGATCAGGTTCGACTTGGTGATCAGGCCGTACGCGCGGGCCCGGGTGATCACGTCGAGCGAACGCTCGTAGCGGAAGCCGGGGCGGATCCGCTTGAAGATGCGCGGCACGGTCTCGACGTTGTGCGCGAAGACCTCGGGGCGGGAGGCGAAGACCTCCTCCAGCAGCTCCGGGACCGCGTTGAAGTCGGGGGCCAGCAGCTCGACCTTGGTCTGACCGCTCTCGCGGCCCGCCGTCTGCTCGTGGATCTGGCGCACGGTCTCGGCGTACAGCCAGGCACCGCCGTCGGCCAGGTCGTCGCGGGCGACGCCGGTGATGGTGGCGTAGTTCAGGTCCATCGTGACCACGGACTCGCCGACACGGCGGGGCTCGTCCCGGTCCAGGGCCTCGGGCTTGCCCGTGTCGATCTGGCAGAAGTCACAGCGCCGGGTGCACTGGTCGCCACCGATGAGGAAGGTGGCCTCGCGGTCCTCCCAGCATTCGTAGATGTTCGGACAGCCCGCCTCCTGGCACACCGTGTGCAGTCCTTCGCCCTTCACCAGGGCCTGCATCTTGGTGTACTCGGGGCCCATCTTCGCCCGGGTCTTGATCCACTCGGGCTTGCGCTCGATGGGCGTCTGGGCGTTACGGACCTCCAGGCGCAGCATCTTGCGTCCGTCGGGTGCGACTGCGGACACGACCGGCTCCCTGTGACTTCGATTCTTCGGCGCCCACCAGGGTACGCCCGTAATTTCGTACGTTCTTCACTCCGCCAACCTGGGGGCTGCCGGACGCATTCCCGCGGGCGGTCAGCCCGCGGCGGGTTCGGTCTCGCGGGGGCGCGGCTCGGCGTGCTCCAGGACGTCCCTCAGGTGCCGCTCGATGACCGGGAGCACCTCGGCGATGGTGATCTCGCGGCCCAGTTCGTACGAGAGCGAGGTCACACCGGCGTCCCGGATGCCGCAGGGGACGATCCGGTCGAACCAGGTGTTGTCGGGGTTCACGTTGATCGCGAACCCGTGCATCGTGACGCCCTTGGCGACCCGGATGCCGATGGCGGCGAGCTTGCGGTCCTCGCGGCGCTGGCCGGCGTTGGACGGGGCGTACTCGGGGCCGTTGAGCCGCGCGTCGAACTCGTCGTCGTGCAGGCGCGGGTCGAAGTCGAGGGAGAGCCCGCCGACCAGCGGGCGGTCCTCCACCGGGTCGCCCAGCACCCACACGCCGGAGCGGCCCTCGATGCGGGTGGTCTCCAGCCCGAACTCGGCGGCGGTGCGGATCAGCGCGTCCTCCAGGCGGCGGACGTGGGCGACCACGTCCACCGGGCGGGGCAGCTTCAGGATCGGGTAGCCGACCAGCTGGCCGGGGCCGTGCCAGGTGATCTTGCCGCCGCGGTCCACGTCGACGACGGGGGTGCCGTCGAGCGGGCGCTCGGCGGGGTCGGTGCGCCGGCCGGCGGTGTAGACCGGCAGGTGTTCCAGCAGCAGGCAGGTGTCGTCGACCTCGTCAGCGAAGCGGGCGGCGTGCACCCGGCGCTGTTCCTCCCAGGCCACGGTGTACTCGACGGCTTCCGGCCCGAAGCCCAGATGGACAAACCCAAGCTCAGCCACCGCGGCGCCTCCTCGTTGAACCTGCTGTGTGCACGTATCGCACCAGCCAAGGGTACGGCGGCCCGCGCGGGCTCCTTCAGGGCCCCGGCCCCGGCCCCGCGCGCACCGGTGCGGCGGCCGGTACGGGCGCCTGTGGCGGGGGTCCCGGGAGCTGCCGGGGGCGGCGGCCCTTCGGCGGGCGGTCCGGGTCCTCGTCGGCGCGCGGCAGCCGGCGGTGGCCCTCGGCGTGGTCGTTCACCCAGCCGCACACCCCGCAGGCGTACCGCCCGTCGAGCCCCGCGATGTGGGTGCCGCAGCGGCGGCACTCCGCCTCGGTCAGCTCGGGCGGCGGCAGCGGAGCGGTGGACTCGGGGCGCTCCGCGGCGGGATGGGCCCCGAGGGGCCGGCGGGTCATGCGCGCAGCGTACGCGGACGAAAGGGTCCAGTCCGTAAAGGCACCCACCGATTCTGCACACGATCGGATGAATGTGGGGCAGACAGGGCGGTCTGAGGGGAGTTCGCCGCTACATTCACGCCGTTCACAGGGCCGGGACCCCGGTCCGTCACGTCAGGAGACCGTGGAGCCGATGACGGAACGACCTGCCCAGCGCGTCCCCAACCGGCAGCTCGCGGGCCTGATCGAGGAGGCCGGGTTCTCCAACGCCGGGCTCGCCCGCCGCGTGGACCAGCTCGGCCTGGAGCACGGTCTCGATCTGCGGTACGACAAGACCTCCGTGACGCGGTGGCTGCGCGGGCAGCAGCCCCGCGGCACCACCCCCGCGCTCATCGCCGAGGTCTTCACCCGGCGGCTCGGCCGGCGGCTGTCCGCCCAGGACCTGGGGCTGGACGCCTGCGCCCCGGTGTACGCGGGGCTGGAGTTCGCCGCCACCCCCGAAGAGGCCGTGGACATCGCGGCCGGCCTGTGGCGCAAGGACTCCGGTTCGCACGCCGAGCTCCGGAAGATCGCCTTCACCCCGGCCGGGCTGGTGGTGCCCAGCCGGGACTGGCTCATCGGGAGGGCGGACGAGCGGGTGGGCCGCGGCGCGGACCCGGCGGCGGCCCGCGTACCGGTCCAGGGGCGGGCCTCGGTGCCCCGGCAGCGGCAGATCGACCGCGGGCCCGGGCAGCGGGTGACCGGCGGCGACATCGCGGCGCTGAGATCGGTGAGCGAGCTGTTCCGCAGCCTGGACCACGCGTACGGGGGCGGCCACGCCCGGCAGGCGCTGGTGCGCTACCTGGAGCACGAGGCGGAGCCGATGCTCCGCGGGACCTACGGGGAGACGACCGGGCGGCGGCTGTTCTCCGCCGCCGCCGACCTGACCCGGCTCGCGGGCTGGACCTCGTACGACATCGCCGCGCACGGGCTGGCCCAGCGGTACTTCGTGCAGGCGCTGCGGCTGGCCCAGGCCGCCGCGGACCGGCCGTACGGGGCGTACGTGCTGGTCACGATGAGCCGCCAGGCGGTCTACCTCGGCCACGGCCGCGAGGCGGTGCAGCTGGCGCGGGTGGCCCAGCAGGGCGTGGGCTCGGGGCCGCCGCCGGTGGTGCAGGCGCTGCTGCACTCGGCGGAGGCGCGCGGGCACGCGGTCCTCGGCGAGGTCCGGGCGGCGACGGCGTCGCTGGTGCGGGCCGAGCGGGCCCTGGGCGCGGCGCGGCCGGGGGACGACGTACCGCACTGGGCGCGGTTCTACGACGAGGCGCAGCTCGCGGACGAGTTCGGGCACTGCCACCGGGACCTCCAGCAGTACCGGGCCTCGGCCCAGCACGCGGAGCGGTCCCTGCAGCTGCGGGCACCGGGGTACGCCCGGTCGCAGCTGTTCTGCCGGGTGGTGCTGGCCACGGCCCGGCTGGGCCTGGGCGAGCTGGACCAGGCGTGCGCGCTGGGGGCGGAGGCGGCGCAGCAGGCGAGCGAGATGCGGTCGGTCCGCGCGGTGGAGTACGTACGGGACTTCGAGCGGCGCCTGGAGCCGTTCCGGGACGCCTCGGCGGTGCGGACGTACCGGGACCGGGTGGCGGCGCTGGCCTGATCCGGCGGCGCCCCTGCGGGGTCCGGGCCGGGCCCGGACCCCGCGGGGCGGTGGTTCAGGCCGCCACGGGGAGCGCGTGCGCCGGGGCGGCCGGGACCGGGATGCCGAAGTCCCGCAGGACGGCGGTGGCGGCGCGGCGGGCCGAGTGCAGCGCGCCCTGGACGGTGTTGGTGTCGCGGTGGTCCCCGCACACGTACAGCCCGGCGAGGACCCGGACCGGGCGGCGCGCGTCGTAGGGCGGGGGCATGGCGGGGACGGCCTCCGGGGTGTGGTGGACGGCGAGCAGCTCCCACGCGCGGGTCGGGGTCTCGTAGAGCCGGGCCAGCCGGGAGGCGACGGTGCGCGGGGGCGGCGGCGGGCCGAGGACGGTGGTGGTGACCAGGCTGCGGCCGGCCGGGGCCCGGGTCGGGTCGACGGCGCTCATCACGGCGGTGTGGGAGACGGGCCACTCGGGGGCGGCGTCGAGGAGCAGCGAGCCGTCCCGGGGCAGCGGGCCGGCGGTGGCGTGGTGCAGGACGGTGACCTCGTGGAAGGCGGGGACGCGCAGGCCGGGCAGGAGCCCTGCGGCGGCGCGGGCCCCGGTGGCCAGGACGACGGAACGGCAGCCGAACTCGCCGTGCTCCTCGGTGGTGACCAGGTTGGTCGCCACCGACCGGACCCGGACCCCGGTGTGCACGGTGCCGGGCGGCAGGGCGGCGGCGAGCAGGCCGGGCAGGGCCGCGGCGCCGCCCTCGGGCACGGCGAGCCGGCCGCGGGCGAAGGTGCGCAGGGCCAGGTCGGCGACGCGGCTGGACGTGGTGAGCTCCGGATCGCGGAGCAGGGCGGCGAGCAGCGGCCGCAGGACGCCGTGGACCGTGCGGGGCGGCAGGCCGCGGGAGCGCAGGGCGGCGTGCGCGGTGCGTTCGGGCCGGGCGAGCAGCTTCTCCTCGGGCAGGGCGGCGAGCCGGCCGAGGGCGGCGCTGAGCCGGGCCTGGTCGAGGGAGCCGCTGGCCAGGGCGCGGGCCGGGGTGAGGGCTCCGGCCCGCAGCTGTTTGCCGTCGGTGTGGACCAGGACGCCGGGCGCGAACGGGCGCAGGGTCAGGGTCTCCAGGCCCGGGGTGCGGGCCAGTTCGGTGTACGTGGTGTTGAGCAGCTGGCCGATCCGGTCCAGCCGGAACCCGTCGGCCGAGGTGGTGGCCATCCGTCCGCCGGGGTCGTCCGCGGCCTCCAGGACGGTGACCGTGACCCCCGCTGCGATCAGGTGCTGCGCGGCCGCGAGTCCTGAGACTCCGGCTCCTACGATGACGACGTCCGCATGGTGTGCGGCATGGTGTGAGCTGCTGAGCACGTGCCCCTCCCCGAGGTCGGCGCGGCTGTGTCTCACCGTCCTTCCCCCAACCGGCTCCAGCGGAACCCAAGTTGGTTGGGGTATTACGGTCAACTCCGGTCGCACGGCGGTCGCATACGGGTCACGAACGGTCGCACGGCGGTCGCACGCCGCTCTCTAGAGGGCGGCGCGGATCGCCTGCTCGATGCTCGGGTCACGGAAGACGAAGCCGGACTCCAGCAGCCGGGCGGGCCGCACCCGCTGGCTGCCGAGCACGTCCTCGGCGAACTCCCCGAGCGCGAGGCGCAGGGCGACGGCCGGCACGGGCAGTACCGCGGGCCTGCGCAGCACCCGGCCCATGGCCTCGGTCACCTGGCGGTTGGTCACCGGATCGGGGGCGGTGAGGTTGACCGGGCCGGAGAGGGACGGGGTGTCGACGATGTGGCGCAGGGCCGCGACCTCGTCCCGGAGGGAGAGGTACGACCAGTACTGGCGGCCGTCGCCCAGCCGGCCGCCGACGCCCGCCCGGAAGATCGGGAACAGCCTCCCCCACGCCCCGCCGTCGCGGGCGACGACCAGGCCGGTACGGGCGTACGCGGTACGGATGCCCGCCGCGGCGGCGGGTTCGGCGGCCGCCTCCCACTCCACGCACACGGAGGGCAGGAACCCCTGCCCCGCGGGGGCGTCCTCGTCGACCGCGCGCCGGCCGGTGTCCCCGTAGTAGCCGATGGCGGAGCCGCTGACCAGCACGGCGGGCGGTTCGTCGAGGGCGGCCGCGGCCCGGGCGATCGCGGCGGTGCCGAGGACCCGGCTGTCGCGGATCTCCCGCTTGTAGGCGTCGGTCCAGCGGTGGTCGCCGACCCCGGCCCCGGCCAGGTGGACGACGGCGGAGCACCCGGCCAGCCCGGCGGGGTCCACCTCGCCCCGGGCCGGGTCCCAGCGCGCCTCGTCGGCGGCGGCGGGCGCGCGCCGTACGAAGCGGACCACTTCGTGGCCGTCCGCCCGGAGGGACTGTACGAGGGCCTTGCCGATGAGGCCGGTGGAACCGGTGACCGCGATGCGCATGCCCCCCATCCTGCCGGGTCGCCCCGCCGTCCCGGCCGAACCGGGCCGCACCGCTCCCCCGCTCCCGGACCGCCTCCCGCCCCGGACCGGCCGGATCAGGCCCCGGGGGTCACCCGGAGGTGGGTCAGCCGGAGGTGGGTCAGCCGGAGGTGGGTCAGCCGGAGGTGCCGAGCCAGGTGCCCACCGCGTACGTGACCGCCATGGCCAGCGCCCCGCCCCCCACGTTCCGCAGGATCGCCCGCCCCGCCGGCGCCCCGCCGAGCCGGGCACTGACCACCCCGCACAGCGTGAGCGCGGCCAGCACCGCCGCCACCGTGACCGGCACCCGCGCGGACGGCCCCGGCAGGATGATCGCCAGCAGCGGCAGCAGCGCGCCGACGGTGAAGGCGACGAGGCTGGCGAGGGCCGCGTGCCAGGGGTTGGCGAGCTCGTCGGGGTTGATGCCCAGCTCCACCCGGGCGTGCGCCCGCAGCGCGTCCCGGCGCGTCAGCTGTTCGGCGGCCTCCCGGGCCAGGCCGCGGCTCAGGCCGCGGGCCGCGAGCAGGTCGGTGAGCTCGTCGAGCTCCGCCTCCGGCTCCTCGGCCAGCTCGCGCCTCTCCAGGTCGAGCGCGGCCCGCTCGGAGTCCCGCTGGGAGCTGACGGAGACGTACTCCCCCGCCGCCATCGACAGCGCTCCCGCCAGCAGCCCCGCGATGCCCGCCGCGAAGATCGCGGGGCGGGAGGTGGTCGCTCCGGCGACGCCGACCACGAGGCCCGCGGTGGAGATGATCCCGTCGTTGGCGCCGAGCACCCCGGCGCGCAGCCAGTTCAGGCGCGTGCTGATCTCGGCGCTCTGCGAGCCGCCCGCGCCGCCGCTGCCGTGGGCCTCGATGTGGGCCCGCGTCGGCGGCCGGTCCGGGGCTTCGTCTTCCGTCACGCCCCCACTGTCCCCGCTCCGGGCCGTACCCGGCGACCGCATCGCCGGAGCCGGACGGCCCAGCCGTCCGCCGGTCCGGGGTGCGCGGGCCCGGCGGCGGTACCAGGGTGGAGGGGTGAGAGGCCGAAGCGAGCAGCCGGGGTGGCTGCGGGGGCAGCCGCCGCCCGTCTGGACCCGGATCGCCCCCGCGGCGGCCCTGGTCGTGCTCGTCCTCGCCCAGGCCCTCACCCCCGGGGACGTGGAGCTGGGGTACTTCCTCGCGGCCCTGCCCCCGGTGGCGGCCTTCGCCTACGGGCCGGCCGGGACCGCCTGCTTCGCCGCGGTGGTGCTGGTCCTGCTGGGCGCACCGAGCATCGGCGTCGCCCACGCCCGCGGGTCGGACCTGGCCACCGTGGCCGCGGTCGGACTGCTGGGCGTGGTGATCGCCTGGGTGCGCCGGCGCCGCGACGCCCAGCTGGTCACCGTACGGACGGTGGCGGAGGCGGCGCAGCTCGCCATCCTCCCGCCGCTCCCGGAGCGGGTCGGCCCGGTGCGCTGCTCCGCGCTCTACCGGGCGGCCCAGCGCGGCACCCTGGTCGGCGGCGACCTGTACGACGTGCGGGCGGGTCCGTACGGCGTACGGGCGCTGATCGGGGACGTGCAGGGCCACGGGCTGGCGGCGGTCGGCACCGTCGGGGCGCTGCTCGGCGCCTTCCGCGAGGCGGTGCTCGACGACCCGGAGCCGGCGGCGGTGGCGGCCCGGCTGGACCGGCGGCTGCTCGCGGACACCGCGCACGCGACGGACGCCTCCGCGGAGCCCCCGGAGCTGTTCGCGACGGCGGTGCTGCTGGAGTTCCCGCCCGGCACGGACCTCGTACGGATCGTGTCGTGCGGGCACCCGCCGCCGCTGCTCGTGCGCGGGTCCGGGGTGGAGGAGGTGGTCGTGGAGCCGGGTCCGCCGCTGGGCCTGGGCGTCGCCGGTCCGGCGGAGCCCGTGACGGTCCAGCTGCGGCTGCGGCCCGGGGACCGGCTGCTGCTGTACACCGACGGGGTGACGGAGGCCCGGGACCGGGCCGGGCACTTCTACCCGCTGGCGGCGCGGGTGCCCGTGCTGGCGCGGGACCCGGAGGGGCTGGTCCAGGCGGTGTGGCGGGACCTGGCGGCCTTCTCGGGCGGCGGCCCGCGCGACGACGTGGCCCTGTTGCTGCTGTCCCTGGACGGGGCCGGCCCGGCCTCATGCCCCGGCCCGGACTCATGCCCGGGGTCGGGCAGCGACGGCGGATCCGGCCCGCGCCCGACATGACCGCCCCGTACTGATCATGTGACCGAACGATGACGAAGGACCCATTTGCCCGGTTTCCGTGGTGTCCTCGGTCCTGTCGCGCCGACCCCGGCGGAGAGGAGCCACCCGATGCGCGCACCGCGCAAGCACCGCAGGCGGATGGCGGCGATCGCGACGTCTGCGGCCGTGACGGCCGCCGCCGGCCTGCTCTCGGCCGCCGTCCTCCTCGGCCCGCCCCTGGACGGAACCGGTTCCGGCATCGGGACCGGCGGACGCGTCGCGATCGAGGCGCCCGCCCGGCCGGCGGCGGACGGCGGCGACCCGGCCCCGCCCGGCGGCACCGGAACCGTCGAGGTCTTCGGAGAGCCACCGCCGTGACCGACGGGCCGACGGGCCGACACGACATCGGGCCGACCCCGCCGGGCGCACGGCGGCCGCCGGCTCCCCCCTACGCCTCCTTGATGAAGCTGCGCACCAGCTTGCAGGTGACGTTCGAGGGGCGGTGGATGCCCGTCCGGACGGCCATCGTCCGGATCTTCCGGTTGGTGGCGCGCCGTGCGTCGTACGTCCCCGAGTCGAGCAGGAATATCGCCAGCCGCATCGCCTTCAGACGGCGGTTGTGGCTCTCGTACCACTCGCGGGGCAGGCCCGCCGGCAGCGGCTTCTTCTTGACGTGCTGAATGGTTGTGGCAGTGGCCATCTACAGCCTCCCAAACGGTAGTTGGCTTCCTGTCGTTCTCCCTCGATTTTACCGGGGACCACTGACAAAAGCCCCTGGCCAGACCAGCCCTGGTTAGGGTGGGCGGCATGGAGATCTGGATCAATCCCGCCTGTTCCAAGTGCCGCGCCGCGCTGACGCTGCTGGACGCGGAGGGCGCCGATTACACCGTGCGCCGCTACCTGGAGGACGTGCCCTCCGAGGACGAGATCCGGACGGTGCTCGGCCGGCTCGGGCTGGAGCCGTGGGACATCACGCGCACCTCGGACCCGCTGGCGCGCGAGACGGGCGTACGGGACCTGCCGCGCGAGGCGACCGAGGAGGACCGGGGCCGCTGGATCGCCCACCTGGCGGCCCACCCGAAGCTGATCCAGCGCCCGATCATCACCGCGCAGGACGGGACGGCCGTGATCGCCCGCTCCGACGAGGCCGTCCGCGAGGCGCTGTCCCGCACGGCCTGAGGCCGCCCCCTCAGAACGGGTCCGCGCCGGTCAGCCGCCGGGCGATCTCCCCGGCGGCCGTCAGCGGCAGCCCGTGGTGGGAGACCCCGGGCAGTACGCCGACCCGCGCACCCGGCAGCGCGGACCGCGCGGCGCGCGCCGCGCGGTCCGCGTCGTGGCAGCGGGCGGCCGCCGCGAAGAGGACGTCGACCCGGGGCCCCGCCGGCCCCCCGAGCCCGGAGAGGTCCGGGCGCGGCCCGGTGACCGGCCGGACCGTGCGGAAGTCGGCGGTCCGCTCCTGGAGGCGCAGCCAGGCGGGGTCGAGGGCGGCTCCGCCGGTCTCCCAGGCGAGGAACGAGCGGATCCGCCCGGGGGTGGGCGCGATCAGCGCGGGCAGGGCGCGCAGCACGTAGCCGGGGCGCAGGCCGGTGAAGATCCGGGTGGGGTCGAGCAGGACGAGGCGGCTGAGCCGGCCGGGCCGCCGGGCGGCGTGGTGGGCGGCGATCCAGGCCCCGTACGAGTGCCCGCCGAGCACCACCCGCCGGGGCCGTCCGCCCCCGGCGGTGCGACTGTCGGGCGGGGTGCCGTCCGGGGCCGCGCCGAGGATGCCGTCGAGGACCGCGTCGAGCCAGTCGACGAGGTCGCCGGCGGAGCGGACCGCGCGCCCCGGCGCCGGCACGCTCAACCCGGGATCCCCCATCAGGTCCACGGCGTGCACCCGGTGGCCGCGGGCGAGCCCGGCGGCGGCGCAGGCGCCCCACACGGTGGACGTGGCGCCGGCCCCGGGCAGCAGCACCATCGGCGGGGCGCCGGCCGGGCCGCAGCGGTTGACGCGCGTAAGGCCGTACGGGGTGGGCACGTCGACGGCGTCCGCGGGGGCGGGCCATCCGCCGAGCACGTCGTCGTAGGCGGACCGGAAGGAGGCGGCGGCGAGGGAGTCACCGGGCGGCTGCTTGGAGGGCCCCGGGGAGGACTCCGGGGACGGGTTCGAGGACGGGTCCGAGGGCGGGTTCAGGGACGGATCCGGCACGACGGCCTCGCTTCTTTGCCTCGTCGGGCGATAATCTCGCTGAGCGAGAGATTCTAGGCGGAGGCGAAGTGAACGACAACGGACGGGGCGAACACGCCGGGCTGGTGCACCTGTTGCGTGCGGTGACCGTGGAGTTCGGGCTGCGCCAGGCGGAGTTCGCCGCCCGCAACGGCATGCACCCCACCGACGTGCGCGCCCTGATCTGCCTGCTGGACGCGGCCCGCGCGGACGAGCCCGCCACGGCGGGCCTGCTGGGGGCCCGGCTGGGCCTCAACTCGGCGGGCACGACCTCCGTCATCGACCGGCTGGAGCGGCTCGGCCACGTGGCGCGGGTCCGCGACGACCGCGACCGGCGCCGGATCCTGCTGCGCGTGGAGCCGCGGGCGGTCCGGCTGGGGCGGGAGTTCTTCGGCCCCCGGCTCGACGCGGTGCTCGACGTGCTGGACGACCTCGACCCCGCCGAACGGGACGCCGTACGCCGCTTCCTGACGGCCGCCCTCGCGGCGTTCGCCCCGGAGCCGGGCGCGTGACCGCCCCCCGCACCCCCTCCGGAACCCCGCCCACGGCCCCCGCCCGCGACGCCTCCCCCGGCCGCGCGGCCCCTGCCGCGGACCATCCGGCCGCCGACCGCCCCGCCCCCGGCGCCGACCTGCACCTGGAGCTCCCCGCCGGGGGTGCCCGGCGGACCGCGCTCGCCCGGGCGCTGCGCGACGCCGTGCGCAGCGGACGGCTGGCCGGCGGGACCCCGCTGCCGCCCTACCGGGTGCTCGCCGCCGACCTGGGCCTCGCCCGCAACGCCGTCGCCGACGCCTACGCGGAGCTGGTCGCCGAGGGCTGGTTCACCGCCCGCCAGGGCTCCGGCACGCGGGTCGCCGAGGGTGCGGCGCCGGCCGCCGCCGCACCGGCCGGCCCGGACGGGCCCGCGCCCGCGCCGCCGCTCCACGACCTGCTGCAGGGCAAGCCCGATCCCGCGTCGTTCCCCCGGGGTCCGTGGGCCGCCAGCGCCCGCCGGGCCCTGGCCGGGGCCCCGACCGAGGCCTTCGGCCCCGGCGATCCGCGGGGGCGTCCGGAACTGCGGCGCGCGCTGGCCGCGTACCTCTCCCGGGCGCGGGGCGTGCGGACCGGCCCCGAGAACGTCGTGGTCTGCTCCGGCTTCGCGAACGGGCTGCGGCTGCTCGCCGCCGTACGGCCCCGGGAGTGGGCCGTGGAGGCGTACGGACTCCCCTTCCACCACGGCATCCTCGACGCCGCCGGGGTCCGCGCGCACCCCGTCGCGGTCGACGACGACGGCGTCCGGACCGGTGAACTGCCCGGCCGGGCCCGTACGGTGCTGCTCACCCCGGCCCACCAGTTCCCCACCGGCGGCCGGCTGCTGCCCGCACGGCGCGCGGCGGCGGTGGAGTGGGCCCGCAGCACGGGCGGGGTGATCGTGGAGGACGACTACGACGGGGAGTTCCGCTACGACCGCAAGCCGGTCGGGGCCGTCCAGGGGCTGGCTCCCGGGCACGTGGTGTACGCGGGCTCGCTCAGCAAGAGCCTCTCCCCCGCGCTCCGCCTCGGCTGGCTGGTGCTGCCGGACCACCTGGTCGAGCCGGTGCTGGCCGCGAAGGGCCTGCGGGAGTCCTGGGCGAGCGCGCTGGACCAGCTGGCGCTGGCCGACTTCATCGAGTGCGGTGGGTACGACCGTCACGTCCGCCGGATGCGCGGGCGCTACCGGGACCGGCGCGACCGGCTCGTCTCCGTCCTGGCGGAACGCGTCCCGCGGGCCCGGGTCACGGGCATCTCGGCGGGGCTGCACGCGGTGGTGGAGCTCCCCCGGGGCGGCGAGGCCCCGGCCCTGGCGGCGGCCCGGGCGGCGGGCCTGTCGCTGGACGGCCTCTCCTCCTACCGGCACCCGGCGGATCCGGCTCCGGCCCGCGAGGGCCTCGTCGTCGGCTACGCGGCGGCGCCGGACGCGGCCTTCGCACGGGCGCTGACGGCACTGGCCGGGGTACTGGCCGACGCACTGGCCGACGTACCGGCCGGAACGCCCGGCGGCCCGCACTGACAGCGCCCTCACGCGGGATCCCTCTAGGGTGATCGCGAATCACCCCTTACCGCACCAAAGGACCCGGAGTGAACGAGCATCAGCACCCGCAGACCCTGCCCGGCGGGACTCCGCTCCCGCCACCGCGGCGCGGCGCCGACTGGATGTTCGGCGGGGTCTACGGAACGGTCCTGGCCAGCGGCCTGCTCGCCGCCCTGGACCAGAAGGGCGGGGAGTACACCCCGTTCTACGACGCCAGCTGGGTCCTCGTGACCGCCGTCACGGCCGGCGCCGCGCACGGCTACGCCCACCACATGGCCACCCACCGGGAGGGCGGCCCCGGTCACCGGTGGCGGCTGCTCGCCCTGGCGCTGTGGCACGAGTGGCCGATGGTCGCGGCCACCCTCCCCACCGTCCTGCTGCTGGTCTGCGCGGGCCTCGCCGACTGGGAGTCGTACGGGGTGACCGCCGTCGGGCTCGGCCTGAACGCGGCGCTGCTGTTCGGCTGGGGCGCCTTCGTGGCGGTCCGCGTCGGCTACCGGCTCCGCTCCGCGCTGCTCATCGGGCTGGCGGACTGCACGATCGGCCTGGCCGTCATCGTGGCGAACGCCCTGATCAAATAACCCGTGCGGGGCGCCCGTACGGGCGCCCCGCCGGGCGGGCCGTCACTCCGCCGGGAGCTGTTCCTGCGCCTCGGCCAGGATCTCCGTCAGCCGGGCCCCGAACTCCGCTCCGCGCGCGTCCGGCACCCCGGTGCGGGCGGCGGTGAGCAGCGCGTCGAGGGCCCGCCCGTAGGCGGCCGGCACGTCGCTCCAGCCGGGCAGCTCGTACACGCCCTCGGTGCCGCGCAGTTGCAGCCCCACCCCGGCGGCGGCCTGCGGCGCGCCCAGGCTGAGCACGGCGGTGCTGGCCGCGCCGGAGTCGTGCCGCAGGGCCAGCTGGACCACGTCGGAGGGGCCGCGGGTGGCGCTGACGGAGGTGACGTCGCCCAGGATCGGGATCAGGACGGACAGGGCGTGCGGGCCGACGTCCCACAGCCCGCCCTTGTCCTTGCGCCAGGGCGAGTCGGCGTACGCGCTGGGCGAGCCGTCGGGCGGGAAGACGGCGCCCAGCCAGTGGGCGGCGGCGGTGAACCAGCCCGGCCGGGCGGCCTGCTCCGCGACCCAGCCCGCGGTGGGCTCGGCGAAGCGGAGGGTGAGGAAGACGACGGAGGCGACCTGGTGGAGGCGGACCGCGTCCGCGACGGCCCGGGCGTCCCGGGGGGTCGTCGCGACGGGTTTGTCGAGCAGGAGGTGGCAGCCGGCGGCGGCCGCCCGCACGGCCAGCGGGGCCTGCACATCGGGCGGGAGGGCGAAGGCGACGACGTCACAGTCGGCGAAGAGCGCGTCGGGGTCTTCGTACACCTTCACTCCGTGCTCGCGCGCCAGCTCGGCGGCGGCCTCCGGGCGCCGGCCCCACACTCCGGCGAAGTCGGAGCCCGGGTGCGCGGCGAGCGCGGGGGCATGGGTGCGGTGCGCCCAGGGACCGGTGCCCAGCAGTCCGACCCGGGGTCGGCGGCCTGCGGGGGCCTGGTCGGCGGCACGTTCGGCGGGGCCCTCTGCGGGGTCTCCGGCAGGGTTCACATCAGACAAAATGCTCACCCGACCAGTCTGCCCCACCCGTGCGGGCGCGCTGTCACCAACCCGCACGAGCCGCGCCACCTGCGGGGTAAACCTCGGTAACACGGGGTTCACACACGGGCAACGGGAGGGAAATCGCGGGCGGGCACGCTGCGGTCATCACCGCAGCGATGAAGCAGCGACCAGCAGCACCCGCAGAGTCTGAGGATGGGGCCCGTGAGCTACAAGGCTGAGTACATCTGGATCGACGGCACCGAGCCGACGGCGAAGCTTCGCTCCAAGACGAAGATCCTCGGCGACGGCGACGCGCTGCCGATCTGGGGCTTCGACGGATCGAGCACGAACCAGGCCGAGGGCCACGCCTCCGACCGCGTGCTCAACCCGGTGTTCTCCTGCCCGGACCCGATCCGCGGCGGCGACGACGTCCTCGTCCTGTGCGAGGTCCTCAACATCGACATGACCCCGCACGAGTCGAACACCCGGGCCCTGCTGCGCCCGGTCGCGGAGAAGTTCGCCGGCCAGGAGCCGATCTTCGGCATCGAGCAGGAGTACACCTTCTTCGACGGCTCGCGCCCGCTCGGCTTCCCCGTCAACGGCTTCCCGGCGGCGCAGGGCGGCTACTACTGCGGCGTCGGCTCGGACGAGATCTTCGGCCGTGACATCGTCGAGAAGCACCTCGACCACTGCCTCGCGGCGGGCCTGGCCATCTCCGGCATCAACGCCGAGGTCATGCCCGGCCAGTGGGAGTTCCAGGTCGGCCCGGTCGGCCCGCTGGAGGTCTCCGACCAGCTGTGGATCGCGCGCTGGCTGCTCTACCGCACCGCCGAGGACTTCAACGTCTCCGCGACGCTGAACCCGAAGCCGGTGAAGGGCGACTGGAACGGCGCCGGCGCGCACACCAACTTCTCCACGAAGGCGATGCGCGAGGACTACCGCGCGATCATCACCGCGTGCGAGTCGCTGGGCGAGGGCAGCAAGCCGCTGGACCACGTGAAGAACTACGGCGCGGGCATCGACGAGCGCCTGACGGGCCTGCACGAGACCGCCCCGTGGAACGAGTTCAGCTACGGCGTCTCCGACCGCGGCGCCTCGGTCCGCATCCCGTGGCAGGTGGAGAAGGACGGCAAGGGCTACATCGAAGACCGCCGCCCGAACGCGAACGTGGACCCGTACGTGGTGACCCGCCTCATCACGGACACCTGCTGCACGGGCCTGGAGAAGGACGGCCTGGTCTGATCGCCCCGGCCCCGCCCGCCCGCGGGTGGGGCCGGCCCGAACGCCCGCCGCGTCCGAGAGGAACGGCGGGCGTTCGGCGTTGCGGCCGGCGCGACCACGACCGGCCCGTGCCGCTGCTGCCGCTGCTGCCGCCCACGGCCCTGCCCACGACCCTGCCCACGATGCGATACGCGGGGCTGCCGCAGCCCCGCGGAAGCCAGAGTTTATGTCGGGAATGTGACGGTGTGACGCCACGATGAATGCTGAATATGAGATTCCGCTCCACGAGGTGAGACAGGGTCTGCCCCGGCGGGCCGACATCTGCTTGAATGGGCGCATGGCCAGCCACTCGTACACCTCGTCAGGTCGCAGCGACCTCGAGCCGTTCTGGCCGTCCCGTCAGCATGACGATTTCGACCGGGTGTGTTGCCGCGCGAAGAACGCGCCGGCCCTCTAAAGCCTCCGGGATCTCCATCCGAACTCCCCCGAGGCCTTCGGTCTGTGCGGTACCGACATCGATGACGTACGTGCGTCTCCTGCCGACTACTCCGCGTGAAAGAGCTGACCACTCATGGCGAACACCCGAACCCTCACCTCCGCTGCTCCCCTGACCTTCCCTCCCAGTCCGCGCCACCGGCTGCGCGCCGTGGACCGCGACGAGGTCGCGCGGGTCGTGGACCTGCTCCCGCCGGGCGCCACCTGGCTGCCGGCCCCCCAGCACACGCTGCCCACTCTGCCGGGACAGCCCCCGATGGTCGGTTACCTGGTCCTGGTGCCCGCCGACCAGCAGCCGCAGATCGCCTTCGCCCCGCACGCCGTCGCCGCCCCCGCCCCGCAGGCCCCCGAGGGCGCGGCCGGCACGAGCGGTGACGCCCTCGTACGGATCGACACCGCGCAGCGCACCGCCGAGGTCGACGGCGAGGTGCTCGACCTGACCTACCTGGAGTTCGAGCTCCTGGCCCACCTGGTGAAGCACCCCCACCGGGTGCACAGCCGGGACCAGTTGGTGACCACGGTCTGGGGCTACGGCCACGTCGGTGACGGCCGGACCGTGGACGTGCACATCGCCCGGCTGCGCCGCAAGCTCGGCGCGGCCCACCGCGGTGCGATCCAGACGGTGCGCCGGGTGGGCTACAAGTACGCACCGTGACCGGCGGGTGCGCGCCCTGACCGGCCCGATACGAACGCAGCGGGGCCCGTACCCACGAGGGGTACGGGCCCTTCGGCCGTCCGGAGCAGCGGAGTTGTCGTCGAAATGTCATGCCCGCATCAGGAGCGACGCGAGAGTGACGGCTGCCCGGTAGGGCTGGGCGGCAGGGCTGAGTAGAAGGCATGGTCACGCAGGTCCCGCCGCGAGGGCCGGACTT
The DNA here is from genome assembly GCF_055587105.1 of Streptomyces sp. NPDC048461. Taxonomy (NCBI): domain Bacteria; kingdom Bacillati; phylum Actinomycetota; class Actinomycetes; order Kitasatosporales; family Streptomycetaceae; genus Streptomyces; species Streptomyces sp. NPDC048461. The sequence continues at coordinate 109,152 of NZ_JBVJGW010000003.1, read as the reverse complement.
TGGTATGGACCTGACAAGTAGGCCTCGGCTAACGTAATGCCCGACATTCTGTGAGAGCGCTCTCAAGAGTCCAACTCCCCACAACAGGAGGTCTCGTGAAACGCACCACTCCCCTGCGCGCCGCCGTCGCCGCCCTGCTCCTGACCGTCGGCCTGGGCGCCGCCCATGCCGGCGTGGCGAGTGCGATCCCGCTTCCGGAGCCCGCAGCGGCGCCGTCCGCCTCCGCCGGACTGCTCGACGCGATGCGCCGGGACCTCGGGCTCACCGCTTCCCGGGCCGAGGAACGACTGAGCGCGGAAAAGGCCGCCGCGGCCGTGGAGAAGACCGCACGGCAGGCCGCGGGTGGTGCGTACGGCGGCTCGTGGTTCGAGCCGTCCACCGGCCGGCTCGTCGTCGCGGTGACCGGCCGTGCGGAGGAATCCGAGGTGCGGGCCCTCGGCGCCGACACCCGGCTCGTCCGGCACAGCGCCGCCGTGCTGGACCGCGCCAAAGCACGCCTGGACACGCTTCGCGCCCCCGCCGGCGTGGCCGGCTGGCACGTCGACCCGCGGACCAACAGCGTCGTCCTCACGGTCGTACGCACCGAGCGGGAAGCCCCCGCCGTACGGGCCTTCATCGACCGGGCCCGGGCCGGCGGCCCCATCACCGTCGCCGAGACGGCACAGGCGCCCCGCACGTACGCCGCGGGCACCGTCGGCGGCGACCCGTACTACACCGGCAACGTCCGCTGCTCGATCGGCTTCTCCGTGTACGGCGGCTTCGTGACGGCGGGGCACTGCGGGCAGGCGGGGGCCGCCGTGCGCGGCTGGGACGGGTCCGCGATGGGCACCTTCCAGGGCTCCTCGTTCCCCGGCAACGACTATGCGTACGTCGGCATCCACAGCGGCTGGTGGACCGTGCCTGTGGTGCTCGGCTGGGGCACCATCCCGGACCAATTGGTACGCGGCTCCGGCGAGGCACCCGTGGGCGCCTCGATCTGCCGGTCGGGGTCCACGACGCACTGGCGCTGCGGCACCGTCCTGGCCAAGAACGAGACCGTCAACTACAGCCAGGGCGCCGTCCACCAGATGACGAAGACCAGCGTCTGCGCCGAGGGCGGCGACTCCGGCGGCTCGTTCCTCAGCGGCGACCAGGCCCAGGGCGTCACCTCCGGCGGCTGGGGCAACTGCTCGTCCGGCGGCCAGACGTGGTTCCAGCCGGTCAACGAGATCCTCGGCCGCTACGGCCTGACGCTGCACACCGCCTGAGGTCGGCACGGCGAACGGGCCCTTCCGGACCTGAGCACCCGGAAGGACCCGTCGCACGGCTTCCTGCCCGGGCCGGAGGCGCTTCCCGCCAGGGTCTCCAGGGCGCCTCGACCGGCCGGCCACCGGCTCCGAGCCGCCCTCTCCGCATCAAGCCAGCCTTAAGCAAGGGTTAAGCCGAAAGCCAGGAGAGAAAACCGCAGCTCAGAGGCGCGCAGGAGGGACGCCTGACGTTGCCATGGCAGTTACCCCTCCGTAATACTCACTGCCGCCGGGTGACACCGCGTCACCCTTGAGAGCGCTCTCGCACTACAGACCTGCACCGGCGCCGCCCACCGGAAGTGGACAGCCGGCTGACCCACCAGCCCCACCAGCCCCGCCGCCTCCCTTCTCCCCCGCCCCTGCGTCCGACCGCTCCCCCCACCCGACCTCACGCAGAACGGATCCCCACCGTGACGGCTCGCCACCAGCGAACGATGCCCCGCAGAAAGCTCCTCGCCGCGACAGCGGGCCTGGCCCTGGCGGTACCCGCCGCGGCCGCCTGGTTCGAGGTGGGCGCCAACGCGTCCACCACCACCACGCTCCCCCTCGACCTGGTCAACACCACCGGCAACAGCACGGTGTACGCCTACGTGCTCGGCCGCGACCCCGCGGCCGGCGGCAACTGGGCCTTCATCCAGGCCAACGGCTCCAGCCTGTACCACCCGCCGGCCCCGGCCAGCGATCAGACCCCGCTCGGGGTCGACTGCGCCATACCGCTCAACGCGTCCGGCTCCGGGGCACGGAGGGTGACGCTGCCGCGCCTGGACAGCGGCCGCATCTACTTCTCCGTCGGCACGAAACTCACCTTCCTGGTGAACCGTGGCGGGGGCCTGGCCCTGCCGTCGGTGAGCAACCCCGCCGACGCCAACGCGAACGTCCCTCACGACTTCTGCGAATTCACCTTCAACAGCGACCAGTTGTACGCCAACATCACGTTCGTCGACATGGTCTCGCTGCCGATCGCCTTCCAGCTGGAGACCGGGCAGGGCACCCAGACGGTGCGCGGACTGCCCGCCGACGGACTGTCCCGGGTCGCCGCCGCGCTACGGGCCCAGTCCGCAGCCGACGGCAGCGACTGGAGCAGGCTGATCGTCACCGCGGGCGGCCGCGACCTGCGCGTACTCAGTCCCAACCTGGCGATCCGCGGCAACGGCGCCCTGTTCCGGGGATACTTCGACGGCTACGTCGACGAGGTGTGGAACAAGTACCGCTCCACCGACCTGCGCATCGACACCCAGTTCACCTGGGGAACCGTCACCGGCCGGGTGAACGGCGACACCCTCGCCTTCCCCGGAGTCGGAAGCTTCGCCAAGCCGTCGACCCTCTCGATCTTCTCCTGCAGCGACGCGCCCTTCACCACGGGCAACGACCTGATGGGCAATCTCAGCGCACGGCTCGCCGCCGCCTTCAACCGCACCACCCTGCTGGACAACGCCCACCAGCCGACCGCCGAGAACCCCGCCGCCTTCTACACCCGGCCGCGCACCAACCACTACGCCCGCATCCTTCACGACACCACCCCCGACCACCTCGGGTACGCCTTCCCGTACGACGACGTGCACCCGGCCGGAGTCGACTTCGAGGGCAAGGTGCAGTCCGGCAGCCCCGGCCGCTGGACCATCACGGTCGGCGGTGTGGCCGGCGGCGGTGGCACACCGACCCCGACGCCGACCGCCACCGCCCCGGGCGGCGGGGTCAGCGCCTTCTCCACCATCCAGGCCGAGGCGTTCAACGCCCAGTCGGGAGCACAGGTCGAGGCCTGTTCCGACAACGGCGGCGGATCCGATGTCGGCCGGCTGTCCAACGGCGACTGGCTCAAGTTCTCGGCCGTCGCCTTCGGCTCCACCGGCGCCACCCGCTTCAACGCCCGCGTCGCCTCCGGCGCCGCCGGCGGAGTCAGCGGCCTGGTCCAGGTCCGCCTCGGCAGCCCCACCGCCACCCCGGTCGGCCGCTTCGCCATCGCCAACACCGGAGGATGGCAGGCCTGGCGCACCGTCCCCGCCGACATCGGCCGCACCACCGGCACCCACGACGTCTATCTGACCTTCGACAGCGGCCAGCCCGCCGACTTCGTCAACGTCAACTGGTTCTCCTTCGCCTGAGGGTGTCGCCACACTCGTTCCTGCCGTGCGGCGCCCGGTACGCACGGCAGGAACGAGGTCGACGACACCCCCTAGGCCGCCGCGCTCCGGCGGCCGGCGGCGAAGCCCAGGACGGCGTCGAGCGCCAGGAAGGCCACCAGGCTGATTCCGAGCATCGGGACGAACCAGCCGACCACGGCGGTCACCGCGGCCAGCGGCAGCAGCACGGTCACCGGCAGCTTCCGCCAGGCTCCGCGCGGCTGGGCGCGGCCCACGGAGAGCGCGCGGTCCTTCGTCGGCCGGCGCAGCCACCACATCCGGTACCCCCAGAAGACCAGGAACATCACCGCGACGGCGAGCGCGGCCAGCGCGAGCTGGTTGGCGAGGCCGAAGGTCATGCCCATGTGCAGGTCGATGCCGAAGCGGGTCAGCTGGGCGAGCAGCGGGTAGTCGGCGAACCGCAGTTCGTCCATGACGCGGGCGTCGGCGGGGTCCACGGAGACGGCGTCCAGGTGCACCGGCACCAGCTTGTCCTTCTCCTTGACCACGTACCCCTTGCCCGCGGACGGGAGCGTCACCTGGAGGGACTCGGTGACCCCAGCGGCCCGGGCGGCCTCGACGGCGCGGTCGATGCCGAGGTCGGCGGTGGGAGCGGGCGGGGCCATCTGCGTACCGTCGGGCATGACGTGGCCCGCGTGCTCGTCGGCGCCGCCGTCGGGACCGCCGTTCACCGCGGCGGAGACGGCGGGGGTGGCGCCGCCGAGGCGGTCCTGGAGCTGCCCGATGTTCTCGCCCGCGTACCGCGACCAGGTCAGACCGGTGGCGGAGAGCACCACGAGGCCCGCGACGGCCCAGAGTCCGACGGTGCCGTGCCAGGACAGGGTGCGGCGCCGGCCGGTGGCCGTGCGGTCGGGCAGGACCAGGTCCGCCGCCCGCTTGCGGCGGCGGCCGATCCACAGGGCGAGGCCGCCCAGGGCCACCACCCACAGCCAGCTCGCGGCGAGCTCGCTGTAGTTCCTGCCGAACTCGCCGAGGTGGAGGCTGGAGTGGAACTCGCTCAGCCAGGCCCGCAGCGGGAGCGCGTCGCCCACGGTGGCGAGCTGCCCGCGCACCTCGGCCGTGTACGGGTCGACGAAGACGGTGAGGGTCTCGCCCTCGGGGAGGCCCGGGCTCTCCATGATCACGCGGGTGGTGGCCTCGGCGTCCGGTGCGGGCCACACGGACACGATCTCGCCCCGGGGCGCGGCGTCCCTGGCCGCGGCGACCTGGGCGCTGAGCGCCAGCGGGCCGTCGCCGACGCGGTCGACGGTCAGCTCGTCGGCGTAGACGATCGCCTCGGCCTGCCAGGAGGCGGCGTAGAGCAGCCCGGTGGCGGCGGCGGCGAACAGCAGCGGGGCGATGAGCAGGCCCGCGTAGAAGTGCATGCGCAGGAGCAGCGGGCGCAGGGCGGCCCAGCCGCTGCCGGGGCGCCGGCGCCCGGCGCCGCCGGCCTCGGCGGCGGTGGTGGCGCCGCCGGCCTCGGCGGCGGTGTCGGTGGTTCTGTCGGCGGGGGCGTCGGCGTCCGGGGTGCGGACGTCCTGAACCTCTTCAAGGGACATGGGGGTCCTCGGTGTTGGCGGAGACATGGGGAAACCGGCCCCGGGTCTCGCTCCACCGCCGGCGCGGGGCCGGGAGGGCGCCGGTCAGGCGCGGGCGGGACGGCCGGGGGCCGTGGCGCGGAAGGCTCGGCTCCCCGGCGGCCCGCGCCGGACCACGGCGTGGGCGTGCACGGCGCCGCGCAGGCGCCGTGGTCGTACGTGCGCGGGGCGCGGAGCGGGCGGAGCGGGTACGGGCACCACCCGCGCCCGCACCAGGGCGACCGCGCGGGCCAGCGGGCGGGCGGTGTGCAGCGCGACGGAACCGAGCACCCGGGCCAGCCGGAACACGGCGGCCTCGCCCCGGGCCAGCCAGAGGGCGCAGAACAGCCCGGCGAGCACGTGCGCGGCCAGCATCCCGAACCCGCCGTGCCCGGCGGTCGCGACCATCTCTGCCATGCCGTCCATGCCGTCCACGGCGCCGGCCGCGTCGGCCGTCCCGGGCATCCCCGGCATCCCGGAAGCGCCGGTCGCGGCGGCCCCCGGGCCGGCGGCCGCCCCGTGGTGGTGACCGTGGCCCTGTCCCGGCGCCGCCGCGGGCGGCGCCTGCGCGGCCTGGCTCCCGCTGAACACGAGGTGCAGGACCCCCTGCACGGCGAGCACCGCGGCCGTGATCCCCACCGGGCCCCGCCGCCGCCCGGTTGCGGCCCAGGCGAGTCCGGCGGTCACCGCGAAGGCCCCCAGCAGCCCCACGGCCGGCACGTCCGTGCCGGACATGTGCGCGTGACCCACCGCGCCCAGCGCCACGCACACCGCCGCGAACAGCGCGGCTCGGGTGGCGCGCAGCGGCGCGGGGTTCTCTGACATGGCCGGGCCATGTTCCCACGGGGCCCGGTGATGCCTTCGCGGGGGCGGTATCCGATCATGGAAGCGTGAATCCATTGCCATGGCCGTCGCCCCTGAGCACGGTGTACGCGGCCGGGGTCCAGTTCGGGGCGTACGCCCTGGAACGGATGGGGACGGCCGAGCGGGAGCAGCTGCTGCGCGGATGCTCGACGAACGTCGACAACCTTGCCGCCGGCCGCTGGGAGACGCTGCTGACCAGCGCCTTCGTGGTCGAGGAGCCGATGCCCCTGCCGTACGCGCTGCTGCTCGTCGCCGTCCTCGGGTACGCCGAGTACGCGTACGGGGCCTGGTGGACCGCCGGGGTGTTCCTGCTCGGGCACGCCTCGGCGACCCTCCTCGTGTACGGCGTGCTGCGCAGGACGGCCGGACCCGGGACCCGGCGGGCCCTGGACGTGGGGACCAGCTACGGCTTCAACGCCGTCCTCGGAGCGCTGACCTCGGCCCTGCCCCGCGGGGCCGTGCGCACGGCGGCCCGGGCGGGACTCCTGGCACTCGGCGCGGCCCCGGTGCTCAAGCGGGGGCGGACCTTCACCGACGCCGGGCACCTGGCGGCGCTCGGGGTGGGCATCGGGATCTCGGTGGCCGTCGATTACCTTTCCGCGCCGAGTCGTCGGAAGATGATCCGAACCACCATATGACACGAGTAACCGCGACCGTCCGGTCCCGTTGCCCCCACCCTTCGCCGACCGCTGGAGCCGACACGATGACCGCCACCCCGTCCACCACCGTCGCCAACCTCCGCGACCTCGGCGGCACCCCGCTGTCCGGCGGCCGCACCGTCCGGCCCGGCCTGCTCCTGCGCTCCGGCCAGCTCGACCGGCTCGACCCCGCGGCCGACCCGGTGGTCGCCGCGCTGGGGCTGCGCACGGTCATCGACTTCCGCACCGAAGCCGAGCGCGCCGACCACCCCGACCGCCTCCCGGCCGGCGCCCGGCTGCTGGTCGGCGACGTGCTCGCGGACAAGGTGAACTCCGGCGCGATGCCTGCCGCCGCGCAGCTCAAGGACCTGCTGTCGGACCCGGTGGTCGCCGAGGAGCACCTGGGCGGCGGCAAGGCGCAGGCCCTCTTCGGGGACGTCTACCGGTCCTTCGTGCACTCCGGGTCCGCGCAGGCCGCGTACCGGATGCTGCTCACCGAGGCGGCCGACCCGGAGTCCGGCCCCCTCCTCTTCCACTGCACGGCCGGCAAGGACCGCACCGGCTGGGGCGCGACGGTGATCCTGTCGCTGCTCGGCGCGGACGACGACACCCTGATGGCCGAATACCTCTCGGTGAACCCGGCGGTGAAGCGCGCCTTCGCCCCGATGATCGAGGGCTTCACGGCGGCGGGCGGCGACCCGGACATCGCGCTCGCGCTGATCGGGGTCTTCCCCTCGTACCTGGAGGCCGCGCTGGACGAGGTCGCGACGCGCTACGGCTCCGTGGAGAAGTACGTGCGCGAGGGCCTCGGGGTCCCCGACGAGACGGTCGCGGCGCTGCGCGCCCGCCTGGTGGTGTAGCAGGCGTCGTCGAACCCGCTCCTGCCGCGCGGGCGTACGGAACGGCTTCGGCGACACCCCCCGAGGCCCGAACGTGTGCGCTGGGGACGGGTGACCATCCGACGATTCGCTCGTTCTGCTGAACGTGACTGCGCCGGATACCGCCACCCGCCCCCTGTCTCCCGACGTCGAACAGGCCGAGGCCGCCATCGTCGAGCACTACCCGCGGCTGGTGCGGCTCGCCTACCTGGTGCTGCCGCCCGCACTGGGCCGCAACCGGCGGGTGCTCACCGCCCATTCGCTCACCCAGCGGGCCCTGCCCCGCGGGCGGCGGGAGACGACGGCCGCCGTCCGCGGCGGGGTCCCGGGCCAGCGCGGCGGCGCCACGGGGGACTCCGGTTACGCGTACGTCCGGCTGCGCGTGCTCCGCGCGGCCCTGGAGGCCGGGGTCCCGCTGACGTTCCGCACCCTCCCCCGGCGCGCGCAGCTGCCGCCGGCCCTTCCCCAGGTGTGGGGGCTGCGGCTGTTCCCCCGCTCGGGCGGGGCCGAGGAGCTCGCCCTCGACCAGTGGCTGGCCACCCTGGGCGGGCCCGCCCGGGCCGCCTGCGTGCTGCGCGCCCTGGAGCGGCTGTCGGAGCCCGAGGTGCTCCGGGTGCTGGACGACGCCGGGGTGGCCGACCCGGCCGCCGCCGTCGCGGAGTCCGGCGGCCCGGCGAACGACGCGCTGTTCGCCTCCCCCGAGTTCGACCCGTGCGTCCTCCAAGCCCGCCCGACCGACCTGTTGCGCCGGCGCCGGCTCACGCGGGCCGCGCTCGCCGCCGGGGCCGCCCTCGCCGTCTGCGGGGCGCTCCTCGCGCTGCCGGGCGGGGGCTGGGGTTCGGACGGGCCCGCCGCGCCGCCGTACGCGCTCAACGCCGCGGCCGAGCAGGCCCTGGACCCCGGGAAGCTGGTCCGGGCCGCGCCGACCCTGTGGCGCACGTCCTCCCGTACGGGCTTCTCCACCTGGCCCGCGCGCGGTGACCGCGCCGGTGACGCGGCGCTGCTGCGCCGGGCCCTGGCGGTGTGGGCCCGGCCGGGTTCCCCGGTGGTCGTCTCGGCCACCCCGGGCACCCCCACGGGGCCCGCGATGGGACCGGCCCAGCTGCTGTTCGCGGGCACCGTCGACCAGGCCGTGGTGGTCCTCCTGCACGACGGCCTGCGCGTGGTGCGGTACGCGGAACCGCGGTCCGGGAGCACCGGCGCCGCCCTCGACTTCGCCCGGACCGACGGGGCCTCGGCGGACACCGCGGCGGCCCTGGTCCTCAGCCGGGTCGACGGCAACGTGCGCTACCTCACCGCCCCCTGGGTCACCGGGGCGGCCCTGCGGGACCTGCTGAAGGCGGACGCGGCCCCGACGCCCCTGAAACTGACCCCGGACGGGGTGACCCCGCCGGTCGTCGGCCCCGCCCCCGCGGGCAGCTGCACCGGCTGGAACGCGCTCGCGCTGACCGGCGCCGGCGCCACCCGGCTGGTCACCGACCTCGGCGAACTGACCGCGGCCCGCCTCACGTCGGGCGCGCCGGGCGCCGAGCGGGACGTGACGGAGGCGGCGGAGCTCGGGGACTGGCAGCGGATCGCCTGCCTGCTGCCGTCGGTCCGCTCGCACGGCGTCCGCACGGTCAACGCCTGGACGTACGCCAAGCAACCGCTCCCCGAGGGCGGCGGGACGGCGGCCTGGCTCTGCACCCGGGCCGAGACCTGGCAGGGCGCGGCGGACCGGGTCCAGGCACAGTTCCTCGCCCCCGGCGCTCCGCTGGCCGCGCAGGCGGCCCGGGCGGAGGGGACCCCGGCGTGCGGGCCCCGGGAGCCCCGGGTGCTGGCGGGCGTGCTGTGGCAGTCGCGGGCGGGCCAGTGGTACGTACTCGCCGCGGGCAGCGCCCAGTTCGCCTCCCTGACGGCGACGGGCGGCGGGGTCAGCGGTTCGGCGAACGGCAACCGGCTGGCGGTCAAGGCGCCGGCCGGGGCGCAGGTGGACCTGTCGGGCAAGCTCACGGACGGCTCGAAGGCGGGGTCGCTGCGCTGATCCCGCGGGTGGCCCCGCCGTCGCGGCGGGGCCGTGTGAGGAAGTGCGTGCAGAGGGGTTCTCCTGGCCCCTACCCATCAGTACATTGACGCCATGTCTAATACGCCGCCCGCGCCCGCTCCCGTGGCGTCGGAACACATAGACCTGAGGCCCAGGAACGTGTCCTTCGGCTGGGAGGGCACCCCGCTCCACTGGCTGCCCCGGGACCCCTTCGCCGGGCACATGATCAACGTGCTGCACCTGCTGCTCCCCGCGGGCGAGCGCTGGTTCGTCCACGTCTACAAGCAGGTGCTCCCGTACATCGAGGACGAGCAGCTGCGCGCGGACGTCGTCGGCTTCATCGGCCAGGAGGCCATGCACGCCGCCGCCCACGACGACGTGCTGCCGCACCTCAAGCGCCTCGGCCTGGACCCGACCCCGTACACGGCGCAGGTGGACTGGCTCTTCGAGAAGCTGCTCGGGGACCGGACCCTGCCGCCGGGCCGGGCGCGGCGGTGGTGGCTGATGGAACGGGTCGCGATGATCGCGGCGATCGAGCACTACACGGCGTTCCTGGGCGACTGGGTGCTGAACGCGGACGAGCTGGACCGGCGGGGCGCCGACCCGACCATGCTGGACCTGCTGCGCTGGCACGGCGCGGAGGAGGTCGAGCACCGCTCGGTGGCCTTCGACCTGTTCATGCACGTGGACGGCAACTACCGGCGCCGGGCGCGGACCTGGGCGACGGCGTTCTCCGCCCTGGTCTTCCTCTGGCAGCGCGGGGTCCGCTTCTTCATGGAGAACGACCCGACCCTCGTGGACGGCAGGGCCTCGCTGGGGCAGTTCTTCCGCGCCGGGCAGCAGGGCGTCCTGCCCTCCACGGGGGCGATGCTCAAGTCGATCCCGACCTACCTCTCCCGTACGTACCACCCCTCGCAGGAGGGCTCGACGGCCCAGGCGACCGCCTACCTGGCCTCCTCCCCCGGCGCGAACGGCGGTGCCGTCGCATGAGGCGCGCCCTGGTGATCACCGTCGCGGCGGGCGCGGCCTGGGCCGCCCGGCGCGCCCTGAGCCGGCGCATCGGCGACTCTCCGCTGTGGCCCCTGCCGGCCCTGGAGACCCCGGTCTCCGGCCACTCCCCGCGCCGTGCGCTGCGCGCGCTGGTCGTCTCCCGTACGGAACCGGCCGAGGGGGTCCTGCACCTGGTCCTGGAAGCGCCGGAACTGCCCGCCTGGGCGCCGGGCGCGCACGTGGACGTCACCCTGCCGTCCGGGCTGGTCCGCCAGTACTCCCTGTGCGGGGATCCGGCGGAGGCCGGCCGGTACGCGATCGCGGTCCGGCTCGTGGAGGACGGCCGCGGCGGCTCCCGGGAGGCGCACGCCCAGCTGGTCGAGGGCGCCGAGCTGGAACTGCGGCCGCCGCGCAACCGCTTCGGGCTGGACCCGGCCCCCTCGTACGTCTTCGTCGCGGGCGGCATCGGCATCACGCCGATCCTGCCGATGCTCCGCGCGGCCACCGCGGCGGGCGCCGGCTGGAGCCTCCTGTACGGGGGCCGCTCGCGCGCCTCGATGCCCTTCCTGGACGAGCTCGCGGCGTACGGCGACCGCGTCACCGTCTTCCCGCAGGACGAGACGGGCCTCCCGGACCTGGCCCCGCTCGCCGCGGCCGGACCCGGCACCCTGGTCTACTGCTGCGGCCCGGAACCGCTGATGGACGCCGTCGTCGCGGCGGCCGCCGACCCGGCGGCGGTGCGTCTGGAGCGGTTCACGGCGGCGGCCGCGACGGGCCGGGCCCGGCCGTTCACCGTCGAACTGCACCGCTCGGGGCGGACCGTGGAGGTGGCCGCGGACGAGACCGCGCTGGCGGCGGTGCGCCGGGAGCTGCCCGACACCCCGTACTCCTGCGAGCAGGGCTTCTGCGGGACCTGCCAGCACCGGGTCCTTCAGGGCCCGGTGGACCACCGCGACACCCTCCTCACCGACCAGGAGCGCGAGGACTCGATGCTGCTGTGCGTCTCGCGCGCGCAGGACGACCGCCTGGTGCTGGACCTGTAGCGGCACCGTGCGGCCGGAGCCGCCCGCCACCGGCGGGCGTCCGCGGGGGGCTCCGCGCCGACCGGAGAAGTTAGGGTGTCGGCATGACAACCGGGGTGCGGCGCAGGATGGGTGTCGAGGAGCGGCGGCAGCAGCTGATCGGGGTTGCCCTGGAGCTGTTCAGCAACCGGTCGCCCGACGATGTGTCGATCGACGAGATAGCGGCGGCGGCCGGGATATCACGGCCGCTCGTCTACCACTACTTCCCGGGCAAGTTGAGCCTGTACGAGGCCGCCCTGAGACGGGCGGCCGACGAGCTGGCGCTGCGCTTCGTGGAGCCCCAGGAGGGTCCGCTCGGGGCCCGGCTGCTGCGCGTCATGGGCCGGTTCTTCGCGTTCGTCGACGAACACGGCCCCGGTTTCTCCGCGTTGATGCGGGGCGGACCGGCCGCCGGGAGCAGCCGGGCGAACGCCATGATCGACGAGGTGCGGCAGGCGGCGTACGAGCAGATCCTCGCGCACCTGGACGTCTCCGAGCCGCCGGCGCGGCTTCAGCTGGTGGTGCGCTCGTGGGTGTCGCTCGCCGAGTCCACGGCGCTGATCTGGCTGGACGGCCGGAAGATCCCGCGGGGCGAGCTGGAGCTGCAGCTGGTGCACGACTTCGCGGCGCTGGCCGCGGTGAGCGCCGCGTACGACGCGGAGATGGCGGGGATCCTGGTGCGGATCCTCGCGGACGAGCCCGCCGACGGGACGTTCGGGGAACTGGTCGGGCGGCTGGGCGGCCTGATGGCGGGCCCGCCGCCCGGCACCCCCTAGACCGGGCGCGAGCGGGGCCGGGCGCGGCCCGCAGGGCGGCTCGGTGCGGCGTACGGCCGTACGTCCGGAGGGACTTGGTACGGGGAGTCCGGCGGGGTGCCGGTTCCGTGATGATCACCGCAGTGGCGATAATGCCCGCGTGATCATTGACGACGGGATCTTGTTCCGGCCGGCCGCGGAGAAGGACGCCGACACCCTGGTGCAGCTGTACGACCAGGCTGCCCGGTGGATGCAGAAGAACGGGATCCAGCAGTGGAAGCCCGGTGAGAAGGACGCCGCGCACTTCCTCGCGATGATGCGCGAGGGCGAGGTGTGGCTCGCCGGCGACAGTGACGGGCGGATCATCGGCGGGTACGAGCTGTGGTGGTCCGACGAGGAGGCCTGGGGGGTCCAGCCGCCCGTCGCCGGCTACGTGCACCGGCTGATGGTGGAACGCCGGACGGCGCCCGCCGGAGCAGGGCGCCGCATGCTGGAACACGCCGAACGGCGCATCGCCCGGTCCGGGCTGGCCCGCGCCCGGCTGGACTGCGTCTCCACCAACCCCCGGCTGCTCGCGTACTACCGGGGCGCGGGCTACCGGGTGGTCGGCGAGTTCCCCCACAAGGAGGCTAAGGACGGAAGTGTCTACGGGGTGATCCTGCTGGAGAAGCGGCTGGACCGGCTCACCGTGGTGTGAGCCCCCGGGGCCTGCGGGTTTCCCCGGGCGCCCCCGGTACCCCGGGTGCCTCCGGGACCGGAGGCACCCGGGGTGCGTCAGCGCCGCGCGGCGTCGCGGGTGAAGACGGCGACCGTGCGGGCCGGGGTGGTGAACTCCCCCGTCGCCGCGTCGTGGGCGGCCCGCCGGACGGTGGCGTCGGAGCCGGCGGCCTGGACCGGGTGCAGGGCGTACCCCCGGCCCGCGAGTTCCGGGACGCGCGGCGACTGCTCGGCCGGGGTGGCGTTGAAGACCACCACCAGGTCGCCCAGGGTCATCGTGATCACGCCGGGGGTCTCGTCCTTCCCCGAGAGCGGGAAGGCCAGCTGGGCCTGGACCTCCTCCGGGGTGGTGAGGGCGAAGGCCCGTTCCGTCGTGCGGATGCGCTGGAGGTCGCGGAAGGCCGCGCCGGCTCCGGTGATGTCGGCGCAGGTGGGGGCGGGCAGGGTCAGCAGGGGCTTGGCGTAGGTCCACTTGGAGGCGTTGTCGGCCGCCGGGGGCAGGCCGCGGCCGGAGCCGTTGCCGTCGCGGCAGTCCCAGTGGACGGCGTTGAACCAGTCGCCGCTGTCGTAGGAGTTGCGGTCCAGGGACTTGGAGCGGAGCAGGTCGGAGCCCGCCTGGGAGAGGGACGGCCCCTGCGAGAGGGTGGCCGTCGCCATCGCCAGGACCTGCATGCGGGCCTTGTCGGCGGGGCTGGTGGCGGGCGGCAGCTTGTACGTCAGGGCGTCCGCGAGGGTCTCGTTGTCGTGGGCGTCGGCGTAGGCGAGGGCGTCGCCGGGGGCGGCCGCGTAGCCGGCCGGGGAGCCGTTGTAGTCCACCTCGGAGCCCTTGGTGCGGCGGCCGGAGGTGTCGGTGAAGGCGTACGAGGCGAGGTTGCCGGACAGGCCGACCTTGATCAGGTCCTGGGCGTGGAGCAGCCGGGCCTTCTGCTCGGCGGGGGTGCCGTTGGCCGGGGAGCCGTTCGGCTCGGTGAACAGGCCCGAGGCGAAGCCCTGCACGCGCGGGTCCTCGTCGAAGGGGCCGCCGCCGCGGACCGCGTCGCGGGCCCGGTCGGAGAAGGTGGCGATGCCGGTGCCGGCCATGTTCTTCTGGCTCGCCTGGACGAACCGGGCGTCGTCGGCGACCTCGCCGAAGTTCCAGCCCTCCCCGTAGAGCACGATCTTCTTGCCGTCGACGCCGTCCTTGGCGGGCGTCAGGGCGTCCAGGGCGGCCCGGACGGCGAGGATGTTGGCCTTGGGGTGGTGTGCCATCAGGTCGAAGCGGAAGCCGTCGACCTTGTACTCCTTGGCCCAGGTGACGACCGAGTCGACGACCAGGCGGCCCATCATCGCGTTCTCGGGGGCGGTGTTGGAGCAGCAGGTGGAGTTGGCGACGGCGCCGTCGGGCAGCAGCCGCTGGTAGTAGCCGGGGACGACGCGGTCCAGGACGGACTTGTCGGACTGTCCGGAGGCGACGGTGTGGTTGTAGACCACGTCCATGACGGTGCGCAGTCCGGCCCCGTTCAGGGACTGGACCATCCTGCGGAACTCGGTGGTGCGGGCGGTGCCGTTCGGGTCGCTCGCGTAGCTGCCCTCGGGGACGGTGTAGTGCAGCGGGTCGTAGCCCCAGTTGTAGGCGTCCTTGGCGGCCGCCGCGGCCACGCAGGCCTGCTGCTGGTCGGAGTCGGGGGCGTAGACCTTGAGGTCGCAGGCCGGTTCGGTGCGGTCGGCCGGCTTCTCGGGGATCGTGCCGATGTCGAAGGCGGGCAGGAGGTGGACGTACGAGGTGCCGGAGCCGGCCAGGTCGCGCAGGTGGCGCATGCCGGCCGAGGCGGTGTCGGTGAAGGCCAGGTACTGGCCGGGGTGGCTGCTGGTGCGGTCGGCGACGGAGAAGTCGCGGACGTGGAGCTCCTGGATCTGCGCGGTGGTGAAGGGGACGGGCGCGGGCTTGCGCAGGTCGCGCCAGCCGGGCGGGGCGAGCTTCGGGTCGGCGAGGTCGACGGCCAGGCTGTGCGTCGAGTCGGCGGTCAGGGCGGTGGAGTACGGGTCGGTGACCAGGTTGCGGACCACCTGGCGGACGCTGGGCGCCCATACGGTGACGGCGTAGCGGTAGGGCTTGCCGGCCCAGTTGCGCTCGCCGCGGACCGACCAGACACCGGTGGCGTCGTCGCGGCGCATGGGGACCGTGCGGCCGCCGAGTTCGAGGGCGACCTCGCGGGCGGTGGGGGCCCAGACGGAGAGGGTGGGGCGGCCGTCCTTGAAGACGGGGCCGAGGGCGGCGCCGGTCGCGTACAGGTCGTCGAGGACGCCGGCGAGCTGGACGCCGGTGGCGGCCAGGACGGCGCCGTTCGCCGCGCGGGCACTCGCGACGAGCTGGCCGCGCAGGGCCTCGCGGACCCGGCCGCGGTCGCGGGGGTCGACGGTGTACGCGGCGTACGCGGCCAGGTGCGGGAACTTCTGCTTCTGGGCGGCGGTGAGCTCGGAGCGGGTCAGGCGCAGCCGGGCGGCGCCGGCCTCCTGGAGCGTGCCGTCCCGCGCGGTGATCAGGCCCTCGCGGGAGGCGAGGAGCTGGACGGAGGCGGCGGCCGCGGGGGCGTTCCAGGCGACGGTGTCGCGGTCGATCCAGACCGCCTCGGCCTTGGCGAGGTCGAGGGCGGCGGCGGAGCCGGCGGGCTGCGGCAGCAGGTACTTCTCGCGGCCGCCGAGCATCCAGACCTCGTGGCCGGTGGCCTTCAGGTCGAGGGACTGGTCGGTGGGGAGGTCCTTCTCGTCGCCCTTGTGGAGGATGTAGCTCAGGCTGGTGGCGCCGGCGGCGAGGGGGACCTCGTAGACCGCGCCGTAGGAGTCGGTGCGGACGGGGAGCAGCGGCTTGGACCAGTCGGTCGGGGCCGCGGCGCCGGTCCAGACGTGCAGGCCCCAGCCGTCGTAGGCGCCGTCGGGGCGCTGGAGGTGCAGGACGGCCTTGGTGGTGTCCTGCGGCGGGTAGGCGGGGCGTTCGGTGCGGACGGCCTCCTTGCCCTGTTCCAGCCAGACCTCGCCGGTCTTGGTGACGTCGAGGGTGCGGTCGGTGGCGACGTCCTTGGTGCCGTCCTTGTCGATGACGAGGTAGCTGACGCTCGACGCACCGGGCTTGAGCTTGACGTGGGCGAACGCGCCGTACGCGTCACGGCCGGTGAAGCCGTGTCCGGCGGGCCAGGGGGTGGCCTCTCCGTCGGCCAGGTCGCCCCAGGCGTAGAGCCGCCAGTCGGTGTAGTCGCCGTCGGGCCGGTTGTAGTGGACGACGGCGTAGTCCCGCTGGGTGGCGGTCGGCACCTCGGCGGGCGGGACCTGGCCGGCGACGGACGCGGCCGACGCGCTCGCGGTGCGGCCGGCGGAGTCCACGACGACCGCCTTGTAGCGCAGGGCGGTGCCGGGGGCTGCCTCCACGTGCTGGGTGACCTTGTACGGGGCGTGGTCGGCGGAGCCGAGGACCTGCCACTTCCCGGTGCCGGTCTGCGCGGCGAACACGACCCGGTTCAGGCCGCCGCCGGTGACGTCGGCGCTCAGCTCGACGGTGCCGGCCGCACCGGGCGCCGGGGCCTTGAGCGTCAGGGAGGGCTTCACGGCGGGCCGGGCCAGGGGCGCGGCGGCCTGGAGGACGGCCGAGCCGTAGGCCGGCACGGTGACGGAGAGCTTGCCGGCCGCGGAGGCGCGGACCGCGGCGGAGCCGCCGTACAGGGTGCGGTACTGCGCTCCGGCCGGGGCGTCGAGCTCGACGGTGCGGGGCTCGGCGGCGTTGTTCGCGGCGACCAGGTACTCGGTGCGCGTGCGGGGGTCGGTGCGGGCGAAGGCGTAGACGGAGCCGTCGGCCAGGCGCTCGCTCTGGATCCCGTCGCGCAGCGCCGGGTGGGCCTTCGTGAGCTTGGAGAGGGCGCTGATCTGCCGGTACAGCGGGTGGGCCGGATCGTAGGCGGAGCTCGCGTGGGTGCGCTCGGTGCCCAGCTGGTCGTCGTCGAGGTAGTCGGCGACCTGCGAGGCGAAGAGCGGCTGGCGGGCGTCCTTGTCGCCGCCGGCGCCGGTGAAGCCCTGTTCGTCGCCGGAGTAGACGACCGGGTTGCCCCGGGAGAGGAACATCAGCTCGTTGGCGAGCCGGTAGCGGTCGAGGAGCTCCTGCTCCCCCGCCCCCGGCCGGTCCTGCGCGAGGAAGGTGCCGAAGCGGCCCATGTCGTGGTTGCCGAGGAAGGTGACCTGCTCGTAGGCGTTGGCCTTGTCGGTGGTGTACCGGTAGTCGTCGGCGAGGACGGAGCCCAGCCGGGCGGCGCCCGCGCCCTGGGAGGCGTACGCGCGGATCGCGTCCTGGAGCGGGAAGTCGAGGGTGGCGTCGAGGCGGCCGCGCGTCACGTACGGGGAGGTGACGGCGGTGTCGGCGGAGTACACCTCGCCGAACATGAAGAAGTCGTCGCGGCCGCGCTTGGCCGCGTAGCTGTCGAGGGCGGTCGCCCACTGGGTCCAGAAACCGGTGTTGACGTGCTTGACCGTGTCGATGCGGAAGCCGTCGATGTCGAAGTCCCGGACCCACTTCTCGTAGATCTTCTCCATCCCCTCGACGACCTCGGGACGCTCGGTCCACAGGTCGTCGAGCCCGAAGAAGTCGCCCTGCTCGGAGGACTCGCCGGCGAAGGTGGAGTCGCCCCGGTTGTGGTACATCTGCGGGTCGTTGAGCCAGGACGGCACCTTGAGGTTCTTCTTGGCCTCGGGCACGAAGGGCGTCCGGGGGAAGGACTCCGGTCCGGTCTTCGGGAACTTCCGCCCGCCGGCGGCGTAGTCGGCGTCGTCGAACGGCACCCCGTCCCTGGTGAGGTAGGGGAAGGCGCCCTTCGACAGGTAGGAGTACGAGGCCTCCCGGTAGTCGACGACGTCGGCGGTGTGGTTGGTGATGACGTCGAAGAAGACCTTCATCCCCTTCCCGTGCGCCTTGTCGACGAGCCGCTCCAGGTCGGCGTTGCTCCCGAAGTGCGGGTCGACCTGGGTGAAGTCGGTGATCCAGTAGCCGTGGTACCCGGCCGAGACGTCGTCGCCCTTGCCCTGCACCGGCTGGTTCTTGAAGATCGGCGCGAGCCAGATGGCCGTGGTGCCGAGGTCCTTGATGTAGTCGAGCCGGTCGGTCAGCCCCTTGAGGTCGCCGCCCTGGTAGAAGCCCTTGTCCGTCGGGTCCAGGCCGGTCTGGAGGCGGGAGCCGGTCAGGCCGCCCCGGTCGTTGCGCGGGTCGCCGTTGGCGAAGCGGTCCGGGAGCACGAAGTAGAACTGCTCGCGGGTCAGGTCGTGCCGGGCCGGCTCGGCGGCCAGTTTCGCGTCCGAGGGCGGGGCCGGGGGCCGCGCCGGGGCGGCGGCGGCCGGGAGGGCGGGCAGGAGCGTCACGGCCAGAGCGGCGGCGAGGACTCCTGCGGCAGGGCGTATCAAGGCGTTTCTCCTTGGGCACGTGGATGAGGGCCGCCCGGCCCGTGGCGGGGTCGGGTGGTGCCGGGCGGCCCTGGTCTGTGGGGCGTCGGTCAGCCGCGCCAGGTGTCGCTCAGCGCGACCTTGCCGGTCGCGGGGACGGTGGCGGTGCGGTTGGCCCCGCTCTCCCAGGTGACGTTCCCTGCGGCGTCCTTGCGGACGTACTTGTACGCGAGGACCGTCCCGGGCGGGAGCGGGACGTCGAGCTTCCAGACGGGGTAGGCCGCCGGGTCGAGGCGCAGGGCGCTGCCGGTGTTCCAGTTGCCGAGTTCGGCGCGGTCGCCGGTGACGTACACGTTCTGGCCGGGCACGGTCGTGGCGTTGACGGCGAAGGAGGCGCCGGTTGCGGTGGCGGGCGGCGGGGTGGTGCCGCCGGAGCAGGTGCGGGCGTTCACGTGCAGGGCGACGGCGGTGCCGGCGCCGAGGGTGGCGGTGAACTGGCCGGAGCCGCCCACGGTGACGGTGCGGCCGCTCTGCACGTCGCAGTAGTCGCCGGCCGGCAGGGAGGTCTGGAAGGTGCGGGTCAGGGCCGAGCCCTCGTGGTTGATCGCCACGTACGCCTTGGAGCCGCGGCCGAAGGCGATCTGGTCGCCGCCGTTGTCCCACCAGTGGGTGACGGCCTGCCCGCGGGCCGCGTTGCGGAAGGCGACCATGGAGGAGATCTCCCGCCAGGCGTGCTGGCACTTCCAGCCGTCCGCGTAACAGGCGTTCACCGCACCGCCGTTGGGGGGTCCGGCGTCCTTGTCGGTCCACTCGTAGCCGGAGTGCACGTCCGGGGAGCCGTAGGGCCAGGCCAGCATGAAGACGTTGGCGAGGGTGTAGGCGGAGCCGTCCTTGTAGCTGAGGGTGTCGCCGCCGCGTTCGGTGTCGTGGTTGTCGACGAAGACGCCGGACTTCCCGCCGGGCATGTACCCCCAGGCCTCGCCGAAGTTCTTCAGGTGGGCCAGGCTCTCGGACCGGAAGACCCGCTTCAGGTCACGGGCGTAGCGGAACTCCTGCACGTCGCCGCTGCCGAGGTACTCGGCCGGTCCGACGGCCTCGCCCGCCCCGAAGATGGCCTCCTGCTTCCAGTAGGCCCCCGGGTCGGTCAGCCGGGACTTGATGTCGGCGAGGTCGGCGGCGGGCATGTGCTTGGCGGCGTCGATGCGGAAGCCGTCGACCCCGAGGGAGAGCAGGTCGTTCAGGTAGCCGGCGATGCGGCCCCGCACGTACGCCTCGCCGGTGTCGAGGTCGGCCAGCTGGACCAGCTCGCAGTTCTGCACGTTGCCGCGGTCCTGGTAGTTCGAGATCGTCGCGCGGCAGTCGTCCATGTCGGCGCCGGAGTAGATGCCGGGGTAGCCGTACTTCGTGTACGAACTCCCGCCGGTCCCGGTGCCGTCGGAGGCTGCCATGTGGTTGATGACGGAGTCCGCGACGACCTTGACGCCCGCCGCGTGGCAGGTGTCGACCATCCGCTTGAAGGCGGTGCGGTCGCCGAGCCGGCCGGCGATCTTGTAGCTGACGGGCTGGTACGAGGTCCACCACTGGGGGCCCTGGATGTGCTCCTGGGGAGGCGAGACCTGGACGAAGCCGTAACCGGCGGGACCGAGGCTGTCGGTGCAGGCCGCGGCCACCGAGTCGAACTTCCACTCGAAGAGGACGGCGGTGACGTCGCGCTCCCCGGGGGCGGCCGCCGTGGCGGGGGCGGCGGGTGCGACGAGGGTGGCGGCCGCGACGGCCAGGACCGCGAGGGCGGCTCTGCGGTGGGGGGCTTGCGTACGGCGTCGGACGCGAGTGCGGGGCATGCGGGTGCCTCCTGGCGAAAGAGGTGGGGATGGCAGCGACCGTAGGGCGCACGCCCACCTGCTGCAAGACTTTGCGCAAGAGATTGCAGAATTGTTTCCGGCGGTTACACCGGCGCGGCCCGCACCCCCGGCCGCGCCCTCGGCCGCACCCCCGGCCGCGCGGCCGCCCGGCGTTCACGGGCCGCGTCGCCGCCGGGCGTTGTCAGTGGCGCCTGCGACCCTGCCGGAATGGAGAACGACGTGGAGATGACCCTGCAACTGACCGTCGACTGCGCGGACCCGCGGCGGATGGTGGCCTTCTGGGCCGAAGCCCTGCGCTACGTCCCCGAACCCCCGCCCGGAGGACACCCCACCTGGCGCGCCTACTGGCAGGAGCTGGGGGTGCCCCCGGAGGAACTGCCCGACGGCGCCGGGGAGACGCCGGAATCCATCGTCGACCCGGACGGCCGCAGCCCGCGGATCTGGTTCCAGCAGGTCCCCGAGCCGAAGAACGGGAAGAACCGCCTCCACCTCGACCTGAAGGTCGGCGGCGGGCGCGACGTGCCCATCGGGGTGCGGACCGGACGGGTCACCGCCGAGGTGACCCGACTCACCGCGGCCGGCGCGACCGTAATGCGGATCATGGACGAGCCGGACATGCCGTACTACGCCGTCGTGCTCCAGGACCCGGAGGGCAACGAGTTCTGCGTGGTCTGAGCCGGACCGCCCGCCGAACCGGCCACCGGGTCACCCGCCGAACCACCCACCGGACCGGCCACCGGGCCCGGGGCCTGGGCCGTCGAGCCGCGGACCACCAGCTCCGGCTGGAACACGTACTCCGTGCGCTCGACGGGAGTCCCGCCCACCGCCTCCAGCAGCGCCCCCACGGCGGCCGTCGCCATCGCGCGCACCGGCTGGCGCACCGTCGTCAGCGGCGGGTCCGTGAACGCGATCAGCGGCGAGTCGTCGAAGCCGACCACCGACACGTCCTCCGGCACCCGCAGCCCCCGCTCGCGCGCCGCCCGCACGACGCCCAGGGCCATCATGTCGCTCGCGCACACCACACCCGTACAGCCCCGGTCCAGCAGGGCGTTGCCCGCGGCGTGACCCCCCTCGACCGTGAACAGCGTGCGCTGGACCAGGCCCTCCGCGTCCGCGTCCGGCAGCGCCGCGAGGAACCCCTGCTCCTTGCGCGCAGACGGCACGTACCGGGTCGGCCCGATCGCCAGCCCGATCCGGCGGTGCCCGAGGTCCTCCAGGTGCCGCACCGCCATGTCGGCCGCCGCCCGGTCGTCCGGCGACACGAACGGCGCGCTGATCCGCTCGTTGAAGCCGTTGACCAGGACGAACGGCACCCCCCGCGCCGCCAGGCGCCGGTAGCGCTCCGGGTCGGCCGCCGAGTCCGCGTGGAGCCCCGACAGGAACACGATGCCCGTGACACCGCGCTCCTCCAGCTGCTCCACCAGCTCGTCCTCGGTGGCCCCGCCCGGGGTCTGCGTGCACAGCACCGGCGTGTACCCGTGCCCGGCCAGCGCCTGCTCGATGACCTGGGCGAACGCCGGGAAGATCGGATTGGTCAGCTCCGGGATGAGCAGCCCGACCAGCCCGTTGCTCCGGCGCTTGAGCCGGACCGGACGTTCGTACCCGAGCAGGTCGAGCGCGGCCAGCACCTTGTGCCGGGTGCCGGCCGCCACGCCCGACTTGCCGTTGAGCACGCGGCTCACCGTCGCCTCGCTGACCTCGGCCTGCGCGGCGATGTCGGTGAGCCGCAGCGGGGACGTCACCCCAGCCACCACACCGCGCTGTCGGCCGGGAGCACGTCCGGGTCGCCCTGCGCGGCGCTGGCGAGCAGCACCTCGCCCGGCGCGGGCAGGCGCACGGGCGCGCCCGTGGTGTTCACCGTGCACACGAACGCCCCGCGGCGGAACGCCAGGACGCCGGCCGGCGCCTCCAGCCACTCCACCGCGTCGCCCGCGCCCAGCTCGGCCCGCTCCCGGCGGATCCGCAGCGCCGTCCGGTACAGCTCCAGCGTGGACGCCGGGTCCCCGGTCTGCGCCTCCACGCTCAGACCCGCCCACTCCGCCGGCTGCGGCAGCCAGCTGCCGCCGTCACCGAAGCCGTACGGGGCCTGCGCGCCGGACCACGGGATCGGCACCCGGCAGCCGTCGCGGAGCCCGTCCTGCCCGTTCGCCTTGAAGAACGACGGGTCCTGACGCACCTCGTCCGGCAGGTCGACGACCTCGGGCAGCCCCAGCTCCTCGCCCTGGTAGACGTACGCCGAACCCGGCAGCGCCAGCATCAGCAGCGCGGCCGCACGCGCCCGCGCCAGCCCCTGCGCCCCGCCCCCGTACCGCGTCACGTGCCGCACCACGTCGTGGTTGGACAGCACCCACGTCGTCGGCGCACCCACCGGCCGCATCGCGTCGAGCGAGTCGTCGATGGCGCCGCGCAGCGCCTCCGCGTCCCAACCGGTGTTCAGGTAGTGGAAGTTGAAGGCCTGGTGGAGCTCGTCGGAGCGCAGGTACATGGCGGTGCGTTCGGCGCTGGGCGTCCACGCCTCGGCGACACCGATGCGGTCGCCGGCGTACTCGTCCAGGACGGTCCGCCAGGAACGGTAGATCTCGTGGACCCCGTCCTGGTCGAAGAAGGGCAGCACCTGGTTGCCGAGCAGCTTGAGCTGCTCGTCGCGGCCGAGGTCGGGCAGGCCGGGGGCCTTGACCAGGCCGTGCGCGACGTCGATCCGGAAGCCGTCGGTGCCGAGGTCGAGCCAGAACCGCAGGATGGAGCGGAACTCGTCCTGGACCGCGGGGTGTTCCCAGTTGAAGTCGGGCTGCTCGGGGGCGAAGAGGTGCAGGTACCACTCCCCGTCCGCGACCCGGGTCCAGGCCGGCCCGCCGAAGATGGACTCCCAGTCGTTGGGGGGCTCGCAGCCGTCCGCACCCCGCCCCGGGCGGAAGTGGAACCGCTCGCGCAGTGGGGTGCCGGGACCCTCGCGCAGCGCCTGCTTGAACCATTCGTGCTGGTCGGAGCAGTGGTTGGGGACGAGGTCGACGATGATGCGCAGGCCCAGGGCGTGCGCCTCGCGGATCACGGCGTCGGCGTCGTGCAGGGTGCCGAACATCGGGTCGATGGCCCGGTAGTCGGCGACGTCGTAGCCCGCGTCGGCCTGCGGGGAGGCGTAGAACGGGCTGAGCCACACGGCGTCGACGCCGAGGTCCCGGAGGTAGGGCAGGCGGCGGCGGATGCCTTCGAGGTCCCCCATGCCGTCCCCGTTGGAGTCGGCGAAGCTGCGCGGATAGACCTGGTAGATCACCGCTTCTCTCCACCATCCGGGCCGGGTGCCGGAGGGGGTGGGAAGTGCGTCGGCGAGGTGCTGGGTCATGTCGTCCTTGAAGAGATCGGGCCGGTGATGCGGGGGCAGGCGGGTGGTCAGCCCTTGGTGGCGCCTGCCGTCATCCCGGCGACGAGGTGACGCTGGGCGAAGACGAAGAAGATCGCCGCGGGGATCGCGATGAGGACCGATGCGGCGCTCATGGCTCCCCAGTTGGAGGTGTACTGGGTGACGAAGGTCTGCAGGCCGCCGGCCAGGGTGAGGTTCTCCTCGCCGACCATGAAGGCGGAGGCGTACGCGACCTCGCCCCAGGCGGTGATGAAGGCGTAGAAGCCGGTGACGGCGAGGCCCGGCTTGGCCAGCGGCAGGATCAGCCGCCAGAAGGTGCCGAAGGGGTTGAGGCCGTCGACGCGGCCGGACTCGTCGATCTCGATCGGGATCGTGTCGAAGAAGCCCTTCATCATCCAGGCGCAGAACGGCACGGCGATGGTGAGATAGGTGATGATCAGGCCGACGGGCTGGTTGAGCAGCCCGAGGTCGCCCATCAGGTTGTAGAGCGGGACGATCAGGATGGCCATCGGGAACATCTGCGTGATGAGCAGGGTCCACATCAGCGGCTTCATTCCGGGGAACTTGAAGCGGCTGACCGCGTAGCCGGTCGTGGCGGCGATGAACACGCCGAGGACCGTGGTGACGCCGGCGACCAGGACGGAGTTCGCGAACCAGCTGAGGAAGTGGCTCGACTCCAGCAGGTACGTGTAGTTGCCGAGCGTCGGTTCCTTGACGAAGTCCGTGGTGATCGCGTGCTGCGCCGGCTTGAGCGAGGTCAGCAGGATCCACAGGACCGGGAAGACGGCGACGACGGACGCGACGAGCAGCGTCGCGTGCAGGCCGACGGAGGCGAGCGGGGCGCGGCGGCCCCGAGTGCGGGTGGTCATGGTCACCACACCTCTCCCTGCTTGCGCAGCGAGCGCCGGTAGACCAGCGCGAAGATCATGAGCAGGGCCAGGATCAGCACGCCCCACGTCGCGGAGGCGGCGAAGTCGCGCGGGCTGGTGATGAAGGCCTCGCGGAAGGCCTGGGTGACCAGGATCTCGGTGGAGTCGCCGGGTCCGCCCCGGGTGAGCAGGAAGATCACCGGGAACATGTTGAAGGTCCAGATGGTGGAGAGCAGGATCACGGTCATGCTCACGGCGCGCAGTCCGGGCAGCGTGATGTGCCGGAACCGCTGCCAGGCGCTGGCGCCGTCCATCTCGGCGGCCTCGTAGAGCTCGCCGGGGATGGACTGCAGCCCGCCGAGCAGGGCGACCATCATGAAGGGGACGCCGAGCCAGACGTTGACGGTGATGACCGCGAACTTGGCCCAGGTCGGGTCGTCGAGCCACGGGACGGCGGAGATGCCCCCGCCGTCGAGGATCTTGTTGAGGATGCCGTTGTCGCGGTTGAAGAGGAACCGCCAGGCGAACACGGAGACGAAGCCGGGCACCGCCCAGGGCAGGATGAGCGCCATCCGGTAGGCGGCGCGTCCCCTGAAGTCCCGGTTGAGCATGTTGGCCAGGGCCAGGCCGAGCGTGAAGGTGATGGACACGCAGGCGACGGTCCACACCACCGTCCACACCAGCCGCTGCAGGAACACCGGGTCGCTGAGCACGGCCGCGTAGTTGTCGAGTCCGACGAACTCGTACGTCGCCTCGATGTGGCGGACGCCGATCGTGCGGGAGACGTTGCGCTCGTTGGCGTCGGTCAGCGACAGGTAGACGCCGCGGACCAGCGGCCAGCCGATGATCACGCCGAGCACGAGCACCACCGGGGTGACCATCGCCCAGGCGTACCAGTGGGTGGCGAGGGCGCGCCGCAGCCCGCCCTTGCCGCCGGTCCTGTTCGGGCTGTCAGTCCTGCGGCTCAGGCCGCGGGCGGCGTCGTTGTCCTCGACGTCGTCGCCCGCGGCCGTCGCCACCGACTGGCTGGTGTGAGCAGCCATATCAGCCGGCCTGCCTTCGCGTCAGCTGCGAGTTGAACACATCGCGTCCCTGTCTCATCGTGAATACATCTGAAGTGGTCGATTTCGACCCGTTCCGAATCTTTTGAAGAATGGGACATTCCGACGGCATAAGGTCGCCCACGTGAAGCTCCGTTACAACTTCCGGGTATATCCGAACCGCCTGCAGCGCAATGCGCTGGCCCAGGCTTTCGGCTGCGCCCGGGTCGTATGGAACGACTGCCTTCGCGCCCGCAACACCGCGCACGAGGCCGGACTTCCCTACGTGAAGTCGGCGGACCTCTCCAAGCAGTACATCACCCGGGCGAAACGCACCCCGGAACGATCCTGGCTCGCCGATGTTTCCGCGGTGGCGCTCCAACAGTCCTTGCGGGACCTGGACACCGCGTTCGCGAACTTCTTCGCGTCGGCCAGGAGCACATCGAAAGGCCGGAAGGTGTCTCCGCCCCGGTACAAGTCCGGAAAGGATTCCCGGCAGTCGATCCGACTGACCCGCAACGCCTTCTCGCTCACCGACGACAGCCGGCTCTACGTGGCCAAGGTCGGAGACCTGAAGGTGAGGTGGTCCAGATCGCTGCCCGCGGCACCCACGTCCCTCACCGTGATCAGAGATTCCGCCGGGCGGTACTTCGCCAGTTTCGTGGTGGACACCGAACCTGAACTCCTCCCTGTGGCGGGCACCGAAGTCGGCCTCGATCTCGGGCTGACCTCCTTCGCCGTGCTCTCCGACGGCACCAGGGTTTCCTCTCCGCAGTTCCTTCGCCGCGCGGAGAAGAAACTGCGGCGTTCGCAGCGAAGTCTTTCGCGAAAGACCAAGGGGTCGAAGAACCACGCGAGAGCCCGCATCGGGCTCGCCCGGCAGCACGCCCGGGTCACCGACCGGCGCCGGGACTGGCACCACAAGGTCTCCACCCGCATCATCCGCGACAACCAAGCGGTGTATGTGGAGGACCTCGCGGTTTCCGCTCTCGCCCGGACGAGGCTGGCCAAGTCCGTCCACGACGCCGGCTGGGCCGCGTTCCTGTCCATGCTGGAGTACAAGGCCGCCAAGCACGGCAGGCACTTCGGAACGATCGGCCGCTTCGTGCCTACGTCCCAAGTGTGCTCGGCGTGCGGTCATCACGACGGACCCAAACCCCTTCATGTTCGCCACTGGACCTGCCCCCGGTGCGGGGCGGCCCACGACCGCGACGAGAACGCCGCGATCAACACCCTGGCCGCCGGGCGGGCGGACAGGCTAAACGCCTGCGGAGCGCCGGTAGGACCGGGAGTGATCCCGGCACAGCGCGGTGAAACAGGAAGCCACCGCGTCGGCCACCCGGCCGCACCCGGAATCCCCGGCCGCAGAGCGGCCGGGGGGTACGTCAATTCCAGCCCTTGAGGATCTTGCGGAACTCGGCGCCGGCCGTCTTGGCCGCTTCCTCCGGGGTCGAGGCCCCGGTGATCGCCTTGGTGTACTCGACCTTCAGCGGCTCGAAGAGGGAGCCGTTCTCCGGGATCCAGGCACGCTCGACGGCCTTGTCGACGGCCGGCTTGAAGAACTGGACCATCTCGCTGCCCTTGACGTCCGCCTGCTCGTAGGCGGCCGTGCGGGTGGGGAGCAGGCTCAGCTCCTTGGCGGACTGGACCTGGACCTCCTGGGAGGTCATGTAGTCCACGAAGGCGTGCGCGGCGGCGGTGTTCTTGGAGCCGGCGTAGACCGCGAGGTCGTGGCCGCCCTGCGGGGAGCCCGCCTTGACCGAGCCGGCCGGGACCGGGGCGACGCCGAGGTTGGCCTTGTCCTTGAACTGGTCGCCCGCGTAGGTGTCGGCGACGGCCCAGGGGCCGTTGATCATCATCGCGACCTCCCCGGACTTGAAGGCGGTCTGCATGTTGGTCCAGCCGTCGGTGGCGTTGGTGAGCGCCGCCCCGGAGGAGACCAGGTCGCGCGCGGTCTTGAACGCCTTGACGCCCGCCGCGTTGTCGACCGTGACCGTCTTGTTCTTGGCGTCGACCAGGTCGCCGCCCTCGCCGTAGATCAGCGGGAGGAACCAGTAGGAGTCGTCGCCGCGCAGGTAGAGGCCGGCCTTGCCGGTCTTGGCCTTGATGGCGGCGGCGGCGGTCTTGACCTCTTCCAGCGTGGTGGGGGGCTGGACGCCGGCGTCGGCGAGCATCTTCTTGTTGTAGAAGAGGCCGAGGGTGTCGATGACCTGCGGCACGGCGTAGGTCTTGCCCTCGTACTTGCCGCTGGCCGCGGCGGCCGGCAGGAACTCGGCGTCGACCTTCTTGACGGTCTCGGCCGGGACCTCGTCCAGGTACTGGAGGGAGGCGAAGTCGGCGACCCAGCCGACATCGGCGCGGATCACGTCGGGGGCGTCGGAGCCGCTGCTGAAAGCGTTCTTGACCTTGTTCTGCGCGTCGCCGTACGGGACGTTGACGTACTTGACGGTGACCTTGGGGTGCTTCGCCGTGAACGCCTCGGCGATCTTCTGGAAGCTGGCCTTCTCGGCGTCGTTCGAGGTGTCCCACCACGTGACCGTGCCGGAGAGCTCCCCGCCCGCGTTGTCGCCGGAGGCGTTCTTGCCGTCCGATGCGTCCCCACCGCAAGCCGTCGCCGCGAGTGCCAAGGCCGCGACCAGCGCGGTGGCCGCTATGCCACGCCGCATATGAACTCCTTCGATGATCCCGGCCGCATCCTCGCGGTCCCGAGTTGCCAGGAACGTAACAAGCCCGCAAGAAGTCCGAAAGAGCTTGCGGAAATTTTCTGCAAGACGAGGTGATCGTTACATCCGTGTGTCCGTACGGTTGCCGCAGCTTGCTGTTAGTTCGAGTGACCTTCGACCTCCCGGGCCCGCAACCAGGGGGCACGTGTACGCGTTGACCCCGATATGACCCACGAGCTGACGGCCGTCCCGCTTGCAAGCGCTTCCAGCAACGCCGACGTGCGCGGCGGCTGGTGGCGCGATGCCGTCATCTACCAGGTGTACGTCCGGTCCTTCGCCGACAGCGGCGGCGACGGCGTCGGGGACCTGCGCGGGGTGCGTGAGCGCCTCCCGCACCTGGCCCGGCTCGGGGTCGACGCCGTGTGGCTCACCCCCTTCTACGTCTCCCCCCAGGCCGACGGCGGATACGACGTCGCCGACTACCGGGAGGTGGACCCGCTCTTCGGGGACCTCGCCGACGCCGACGACCTCGTCCGGGGCGCGCACGCGCTCGGCCTGCGGGTCATCGTGGACGTGGTGCCGAACCACACCTCCGAGGAGCACCCGTGGTTCCGGGCCGCCCTCGCCGGGGACCGGGCCGCCCGCGCCCGGTACCTCTTCCGCCCCGGGCGGGGGGCGGACGGCTCCGAGCCCCCGAACGACTGGGAGTCCGTGTTCGGCGGGCCCGCCTGGACCCGGGTCGCGGACGGGGAGTGGTACCTGCACCTTTTCGCCCCCGAGCAGCCGGACCTGGACTGGGCGCATCCGGAGGTCCCCGCCGAGTTCGCCTCCGTCCTGCGGTTCTGGCTCGACCTCGGCGTCGACGGCTTCCGCGTGGACGTGGCCCACGGCATGGTGAAGGCCCCCGGCCTGCCCGACATCGGCCGCGGCGCCCAGGCCACCCTGATCGGCACCGAGCCGCTCCCCTTCTTCGACCAGGACGGGGTCCACGAGATCCACCGCTCCTGGCGCCGGCTGCTGGACTCGTACGCGGGCGACCGCATCGGGGTCGCCGAGGCGTGGGCGCCGACCTCCGAGCGGCTCGCCCTGTACGTCCGGCCCGACGAGCTCCACCAGGCCTTCAACTTCCGTTTCCTGAACTGCCCGTGGGATACCGCCGCGATGCGCACCGTCATCGACGAGTCCCTGGCCGCCACCGCCTCGGTGGGCGCGCCGACGACGTGGGTGCTGTCCAATCACGACGTGGTGCGGCACGTGACGCGGTACGGGGGCGGGGCGCAGGGTCTGGCGCGGGCGCGTGCGGCCGCGCTGCTGATGCTGGCGCTGCCGGGTTCGGCGTACGTCTACCAGGGCGAGGAGCTGGGGCTGCCCGAGGTCGTCGACCTGCCGGACGCCGCCCGCCGGGACCCGGCCTTCCAGCGCGGCGCCGGGCAGGACGGGCTCCGCGACGGCTGCCGGGTGCCGATCCCGTGGTCCGGTACGCAGCCCCCGTACGGTTTCGGGCCGGCCGGGAGCTGGCTGCCGCAGCCCGCCGGGTGGGGCGCGCTCAGCGTCGCCGCCCAGACCGGCGACCCGCACTCCACGCTGGAGCTGTACCGCGCGGCCCTGGAGCTGCGCCGGGCCCTGCCGGGGCTGGGGGCGCCGGAGGGCGGGCGGTCCGGGCCCGGCGAGGAGTGGGACGGCCCGGCCACCGGGATGCGGTGGCAGTCCGCGCCCGAGGGGGTGCTGCTGTTCACGCGGCCCGGCTTCGTCTGCACCCTCAACAGCCGGCCCGTTCCGGTCGAGCTCCCGGCGCCCGGGCGGCCCGTGCTCTCCAGCTCTCCGGTGCGTACGGACGGCCGTACGGTCGTGCTGCCCCCGGACTCGTGCACCTGGTGGGCAATGTGACGTGCGACCGGTACAGTCCAATCCCGTGACCGCACGGCTAGCCGACATCGCAGCCCAGGCGGGGGTCAGCGAAGCCACAGTCAGCCGCGTGCTCAACGGCAAGCCCGGTGTGGCCGCAGGCACCCGCGAGTCCGTGCTGGCCGCGCTCGACGTCCTCGGCTACGAACGGCCCGTACGGCTGCGCCAGCGCAGCGCGGGGCTCGTCGGCCTGATAACTCCGGAGCTGGACAACCCCATCTTTCCGGCGCTCGCCCAGGTCATCGGGCAGGCGCTGACGCGGCAGGGGTACACGCCGGTGCTGGCCACGCAGACGCCCGGCGGGTCCACCGAGGACGAGCTGACCGAGATGCTGGTCGACCGGGGGGTCTCCGGGATCATCTTCGTGTCGGGACTGCACGCCGACACCACGGCCGACATGGGCCGCTACGACCAACTCCGCGGGCAGGGCGTTCCGTACGTCCTCATCAACGGGTTCTCCGACAAGGTGCGGGCCCCCTTCGTCTCGCCCGACGACCGGGCCGCGATGCAGCTGGCGGTGACGCACCTGGCCGCGCTCGGGCACACCCGGATCGGGCTGGCGGTGGGGCCGAAGCGGTTCGTGCCGGTGCTCCGCAAGATCGAGGGCTTCCGGCTCGGGATGAAGGAGCGCCTCGGGCTCGACGAGGCAGAGGTCGAGGAGCTGGTCCAGCACTCCCTCTACACGCTGGAGGGCGGTCAGGCCGCCGCGGCCGCGCTGATCTCCCGCGGCTGCACGGCGGTGGTGTGCGCGAGCGACATGATGGCGCTCGGCGCGATCCGGGCGGCCCGGCAGCAGGGGCTGCGGGTGCCGCAGGACGTCTCGGTGGTCGGTTTCGACGACTCCCCCCTCATAGCGTTCACCGATCCGCCGCTGACCACGATCCGGCAGCCCGTGCTGGCGATGGGGCAGGCGGCGGTGCGGACGCTGCTGGAGGAGATCGGCGGTACGCCGGCCCCGCACAGCGAATTCGTCTTCCTCCCGGAACTGGTGGTGCGCGGTTCCACGGCCTCCGGTCCGGGGCAGCACCGCAGGCCGTAGGGGCGTCGTAGTCCCCAGGGCGGACCGGCCGCACCGAAGACCGTCCCGAGGGATGATCGGAGGCGAGAGCGCATCTGGCAGACTCTTGGCCCATGGGTGAAGCGAGCGTGACGACACTGGAAACCCGGACGGATGTCCCGGCGCCCAGCGCTGCCGGGAGCGAGGCCCGTCCGGTCCCCGAGCGCACCCTGCTGGAGCGGCTGCGCAGCCCGCGCCGCCCCAGGATCTGGTTCGAGATCCTGCTCATCGCGATCAGCTACTGGACGTACTCGCTGATCCGCAACGCCGTGCCCGAGCAGAAGGCCGTGGCCCTCGCCAACGCCGACTGGATCTGGGACGTCGAGCGGGACCTCGGCATCGCCGTGGAGCAGACCGTCAACCATGCCGTGAACTCGGTGACGTGGCTGATCGTGGGCATGAACTACTACTACGCGACGCTGCACTTCGTGGTGACCATCGGCGTGCTGGTGTGGATCTACCGCTTCCACCCCGGGCGGTACGCGGCCACCCGCCTGGTCCTCTTCGCCACCACGGGCGTGGCCCTGGTCGGCTACTTCTTCTACCCGCTCGCGCCGCCCCGCCTGATGAACGGGCAGGACTTCATCGACACCGTGCTGGTCCACCACACCTGGGGCTCGATGGCCTCGGGGAACCTCAAGCACATGTCGAACCAGTACGCAGCGATGCCGTCCATGCACATAGGGTGGTCGCTCTGGTGCGGGCTGACGATCTTCGCGGTCGCCTCCGCCCCCTGGGCCCGGATCCTGGGCCTGCTCTACCCGACGGCGACGCTCGTGGTGATCGTGGCCACCGCCAACCACTTCTGGCTCGACGCCGTGGGCGGCATGATCTGCCTCGCCTTCGGCTACGCCGTCTCGCGGTCCTGGTACGGCGCGATGCCGCACCGGCTGCCCCGCCACCCCGAGCACACCGACCGGCACCCGGCGGCGGCGGCGCTGCTGAACCGCTTCCGCGCCCGCGCCTGAGCAGGGCCTCCGGACCACGCGTGCGCCCGCCCCCGGGAGGAATCCGGGGGGCGGGCGCGCGTGTCAGGAGGACCGCTCCGTGAGGATCGCCGGGTCGGACTGGCCGGCCGCGCCGGTTTCGACCTTGCCGGCGAAGCGGCGGCCGAAGTCCGCGACCTCGGATGCGGTGACCGTCACGTCGTACCAGCGCTTCGTGTTCTTCAGGGAGACGCTGTGGGTGACGGTGGCGCCCTTGGCGACGGTGAGGCGCTTGGGCCCGCCGCCGTAGGCGTTGGTGATCGTGAGCGTCACCGCCGACACCCCGGCGTTACCGAGGGTGAGGTCGAGGTTGCCGGTCGTGGCGTTGTGGCGTGCGGTCACCTCGGGGCCGGGGGTGGTGCCGGGGTTGCGGAAGCCGCGCAGGAAGCCGTTGGGGCCGTGGACGGTCAGGTCGGTGACACCGGCCGAGTAGCGCGTGTTCCAGGTGTCCGAGATCGACTTGCCGGCCTCGGTGGTGTAGGTCCAGGGGGCATCCGTACGGTTGCCCGAGGTGACGTAGAACTGCGCGCCCAGGTCCGGTCCGCCGCTGAAGGTCAGCCGGAACGTTCCCGCGGCGGTGAGTGCCGCGCCGTCCACGTACGGGGCGTAGCCCAGCGGGCGGGTACGGCACACGCCCTTCTCCTGGCGCGGCATGCTCGCCACGGCCGGCGGGGTGGCCCGGAAGTCGGGGTGGCGCTCCCGGTCCTGCGGCTGCCAGGCGCCGGTGTCGGGCAGTGACACGGTGGCGGTGTCCTTGCGCGCGAAGTCGAAGGCCGAGGTCAGGTCACCGCAGACGGCGCGGCGCCAGGGCGAGATGTTGGGCTCGTGCACACCGAAGCGCTGCTCCATGAAGCGGACGACGGAGGTGTGGTCGAAGGTCTCGGAGCAGGAGTAGCCGCCGGTGCTCCACGGCGAGACGACGAGCATGGGAACGCGCGGGCCCAGCCCGTAGGGTCCGGCGACGTAGCCGGCCTTGCCGGGGAAGACGTCGAGCGCGGTCGGCACGGTCGACAGGCCCTGGCCGGCGTCGGCCGGGGCGTACGGCGGGACCACGTGGTCGAAGAAGCCGTCGTTCTCGTCGTAGGTGATGAACAGCGCGGTGCGGGCCCAGACGTCCGGGTTGGAGGTCAGCGCGTCCAGCACCTGCGCGATGTACCACGCGCCGTAGTTCGAGGGCCAGTTCGAGTGCTCGCTGAAGGCCTCGGGGGCGGCGATCCAGGAGACCTGGGGCAGGGTGCCGGCGGCGACGTCCGCGCGCAGCCGGTCGAAGTAGCCCTCGCCGGCCTTGGCGTCGGTTCCGGTGCGGGCCTTGTCGTGGAGCGGGTCGCCGGGCTGGGCACTGCGGTAGTTGTTGAAGTAGAGGAGCGAGTTGTCTCCGTAGTTGCCGCGGTAGGCGTCGTCGATCCAGCCCCAGGATCCGGCCGCGTTCAGGCCGTCGCCGATGTCCTGGTAGACCTTCCAGGAGATCCCGGCCGCCTCCAGGCGCTCGGGGTAGGTGGTCCAGCCGTAGCCGGCCTCGGCGTTGTTGAGGACCGGGCCGCCGCCCTTGCCGTCGTTGCCGGTGTGGCCCGACCAGAGGTAGTACCGGTTGGGATCGGTCGAGCCGATGAACGAGCAGTGGTAGGCGTCGCAGACGGTGAACGCGTCGGCGAGGGCGTAGTGGAAGGGGATGTCCTCGCGCGTCAGGTGGGCCATGGTGGCCGGCGACTTGGCGGGCACCCAATTGTCGTACTTGCCCTTGTTGAAGGCGCTCTGGCCTCCGGCCCAGTCGTGGTTGAGGCCCTGGAGGAACTCCATGCCGAGGTCGTCGGACGGCGGGCGGAAGGGCAGCGTCTCCTTGCCTGCGTTGTCCGCCTGGTGCCAGACCGACTTGCCGCTGGGCAGGGTCACGGGGCGCGGGTCGCCGAAGCCGCGGACGCCGCGCAGCGCGCCGTAGTAGTGATCGAAGGAACGATTCTCCTGCATCAGGACCACGATGTGCTCGACATCGGCGATGGTTCCGGTCGTCCCCTGCGCGGGGATGGCGGCGGCGCGCGCGATGCTCTCGCCCAGCATGCTCAGGGCGGCGGCTCCGCCGGTGAGCTGGAGAAAACGGCGGCGGTTGAGTTCTGCCATGGCGAGAGGGACCTCTGCTTTGTTCGAGGGTGCTTGACCTTCCCCAAGAACAGCGGGTCCGGAGTACCGGAGAGGGAGCCGGGTGTGACGGCAGCGGGTACACCAGGCGAACGGCAGTCGGACTCCGGTGGAGAGGACACCGGCGCCCCGGACTCGCCGCGGCCGGCCGCCCGGTGCGGGAGGGCCGGGGCCGACGGTGGCCGCCGGCGCCGGGCCGGCCTGGCCCGGCGCGGACAGGCCTGGCGGAGAGGCCTGCCCCCCCGGTCACGAGCCGGAGGACCCCTGGTCGCGGTGGGTGGTGCGGCCTCCGGACATCGTGAGGCGTACCGGGGCCTCGGCCAGTTCGTCCGCCCCGGCGGTGACCGGGTCGAGGGCGAAGGCCGTCAGGTCGGCCCGGTAGCCGGGCGCGATCCGGCCCGCCACCTGCTGCTCCCCCGCCGCGAGCGCGGCGTGCGAGGTCAGTCCCTCCAGCGCCATGAGCCCGGTCAGGGCGGGGCCCGCGGAGGCCGCGCCGAGGGGGCTGCGGGCGGTCGCCAGGATCTGCCGGGCGTCGTAGTGGGCGATGGGCCAGTCCGAGCCGAGCGCGAGGACCGCGCCGGCGTCCCGCAGGTCGCGGCAGCGCCAGGCGTGCGAGGCCCGTTCCTTCCCCAGCCGCTTCGACCACTCGTCGGTGTGGTCGGCCCGGGTGTAGGCGGTGTGCGGCGGCTGCATGGAGGCGATCACGCCGAGTTCCGCGAACCGTGCCAGCTGGTCGTCGGGGACCGTCTCGATGTGCTCGATCCGGTGCCGCATCCGGGCCGGTGCGCCCAGGCCGGCCACGGTGTCCAGGACGTGCCGGACGGCGGCGTCGCCGATGGCGTGGGTCGCGGTGCGGACGCCGGCCGCGTCCAGGACCCGTACGGCGCGGGCGTAGGCGTCGGGGTCGGGCCAGAAGGCTTCGGTGCCCTGGCCGTGGCAGTCGGCGTGCTCCAGCCAGGCGGTGCCGCCCTCGACGGTGCCGTCCATGAAGAACTTCACGCCGCCGATCCGCCAGTGGCGGCCGCCGGTGCCCTGGAGGGCGATCAGTTCCGCCAGGCCGTCCTCGTCCGCGCCGGGCATGCACCAGGGGGCGAGGTTGAGGCGCAGCGGCAGGTCGCCCTCGTACTCGACGGTGGCGAGGAGGGCCGGTACGTCGCCGTCGCCGAGGTCCATGACGTGCGCGCCGGTGAGGCCGGTGGCGGCCATGGAGCCGAGCAGCTCGACGAGGCGGGTGCGGCGCTCGCCGTACGAGGGCTTGGGGACGAGGTTGCCGACGAGGTCCACCGCGGCGTGCTCGACGAGGTGGCCGGTGGGGCGGCCGTCGGCGTCGCAGACGATCTCGGAGCGCTGGGCGAAGGTGCGGGGGCCGGTGATGCCGGCGGCCGCCAGGGCGGCGCCGGAGACGAGGGCGGAGTGGCCGTCGTAGAGGCGCAGGAAGGCGGGTGCTCCGGCGAGGGCGTCCTCGATCAGCGCCCGGTCGACGGGGCGTCCGCCGAAGGCGTTGTGGTCGAGTCCGTGACCGGTGACCCAGCCGCCGGGGCCCCGGTCGGCGGCGCGCAGGGCGGCCCGCAGCTGGTCGGGGTCGCGGACGGCGGAGAGGTCGGTGCCGCCGGCCATCTCGATGCCCCAGACGGGGTGGCTGTGGGCGTCGGTGAGGCCGGGGGTGAGGGTGGCGCCGTGGAGGTCGAGCACCTCGGTGCCGGGGCCGAGCCAGTCGCGTACGTCGGCCTCGTCGCCGACGGCCGCGATCACGCCGTCGCGGACGGCTACCGCGCGGGCTTCGGGGCGGTCGGGGTCGAGGGTGCGGACACGGGCTCCGGTGAGGACGGTGTCGGCAGCGGGCACGGCGTTTCTCCTTGGACGGGGGCGGGGGCGGGTGCGGGGGCGGCGGCGGGTTCGGTTTCAGCTCCCGCTCCCGCTTCCGCTTCGGGTTCCGTTTCGGGTTCCGCGGCGAAGCGGTCGTACACCTCGGGGCGGCGGGACTCCAGCCGCCGGGCGAGGGCGAGGCCGGCGAGGAAGACGGCCGGGACCAGGGTGACGAGGACGGTGTTGACGGTGGTGGAGGCGGCGGTGAACAGGCCGACCTTGGAGACGACGAGGAAGATCGCCGCGGCCAGCAGGACGGCGGCCGTGACGGGCGCGACGACCGTCCGCCAGGGGCCCTCGTCGTGGGGGGTCCGCCGGAAGTAGACGGGTACGGCGATGGCGGCGAGCAGCATCAGTGCCATGAGGGCGATCATGCCCGGGGTGTTCACCCAGAGCAGCAGTTGCTGGTACGGGTCGGCCCCGGCGAGGGCGAAGGCGAGGACGACGACCGCGCCGAGGACGGTCTGGACGAGGCCCGCGAGGTACGGGGAGCCGTGGCGGGGGTGCACGCGGCCGAGGGCGGCGGGCAGGACGCCCTCCTCGGAGAGGGCGAGCGCGTAGCGGTTGATGGCGTTGTGGAAGGCGAGGAGGGAGGCGATGACGCTGGTGACGATGAAGACGTGCATCAGGTCCGCCGCCCAGGGGCCGACGTAGGTGGTGATGGCGGCGAAGAAAAGGCCGCCGGGGTCCTCCGCGGCGGCGGCGACCACCTCCTCCGCGCCGAAGGCCTGGATGACGGTCCACACGATGAAGGCGTAGAAGAGGCCGAGGAAGGCCACGGCGATGTAGGTGGCGCGCGGGACCGTGCGGTCGGGGTCGCGGGCCTCGCGGCGGTAGATGACGGTCGACTCGAAGCCGGTGAAGGCGGCGAACGCGAAGGCCAGGACGGCGGCGGTGCCGGGCACGAGGACGGCGCCGGGGGCGAAGGAGCCGGCGGACAGGCCGTGGGCGCCGCCCTCGGCGAGCACTCCGGCGGCGAGGAGGACGAGTATCCCGGTCTCGGCGACGAGCAGCAGTCCGAGCAGCTTGGCGCCGAAGTCGATGGAGCGGTGGCCGCCGTACCAGACGAGCAGGAGGCCGGCGAGGGAGACCGGCAGCCACGGGACGTCGAGGCCCCACAGGGCGTGGGCGGTGTCGGCGGTGGTGGTGCCGAGGAGGCCGTAGACGCCGATCTCCATGCCGTTGTAGCCGACGAGGGCGAGCAGGGCGGCGCCGATGCCGACGCGCTTGCCGAGGCCGCGGGTGATGAAGGCGTAGAAGGCGCCGCCGCTGCGGACGTGACGGCTCATGGTGGTGAAGCCGACGGCGAAGACGGCGAGGGTGAGGCCGGCCAGGAGGTAACCGGCGGGGGCGCCGACGCCGCCGAGGAGGATCGCGACGGGGGCGACGCCGGCCATGACGGTGAGCGGGGCGGCGGCGGAGACGACGAAGAAGGAGATGTCGGCGGTGCCGAGGGCGCCCTTCCGGAGGGCTCCGGCCCCGGTCCCGGTCCCGGCTGCGGGTGCGGGTGCGGGGAGCGCGGCGGGTGCGGATGGCGCGGCGGGTGCGGATGGCTCTGGCGTTTCAGGCATGCGGAATGCACCCTTCTGCGAACGGCAGGCGACAGGGGGGCGAAAACCTAAAGGCTTTCGGTTTGCGGCAATGTAGCCTCCGGTTTCGGCGTACGGGAAGACCTGACGGTGGGAGAAATCGATGGCACGGCCGCGCACCCCCCTCCTCGACCGGGAGCGGATCGCCGCGACCGCCCTGCAACTGGTCGCGGAGCACGGGGAGTTCAGCGTCCCGCAGATCGCCCGGGCGCTCGGCGTACAGACCGCTTCGCTGTATCACCACGTGGACGGCCGGGCGGGCGTCGTGGAGCTGGTGCGCGAGCTGGTCAGCGAGGGGATCGCCGGCGAGGCCCTCGCCGGGGGCCCCTGGGACCGCGCGCTGGAGGAGTGGGCGCGTTCCTACCGGTCCGCGTTCGCCGCCTACCCCCGGGCGATCCCGCTGCTGATGACCACACCCGTACGGGCCCCCCGGGTGCTCGCGCACTACGAGCGCGCGGTGGAGCTGCTGCTGGCGGCCGGATTCCCCGT
This sequence comes from Streptomyces sp. NPDC048461, assembly GCF_055587105.1. Classification (NCBI taxonomy): domain Bacteria; kingdom Bacillati; phylum Actinomycetota; class Actinomycetes; order Kitasatosporales; family Streptomycetaceae; genus Streptomyces; species Streptomyces sp. NPDC048461. The sequence goes on along the minus strand of NZ_JBVJGW010000003.1, from coordinate 71,032 downwards.
GGAACGGGTCATGCCGCTGCTCACGGGCCTGGAGAACCTGGTCCTGGGCTCGGCGCTCGACCTCGCCGCCCCCGAGACCATGTGGGAGCCGACCGCCCGGACCCCGCTGCTGGCCGAAGCCCTGGCCGCGGGCGGCCCCGGGCGCGCGGACGCCGCCTTCGACCTGGCCCTGACCGGCTTCCTCACGTACGCGCGCACCCTGCTGGGCGACGGCGACAGCGACGGCGACGGCGAGGCCGGTTCGGCTGCCGGCCGGGAAGGGGCCGCCTAGGTCCTGGGGGCCCAGGCGGGACCCGAGGGCTCCGGGCCGTCCAGGGCGTGGCGGACCTTCTCCTTGAGGGTCTTCGGCGGGGCCTGCGTCTCCTCCTGGGTGTGCACGAGGCGGGCAGCGGTCACACGGATGTGGCACTCGCGGTCGCGCTGCCGCAGCCAGACCAGCCGCGCCCCGTCGGGGGTGACGTAGACGCTGCGCGCCGGGGTGTCGCCCGGGCGGGCACGGCGGGCCAGGAGGGCCGGCAGGTAGTGCAGGGCGGCGTCCTCGGCCACGGCGAGGGCCTGCTCCTGCGAAGCGCCGACGGGATGCCTGGCCACCAGCTGCCACCGGTGCAGGTGCATCTTGACGCCGTCGGCGGCTCGCGTCTCACGGGTGTCCTCCTCGATGAGGACGTACCACTCAGCAGTCATGGCCGGAGCCTAGCCCCCCCCGGACGGGCGGTGCACCGGCCCCCGCCCCACACGGTGCGCGCCACGTGTCCGCGCCCAAGTCCGTTGTGGACGGGCCTCGTTGCCGCCGGAGCCATCGGGTAGGTTCCTGGAGACTGTTTCCGATGCTGACGGGGCTGACGTGTTGGAGCTGACGGGGAGCGGGGCCCGGCCGCTGGAGGCGGGGGATCCCCGCCGGATCGGGCCGATCCCCCTGGCGGGCCGGCTCGGGGCCGGCGGCATGGGGCGGGTGTACCTCGGCGTCCAGGACGGCCGGTACGTCGCCGTCAAGCAGCTGCTGGCCTCGGTCGTCGGCGAGGACGAGGACTTCGTGCGCCGCTTCGGGCACGAGCTGGACAATCTGGCCCGCCTGCCCGAGGGGACGACGGCGCCGCTGCTCGCCGGCGACCGCACGGCCCGGCCGCCGTGGTTCGCCACCGCGTACGTCCCCGGGCTCACCCTGACCGAGGCCGTCGAGCTGCACCGCGGCCCGCTGCCCGCCCACTCCCTGTGGCTGCTGCTGCGGGAGGCCGCGGCGAGCCTGGCGGCGGTGCACGCGCTGGACATGGTGCACCGGGACCTGAAGCCGTCCAACGTCATGCTGACCCTCGACGGGCTCACCCTGATCGACTTCGGCGTCGCCCGGGTCGCCGAGCAGAGCAAACTGACCCGGACCGGCATGGTCGTGGGCACGCCCGCGTACATGGCCCCGGAGCAGGCCTCGGGCAAGCGGGGGCTGAGCGGCGCCACCGACGTGTTCGCGCTGGGTTCGGTCCTCGCGTACGCGGCCTGCGGCCGGCCGCCGTTCGGCGACGAGTCGGGGCACGGCGTGCTGTACCGGATCGTCCACGAGGAACCCGACCTGGAGCCGCTGCGCGAGCTGGACCCGGAGCTGGCCGGCCTCGTCGCGACCTGCCTCGACAAGGACCCCGACGGCCGCCCCACCGCCGCGGATCTGCTGGAACGGGCCTCACGGCTGGGCCCGTTCGCCACCCCGCTGTGGCCGGCCGCGATCACCGGGCGGCTGTCGGAGCGGGCCGCGTTCGCCGCGGAGGTGCAGGAGGTCGACGTACCGACGCTCCCGCTGGCCGCGGGGGCGCCGGAGGCGGCAGCAGCCGCCGTCCCGGGGCCCGCGCCCGTTCCCGGGGCGGCGGCCGGGCCCGTGGCCGCCGGGGAGCGGCCGGAGCGCCGGCGCCGCCGCCGTACCCGCGTGTTCCTGGCCGTCGTACCGGTCGTCGTGGTCGCGGGCGGCACGACGCTCGCCCTCCAGTACCTCCCGCACACCACCGACCTGCGGGCCGGGCCGCAGGGCACCCCGGCCGCCTCGGTCCCGGCCCCCGCCGACCCGGCCGCTGCCACCACCGGCGCGGGCCCCTCGGGCACGGTTCCCCCGGGTCAGTCCCCGGCCGGGGACCGGCCCGGAGCACTCGTACCGGACCCCGGCCAGGGGGCGGGCGGCGCCCAGCCCCCGGCCGCCGGTGGCGCCGCCGGCGGTACGGGCACCGGCGCGGGGAACGCCGGAGGCGGCAACGGGGCCGGGGGGAACTCCGGCAACCCCGGTACCCCGCCGGACGGCGGCAACCCCCCGCCCGCCAGCGCCCCGGCACCCAAGCCCAGCGGCGGCGGCGCGAAGCCAACCACCGCCCCGCCCCCCGCGTCCGGCACCCACAGCTACCGCAACGGCAACAACGGCCGCTGCATCACCCAGGTCTTCGGCTCCTCGGACCACGGCAGCTGCTCGGACTCCACCGCGCGCTGGACCGTGAAGGGCACCTCGGGCGGCTCCTTCAAGCTGGTGAACGCCCAGACCGGGCAGTGCCTGTACTCGAACGGGCTGAACCAGGCCGTGTTCGTCGGCGACTGCGCCCAGGACATCGGCCGGCTGTGGCGTTCGGGCGCGGGCGGCGCCCTGGTGAGCGGCCTCGGCGGCGGCTGCCTCGACCTGGGCATGAGCAGCGGCCTGGTCACGGCGAACTGCGGTGGCCAGGCCTCACAACGCTGGACGAGCCAGGGCTGACCCGAGAACCACCTCGCCGCGGCGTCCCCGGGTCTCGCGGAGCGGCGCGGCGCGGCGCGGTGTTCCTCGGCCGACTGATCCGCTCCGCGGGCGGGACGGTCAAGGGCCGCCACAGCGCCCGCCGTTCGGGCCGAAGCCGGCCCGACGGCCCGCCGGTGGAAACCGGCTGGCCGCGCCGGACGGCCGGAGTCGATCATGGCGGCATGACATCCGCCTCACGACGCACCGTCCTCGCCGCCCTGGCCACCGCCGCGGCCTCCGTCCCACTCGGCACCCTGAGCGCCGCGGCGTCGCCCGGATCCGCGGCCCCGGCACGGAGACCGTCCCTCCCGGCCGCGCCGACGCCGCTGCCGGCAGCCGCGCCCGCGTCCCTCACCTCGCCCCGGTCCTCCGTCACGCTCGGCCCGCTGGACCCCGCGTACTTCACCCGGACCGCCCTCGGTTCCTTCACCACGCACGTGCTGCCCGGCACCCCGGAGCGCCTGGAGGTCACCTCCGGATCCCAGCGCATGGCCGTCCTCACGAAGGGCGCGCGCACCGTCGTCCTCACCGGCCCCGAGCGCACCTTCACCGAGAACAAGCAGCCCTTCGTCGACGACTTCCAGCGCACCCTCCCCGACGCGGCGCTCCCGGTCGCGGACCGCGCGTACTGGGGCACCTCCCCCGCCGGTGGCAGCTGGTCCACCCTGGGCCCGGCCGACACCGACTACTCGGTGGTGCCGGGCAGCGCCGTCATCGCGCTCACCACCGACTTCGCGAGCCGTCACGCCACCCTCCGGGACGACGAGATCACCGACGTCGACGTGCGCGCGGTCGCGAAGTTCGACAAGGTGCCCACCGGGCAGGCCTGTTCGTACGCCCTGTCCTTCGGCCACCAGGACGCGCACAACAACTACCGGGCCCGGCTGTCCTTCCTGACCTCGGGCGCGGTCGAACTGCGCGTGGAGAAGGAAGTCGCGGACACCGTCACCCAGTTGACGCCGGCCACCACCCTCGCCACCGGCGTCCCGGCCGGCACGGACTGGACGGTCCGCGTACGCCGCGAAGGGTCGCGCATCCAGGTCAAGGCCTGGCGTACGGACATCTCCCCCGAGCCCCCGGGCTGGGCGGTGGACGTCACGGACGGCACCTTCGCCACGGGGCGGGTGGGGCTGCGGGCACTGGCCAACCAGGGCTGCACGAACCTGCCCGTCACGCTGGTGGTGAGCCGCTTCCAGGTGGACGCCGCGACCTGGCAGCGGCCGCCGACGGTCACCCACCGCACCTGGGTGCGCGTCCTGCCCGCCCCCTTCGACGGGACCTGGACCGCGGCCCTGGAGCAGACCGTCCGTGGCTGGGCCGGTTCCCCGAGCCCGGACGTCCTGGCCCACGCGGCCGCTTTCCTCGCGGGAGCGCCCGCCGTGACGACCGCCGCCGCCCCGGCGACGGGCAAGCAGGTCATGGGCGAGGCCGGGTACGGCCACCTGGACCCGCAGGGCCACCGGTACGAGGGGGCGGACTTCCACGAGTACATGAACCTGGGCTGGACCTTCCCCGACGGCACCTACACGGGCCCGTCCTCGAAGCAGGTCGGCAACCTGGACTGCTCGGGCTACACGCGCATGGTCTACGGCTACCACATGGGCATCCCCCTCGCCGCGGGCGAGGACACCACCGGCACCCGGCTCCCGCGCACGTCCCGCCACATGGCCGACCACGCCCCCGGCGTACGGATCGACCGGACGGACGGCACGAACCCGCCCGCCGCGCAGCAGCTCCAGCCCGGCGACCTGCTCCTGTTCAACGCCGACTCGGGCGACGACACGACGACCGTCACCGTCGACCACGTGGGGATCTACCTCGGCGTGGACACCGCCGGAAAGCGCCGCTTCCTCTCCAGCCGCAAGACCGGCCACGGCCCCACCATGTCCGACCTCGGCGGCGCGTCCCTGCTCGACGGCACGGGGACGTACGCGAAGAAGCTCCACACGGTCCACCGCATCTGACCCTCGCGGACAGCGGGCGGCGGGCGGCGGGGCGTTCCCGCCGCCCGTTACGCGCGCGACGCGGCCGCGTACCCCAGGAAGCCGGTCCATACGGCGGGCGCCACGGCCAGGTGGCCGCCGTCGACGTCCTTGGAGTCCCGTACGAGGACGGCCTCGGGCAGCAGCGCGACCTCGACGCAGTCGTTGCTGTCGCTCGCGCTGTAGCTGCTCTTCACCCAGGCGACTTCGACGCAGTCGTTGCTGTTGCTGGCGCTGTAGCTGCTCTTCACCCAGGTCGGGGCGGAACGGCCGCCGTTCGAGGGCCTGATGCTCATGTCTCCCCCAGCAGTTTCTCGATGACGGCCCTCGATTCCCGCGGGCTGAGGGCCTGTGAACGGATGATCCCATACCGGAGTTCGAGGATCTGGATGTCCTTGGCGTCCGTGATCAGGCGGCTCAGCAGCTGTGCCTCGACGTACCCGATGGTCGAACCGCCCTTGAGCTTGAGCACTTGAATCTGACCACCCATTCCGGCGTGATCCTCACAGTCCGTCGGCATCACCTGGATCTCGACGTTACGCAGCCTTCCCAGGTCCAGCAGATGCCCCAACTGCCGTCGCAGCAGATCCCGTCCACCGATGGGCCGCTCCAGCATGGCCTGCTCCAGCACGAACGTCAGGGCCGGTGACGGCTGCCGGTGGAACATCTCCTGGCGGGCCATCCGGGCCGCCACGTACCGCTCCACCACGTCCGGGGGAAAGGCCGGTCGCCGGATCTCGTAGAGCGCCCGCGCGTATTCCTCGGTCTGGAGCAGGCCGTGCAGGTTGTGGTTGCCGTACGCGCCCAGCTCGACCGCGTCGGATTCCAGCTTGGCCAGGTCCCGGACCTTCTTGGGATAGCGGGCCCGTTCCACGTCGGCCTTCATGGCGGCGATCTTCCCGGCCGCTCCGAGGATGTCGTCCGCCTTGTCCAGGAACTCGGGGCGCGGAATGCGGGCTCCGCGTTCGATCTTGTAGATCAGGTCGGATCCGTATCCCATCCGCGTTCCGAACTGCGTGCGGTCGAGCCCGGCCGCCTCCCGCCACATCTTCAGCTGGCGTCCGACGGTGGCGACCACCGCTCCCGCCTCGTCCTCCGGGTCGAGGGCCCAGCTCGACTCGTTCGACTCGCCGGACTCATCGGAAACGCCTGCACGGTCCACTTCCACACCTCCGGGGACGGCCTCGTTTCCGTTCAGACTACGCACGCGCAAAGCCGCCGGAGCAGGTGAACCGGAAAGTCACACCGGGCCGAAATCCCCTGCTCCGGGGTCCTGTTCACCGGATCTGGCTTTCCGCGTTCCGGTGGCCTGAGCGGAGGTCGGGCGCGACGTCAAACCCTTTCAGCGACCTCGGGAAACGACCTCTCCCAACCAAACCCCCGCCCCACTCACTCGGTCGGGTGAACGAACCTCGCCCGGGGCTCCGGCCGGGAGTCGGCGCCGAGCGCGCCCCCGTCCACACCGCCATCGGGCTGACCCCCGCGGGCGCCCGGGGGCGCCCGTCAGCCGCTGTAGAACAGCTCGTCCACGACCGCCCGCGCACGGCGGGTGATGCGCCGGTAGTCGTCCAGCATCTCGCCGGCCGTGCCCTCGGCGTAACCCAGGTAGCGGCCCACCGCGCCCAGTTCGCGGGCCTCGGTGGGGAAGGTGTCCCCCGCGCGGCCGCGCACCAGCATCACGGCGTTGCGGACGCGGGTGGCCAGCACCCAGGCCTCGTCGAGGATCTGCGCCTCCTCGGTGGGGATCAGCCCGGCCGCGTGGGCGGCGGCCAGGGCGTCCCGGGTGCGGGTGGTGCGCAGGCCCGGTTCGGCCCAGGCGTGCCGCATCTGGATCAGCTGGACGGTCCACTCGACGTCGCTGAGGCCGCCGCGGCCGAGCTTGGTGTGCAGGGTCGAGTCGGCGCCGCGCGGCATGCGCTCCGACTCCATGCGGGCCTTGAGCCGGCGGATCTCCCGTACGGCGTCCTCCCCGAGGCCCTCCACCGGGTAGCGCAGCGGGTCGATCAGCTCGATGAAGCGGCGGCCCAGCTCCTCGTCGCCGGCCACGGGCTGGGCGCGCAGCAGGGCCTGGCTCTCCCAGGTCAGCGCCCAGCGGCGGTAGTAGGCGGCGTACGAGGCGATCGTGCGGACCAGCGGCCCGGAGCGGCCCTCGGGGCGCAGGTCGGCGTCGATGAGCAGCGGCGGGTCGGCGGTGGGCAGCTGGAGCAGCCTGCGCATCTCGGAGATGACGGTCTGGGCGGCCTTCGCGGCCTCCTGCTCGTCGACGCCCTCGCGGGGCTCGTGCACGAACAGGACGTCGGCGTCGGAGCCGTAGCCGAGCTCGTGGCCGCCGAAGCGGCCGACGCCGATGACGGCGAAGCGGGTGGGGAGGGTGTCGCCCCAGTGGTCCTGGACGGCGGCGCGCAGGGCGCCCGCGATGGTCGCGGCCGTCAGGTCGGAGACGGCGGCCCCGACCCGGTCGACGAGGGCTCCGTGGTCCTCTTCGGCCGGGTTGTCCTCCGTACCGTACGAGCCGATGATGTCGGCGGCCGTGGTGCGGAACAGCTCGCGGCGGCGGACCCCGCGGGCGGCGGCCACCCCGCCCTCGGGGGTCCCGGCCCGGCCGACGGCGGCGAGCACCTCCTGCTCCAGGGCCTCGTGCGTACGGGGCTGGAGGCCCTCGGGGTCGCCGAGCAGGGCGACGGCCTCGGGGGCGCGCAGCAGCAGGTCGGGGGCGAGCCGGCCGGCGGACAGCACGCGGGCGAGGTTCTCGGCGGCGGCGCCCTCGTCGCGCAGCAGCCGCAGGTACCAGGGGGTCTTGCCGAGGGCGTCGGAGACCTTGCGGAAGTTCAGCAGGCCCGCGTCCGGATCGGCCGAGTCGGCGAACCAGCCGAGCATCACGGGCAGCAGGGTGCGCTGGATGGCGGCCTTGCGGGTGACGCCGGAGGCGAGGGCCTCCAGGTGGCGCAGGGCCGCGACGGGGTCGGCGTACCCGAGGGCTTCGAGGCGCTGGCCGGCGGCGCGCGGGGAGAGCCGGGTCTCGCCGGGGGTGAGCTGGGCGACGGCGTCGAGGAGCGGCCGGTAGAACAGCTTCTCGTGCAGGCGGCGGACCACGGAGGCGTGCCGGCGCCAGGCCTTGTTGAGCTCGGCGACGGGTTCCGTGCGCAGGCCCATGGAGCGGCCGAGGCGGCGCAGGTCGGCCTCGTCCTCGGGGACGAGGTGCGTGCGGCGCAGCCGGTAGAGCTGGATGCGGTGCTCCATGGCGCGCAGGAAGCGGTACGCGTCGTTGAGCTGGGCGGCGTCGGCGCGGCCGACGTAGCCGCCGGCGGCGAGGGCGTGCAGGGCGTCGAGGGTGGAGCCGGAGTGCAGGGTGGCGTCGCTGCGGCCGTGCACGAGCTGGAGCAGCTGGACGGCGAACTCGACGTCGCGCAGCCCGCCCGGGCCGAGCTTGAGCTCGCGGTCGACCTGGGCGGCGGGGATGTTGTCGACGACGCGGCGGCGCATCTTCTGGACGTCGGGGACGAAGTTCTCGCGCTCGGCGGCCTGCCAGACGAGGGGGCTTATGGCCTCGATGTACTCGGCGCCGAGCGCCTCGTCGCCCGCGACGGCGCGGGCCTTGAGGAGGGCCTGGAACTCCCAGGTCTTGGCCCAGCGCTGGTAGTAGGCGAGGTGGGAGGCGAGCGTCCGGACGAGCGGACCGTTTCTGCCCTCGGGGCGGAGGTTGGCGTCGACGGGCCAGATGGTGCCCTCGACGGTGGTCTCGGAGCAGATCCGCATGAGGTGGGAGGCCAGGCGGGTGGCGGCCTGGACGGCTTTGCCCTCGTCGCCGCCGTCGGCGCTGTCCCCGACGAAGATCACGTCGACGTCGGAGACGTAGTTGAGCTCGTTGCCGCCGCACTTGCCCATCGCGATGACGGCGAGCCGGCACCGGGCCGCGTCCTCGGGGGCGGCCGCGGAGGCGATCCGCAGGGCCGCGCGGAGGGTGGCGGTGGCGAGGTCGGCGAGCTCGGCGGCGGTCTGGGCGACGTCGGTGGTGCCGCAGACGTCGCGGGCGGCGATGGACAGCAGGCAGCGGCGGTAGGAGACGCGCAGCTGGACGGGGTCGTGGGCGTCGGCCAGCCCCTTCTCGAACTCGGGGAGCCCGGGGTGCAGGTCGGCGGCCTCGTAGGTGACGAGGGAGCGCCAGTCGCGGGGGTGGCGGGCGAGGTGGTCGCCGAGCGCCTCGGAGGCGCCGAGCACGCCGAGGAGGCGGTCGCGGAGCGGCTTGGCGCTGACGAGGGTGTCGAGGAGGACGGGGCGGTCCTCCCCGGTCTGCGCCTCCGCGAGCCGGACCAGCCCGAGGAGCGCGAGATCGGGGTCGGCGGTCGCGCCGAGGGCGTCGAGGAGGACCGGATCGGTCCGTACGGAGGCCAGCGCGTCGGCGTCGAGGAGCCGGGCCGCGGTGGAGGGGTCGGTGAAACCGCTGCGCAGCAGCCGGATGAAGGTGCTGCTCCTGCGTCCCGGGACTGTCATCCCGTGGCCTCCCGCGGTCGTCGCCGCCACTGCCCTGGCGTGCCCTGTCGTGCCGGTTGTCCCTGGGGGGAGCCTATCCGGAGCAGGCGTTCGACTCACCGACGCGGACGCCGCGCGGGCGGCGGCGTCGCCGGGAATTGTCCCGGAATTCCGCGGACGGCCGCCGAAAGCACACTCCGGACGGCCGGTCGTTTCGCAGTGTTCTCGAACAGTGGCGGTCAACAGGGCTGCCGGAGAACCGAGTTCCCGATATCGGCCTCTCTCTCACTGCCGGCGGATTCCCCGCCCGGACCGAACCCGAGGCGTGACCGATGCCGAATCCGAGGCCGATCCCGAGGCGGTTGCCGATGCCGAGCGCGAACCCGAGCCCGATACCCGGGCCCGAGCGGATATCCGGGCCGGTACCCGTACCCCGGGCGGGGTCCGGGCGGCCGGTACCCCGGGCCGGGGCCGCACGCCCGCCCGGGGCCCGGACGCAGGCCGCCGTACGCCGCCGCCGCGTCCGGCTCGGGGTGCTGCTCGTCGCGCTCACCGCCGGCGCCACCGGGGTCCTCTCCGTGGCGTCCGGCCGGCAGACGCCGGCGGGGGCCGCCCAGGAGCGGGACCCGGCCGCGCTCCCCGCCAGTACCACGGGCGGCTCGGTCGTCCAGATCGTCGCCCACCCCGACGACGACCTGTTCTTCATGAACCCCGACCTGAGCCGCTCCCTGCTGGCCGGCACCCCGGTGACCACCGCGTACCTCACCTCCGGCGAGTCCGACGGCCGCAACGCGGCGAACGGCAGGCACCTCAAGGACCCCGAGCAGCCCGCCGACCGCGCCCACTACGCGGAGGCCCGGCAGAACGGCATCCGTGCCGCGTACGCCCAGATGGCCACCGGCGACCGCACCGGCACGTGGCGCCGTACGGTCGTGCCCACCGACGGCGGCGGGCGGGCCGAGGTGGACGTCCTGGTGGCGAAGCCGCAGGTGAACCTGGTGTGGCTGCAGCTGCGCGAGGCCCGCAGCACCACCGGGGACAACCCCGACAGCCTGCGCGGCCTGTGGAACGGCCGGATACCGGCGCTGGGGTCCCAGCTCGCCTCCGGCACGCCCGTCCGGGAGCCGTCCGCGTACACGAAGGACCAGGTGGTGCGGGCAATGGCCGGGATCCTGGAGCGGTACCGGCCGACGACGATACGGATGCAGGACCCGACCCCGGGCCGGTACCCGGACACCGGCCGCTACACCGACCACCAGGACCACCTGTACGGGGCGCGCTTCGCGCAGGCCGCGGCCGCCGCGTACGCGGAACGGGTGCGCGACCGCCCGCCGTTCACGGTCCAGAACTACCTCGGCTACCACAACGGCGCCCTCCCGCACGCCCTGGACCCCCAGACGGCCGCGACGAAGACGGGCTTCCTCAAGACGTACGCCTGGCAGGACCACGAGAACCACTGCGGCAGCCCCTCGGGGTGCGGCGACCGCAAGGTCGCGGGGAACCCCACCGGCCGCAACTGGGCCCAGTCACTGCGCTATACCCGCGCCGACCACACCTCCTGGCTGACCGAGGGCACGCCGGGCCGCCTCTGGGCGTTCGCCACCCTGGACGGCCGGACCGCGTACTGGACCCGGTCCCCCGGCGGCGCGTGGGCCGGGCCCGACCTCCTCCCGGGCACGGGCATCGACCCCGGAGCCACCGGTGTCCGGCTCCCCGGCGGCCGCGTCGCGGTCCTGGCCACCCGTACGCACCTGGGCGCGGGCCCGGCCGGTTACCGGCGCGAGGTCGTGTACGCCGCCCAGTCCGCCCCCGACGGGCCGTTCGGGCCGTGGCGCTCGCTCGGCAGCCCCGAGACCGCCGACGAGGACGGCACCTCGGCGATCAGCGCGCCCGCGGCGGCCGTGGACGCCGACGGCCGCCTCACGGTCTACCTCCGCGACGCGGACCGCACCCTGCGCGCCACCGCCGAGCAGCCGGACGGCGACTTCTCGCCGTGGCAGCGCCTGGGCGGCCGCGACCTCCAGGGCGACCCGGTGGCGGCGGTCGACTCCGCCGGGCGGCTCCATGTGTACGCCACCACCGCGGGGTCGGTCACCGCCTGGACGCAGCGCACCGCGGACTCCCCCCTGGCGGGGCCGTTGCCGACGGGCCTGCCCGCGACGACGGTCCCGTTGTCGGCGGCGGCGGAGGGCGCGGGCGTGCGGCTCTTCTTCCGCCGCCCGGACTCGGGGGTCGTGCGTACGGCCCTGGTCACGGCAGGCCCGGCGGCGCCGCGCGTGTCCGGCCTGGCGGAGGCGGGCGGGCGGGCCGGGTACGGCGGGGTGGGCGTGGCGGGCCGCCACCTGGCGGGCCGCGCCGGCACGGGCGCGGTCGGCACGGGCACGGTCGGCGGAACGGACCTGGGCGGCCCGCCGGCCTGGGCGGAGTCCCGGCTGCTCTACGCGGGCGCCCCGGCGGCGGTCCGGGAACCCACCGGCACCACCACGACGGCGGTCCTGGGCCTGGACGCCCGCCTCCACGTCACGACGACCCCGCCGACCCCCACCCCACCACCCCCACCCACCTGGCACCCGGCCCTGCGCTGAGACGGGGCTCCGGCTGCGGCCACCGCTCAGGGGAGCAGGTCCGCGTAGAGGATGATGTTGTCCGGGCGGTGGCCGTCGGTGAGGGCGCCGCCGCAGGTGATGACCCGGAGTTCGGGCCCGGTGGTGTCGCCGTAGACCTTCTGGGTCGGGAACGTCTTCTTGTCGACCTGCTGGACCTCGCGCACGCGGAACGCCGCCGTCCGGCCGTCGGCGCGCTCCACCTCGACGACGTCGCCCGTGCGCACCCGGGCCACGTCCTTGAGCACCGCCGGGCCGCGGACCGTGTCGAAGTGCCCGATGAGCACGGCGGGCCCCCGCTCGCCGGGGCTCGCGCCCTTCCCGTACCAGCCGATGCGGTCGGCCTGGGGCACCGAGGGGACCTCCACGGATCCGTCGGAGTTCAGGCCGAGTTCGAGGACCGGTCCCGTGTCGACCCCGGCCGCGGGGAGGCGTACCCGGACCGGCTCCGAGCGCGGCAGGGGCGCGGCGGCCTCCTCCGGCGCGGGTGCGGGGCGGCTGTCGGGCCGTACGTTCGGATCGGGCGCGGCGGGGGTGCCGGGCGCGGCCGTACCCGGGGCCGGGGCCGACGCCGGGGCGGCGGGCCCGGCGGGCGCGGCGCAGGCCGCCGCGGTGGAGGCGGCGGTAGCGGCGAGCAGGAGGGCGGCGACGGCACGGGTGGTGCGGGCGCGACGGGTGTGCGGCATGCGGGGGCTCCGGCGGAAGGGGTGGAAGGCCGCACCCCCGTCGGGGGTGCGGCCCGTTGACGGTCCGGGGTCGGTCAGCCGCGGCCGACGGAGCGGCGGCGCAGCAGGCCGTAGCCGATGACACCGGCGCCCGCGGCGGCGGCCGCGCCTCCGGCGAGCAGCGCGTTCCGCTCGTCGCGCACCGCCCCGAACTCGGCGCCGGCGGCGACGGGCCCCTTGGGCACGACGGCGGTCTGCCCCGTGCCGGCGGCGGGCGGGGTCGGCTTGGCGTTCGGCTTCGCGGTGGCGCCGGAGCCTTCCAGCGCGCAGCCCCCTGGCAGCTTGGGGAAGGACAGGACGCCGTAACCGGCGCCGCCGCCCTGGGTCTTCGCCCTGAGCTTCGGCGTCGGGCCGTAGGGGCTGAGGATCTCCGCGTGAATGCCCGCCGAGGCAGGGAGCTTGGGGCACTTGCGGTTGAGGGTGCCCAGGTCGTCGAGGGGCGTACCGGGCCCGTCCGCGAAGGTCACCGACGGCCCCTCGGGGCCCATCGTCATGCTGACGCCGATCCCGGCGCCGATGGAGTCCTGCACGGTGACGGTGCACCGGTCGGCGGTGGCGGCGGCGGCAGGCGCGGCGAAGGCGACGGCCGGACCGAGGAGCGCACCCGCCACGGCGGCCGCCGCGACGGCGGCGCCGAGCGGGCTGCGGCGGTGACGGGTGATACCGGTACTGATGCTGTAGGTCGACATGAACGACTCCGTCGTCGTGCCAGGCGGCCCTGGAGGCCGCGGGCGGTTGTGAAGGTGCGGGAGAGTCGCAATGCCGCCCCCTCTTTCGTGTGGGGACGCTGAGGTGTGGCGGTGCTGCTGGAACGAACCTACTGATCTTGGTTGCGGGAACCGTCCCCTCCGTGTCCCGACCCTGTGACGGCCCGGGGCCGGGACAGACGACTCCGGGCCGGCGGTCGGTGACCGTCGGCCCGGAGGGGTGAGGCGTGCCCCGTGGGGGCTGAACTGCGCCTACAGCACCGGCATCATCTTGCGGAGTTCGAAGGCCGTGACCTCCGAGCGGTATTCCTCCCACTCCTGCTTCTTGTTGCGCAGGAAGAAGTCGAAGACGTGCTCGCCCAGGGTCTCCGCCACCAGTTCGCTGCGCTCCATCAGGGAGATGGCCTCGCCGAGGTTCTGCGGCAGGGGCTCGATGCCCATCGCCCGGCGTTCCGCGTCCGAGAGGGCCCAGACGTCGTCGTCGGCGCCCGCCGGGAGTTCGTAGCCCTCCTCGATGCCCTTCAGGCCGGCCGCCAGGAGCACCGCGTACGTCAGGTACGGGTTGGCTCCCGAGTCGATCGAGCGGACCTCCACGCGGGAGGAGCCCGTCTTGCCCGGCTTGTACATCGGGACGCGGATCAGGGCCGAGCGGTTGTTGTGGCCCCAGCAGATGTACGAGGGAGCCTCGCCGCCGGAGCCGGCGGTGCGGGAGGAGCCGCCCCAGATGCGCTTGTAGGAGTTGACCCACTGGTTGGTCACCGCGGCCGTCTCGGCCGCGTGCCGCAGCAGGCCCGCGATGAAGGAGCGGCCGACCTTGGAGAGCTGGTACTCGGCGCCCGACTCGTAGAACGCATTGCGGTCGCCCTCGAAGAGGGAGAGGTGGGTGTGCATGCCCGAGCCCGGGTACTCCGAGAACGGCTTCGGCATGAACGTGGCCTGCACGCCCTGCTCCAGCGCGACCTGCTTCATCACCAGGCGGAAGGTCATGATGTTGTCGGCCGTCGAGAGGGCGTCCGCGTAGCGGAGGTCGATCTCCTGCTGGCCCGGGGCGCCCTCGTGGTGGCTGAACTCCACCGAGATGCCCATCGATTCGAGCATCGTGATCGCCTGGCGGCGGAAGTCCATGCCAACGTTCTGCGGGGTGTGGTCGAAGTAGCCGGAGTTGTCCGCCGGGACCGGGCGGGAGCCGTCCAGCGGCTTGTCCTTGAGCAGGAAGAACTCGATCTCCGGGTGGGTGTAGAAGGTGAAGCCCAGGTCGGAGGTCTTGGCCAGGATGCGCTTGAGGACGTAGCGCGGGTCCGCGAAGGACGGCGAGCCGTCCGGCATCAGGATGTCGCAGAACATCCGGGCGGTCCCGGGGGCCTCCGCGCGCCACGGCAGTATCTGGAACGTGCTCGGGTCCGGCTTGGCGATCATGTCGGACTCGTAGACCCGCGCGAAGCCCTCGATCGCGGAGCCGTCGAAACCGATGCCCTCGTCGAAGGCCTGCTCCAGCTCGGCCGGGGCGACCGCGACGGACTTCAGGAAGCCCAGTACATCGGTGAACCACAGGCGCACGAAGCGGATGTCGCGCTCCTCGAGCGTCCGGAGGACGAATTCCTGCTGCTTGTCCATGCCTTCATCCTCGCAGTTCAGACGGCCTGTGCACCACCGCCCCGAGGGCCGGGGGCACAGAGGGGCCGGCCCAGTATCGCCAGCGGTGGTTTCCGCCACATTACGCACCCGCCCAAGCCCGCGGCACCCCCGCACTGACCGTGGGCCCGACATGAGCATTACCATCTGCGCCCATGGGGGGCCGGGAGCACACGCGGGCAGGGCGTCACGTACGCCCCCTGCCCCGGCGCGCCCTCCTCCTGGCGGCCCTGGGCCTGCTCCTCGGTGCGCTGTTCCTGTGCGCGCGGCCCGGCGAGGCGTCCGCCCCCGCGGCGGCGCCGGACCACGGGACGCACGCCGTCTGCACGTCCCCGTACGAGCTGCCCGGCTGCTCGCCCCTCGCGCACGTCGTCCCGGCCGTGCTGCCCGTGCCCCCGCCCGCCGTGGTCCTCGCGGGCGGCGGACCGCCCGCCGCGCCCGCGGCGTCCGTCCGGGGGCTCGCCGGGCCGCCCCGGCCGCTGGCGCGCGCCCCCGATCTGCATGCCCTCCAAGTGCTGCGGACCTGACGGGTCCGGCTTTCGCGTCCACCCACCCCCCTCAGCAGAAGGAACCAGGGCACATGGCCAGCCAGCCCAACAAGTCCGACCGGACTTCAGAGCACCAGTCCCGCCAGGCGCGCATAGCCCAGATGCGCCGGGCCGACCGATCGCGCGACCGCCGCAACAAGGCCATCGCGATCACCACCTCCGCGGCCGTCGTCGTCGGCCTCGTCGGCTTCGGCGCGTGGGTGCTGATCGACCGGCAGGAGGCCCAGGAGCGCAAGCAGGAACAGGCCGCGGCCGCCCGCAAGGCCCCCGTCGACGGCGAGCAGACGTGGGAGGCCAAGACCCTGGCCCGCAACCACGTCGAGACGCCGGTGAAGTACGAGATGAACCCGCCGGTCGGCGGGGACCACCACCCCCGCTGGATGAACTGCAACGGCGACGTCTACAAGAACCCGGTGCCCGAGGTGAACGCGGTGCACTCGCTGGAGCACGGCGCGGTCTGGGTGACGTACAACGAGAAGGCCGCCAAGGGCGAGGTGGACAAGCTCGCCGAGACGGTGGCCAAGACCCCGTACACGCTGATGAGCCCGGTCAAGGAGCAGGCGGGCGCCATCATGCTCAGCGCCTGGGGCAAGCAGCTCACGGTGGAGACGTCGGACGACCCCCGGGTGGCGCAGTTCTTCACCAAGTACGTGCAGGGCCCGCAGACCCCCGAGCCGGGCGCCGCCTGCACGAGCGGACTGGCGGACAAGTGAGCCGTACGCCCCGCACGTACTGGGTGGCCGGTACCGCCGTCCTGCTCGCGCTGCTGTTCGCGGCGGCCGCCACGGTGGCCGCCGCGAGCGGCGGCCGGGCCCCGGCGGACCGCACGCCGGCGCTGCACTCGGCGGACGCCGGGTTCGCGCGGGACATGGCGGTGCACCACCAGCAGGCGGTGGAGATGTCCTTCGTCGTCCGCGACCGCACCCAGGACGAGGCGGTGCGCAGCCTGGCCTACGACATCGCCAACACGCAGGCCAACCAGCGGGGCATGCTCCTCGGCTGGCTGGACCTGTGGGGGCTGCCGAAGGTGGTGGCGGGCGAGCCGCCCATGGCGTGGATGGCCCCGTCCGGGGGGTCCGGCGGTCACGCCGGGCACGACGGCGGCAGCGGTGACGCCGGCGCCGCCTCGGCGGGCGGCAGCGGCGCTCACGCCGGGCACGGGGCGGCCAAGCCCGG
Source organism: Streptomyces sp. NPDC048461 (assembly GCF_055587105.1). Taxonomy (NCBI): domain Bacteria; kingdom Bacillati; phylum Actinomycetota; class Actinomycetes; order Kitasatosporales; family Streptomycetaceae; genus Streptomyces; species Streptomyces sp. NPDC048461. The sequence continues at coordinate 54,449 of NZ_JBVJGW010000003.1, read as the reverse complement.
CGCCCTGATGTCCGGCATGGCCACCAAGGAGGAGATCGCGCAGCTGGGCGCCGCCTCGGGGCGGGACGCCGAGGTGCTCTACCTCCAGCTGATGACCGACCACCACGTGGGCGGCGTCGCGATGGCCCGGGGCTGCGCCGAGCAGTGCGTGACCCCGGTCGAGCGGGACCTCGCCCGGGGCATGGTCGAGGCGCAGCAGTCCGAGCTCACCCTGATGGCGGACATGCTGAAGCAGCGCGGGGCCGCGCCGCGCGGGTGACGGGACACGCCCGTACGGTGAGGAGAGGGCGCCCTCTCCCCCGTACGGGCGTACGCGCGCACGCCGCACGCCGCCCCCGGAGGGCGCCCCGGCGGGCGCGCCCGCGCCCGGCCGGTCACGCGCCCAGCGGCGCACTCAGGAGGTACGCGATGACCACCGCCGGAGAGATCATGCACCCCGGGGCCCAGTGGATCCCGGCCACCGAGACCCTGGACCGGGCGGCTCAGCTGATGGGCCGGCTCGGCGTGGGCGCACTGCCCATCAGCGACACGGAGCAGCGGCTCTGCGGCATCCTGACCGACCGGGACATCGTGGTCGGCTGCGTCGCCCTGGGGCACGACCCGGCGAAGGTGACCGCGGGCGACATGGCCAAGGGCACCCCGCGGTGGATCGACGCGGGCGCGGACGTCTCCGAGGTCCTAAAGGAGATGCAGAACCACCAGATCAAGCGGCTTCCGGTGATCGAGGACAAGAAGCTCGTCGGCATGATCAGCGAGGCCGATCTGGCCAGGCACCTGAGCGACGCGCAGATCGCGGGCTGGGCGGAGAAGGTCTACGCCCGCGGCTGACCGGCGGCGTACCGGACCGCCCGGGCCACCTGGTCCGGGCGGTCCAGCATGACCAGGTGCCCCGACGGCTCGGCGACCTCGAAGCGGGCGCCGATCCGGTCGGCGAGCGCGGCCTGCCGGGACAGCCAGCCGAGTCCGCTCCGGCCGGGGGAGCCGTCGTGGCCCGCGAGCACGGTGGCGGGCGCGGTCAGCGGGTGCGCGGCGCGCAGGGCCGGGAGTTCGGCGGCCATGTCCGGGTAGCGGGAGTTCTCCAGCAGGGCCCCGCGCCAGACCCGGCCGGTGCGGTAGCAGCGGCGCACGAGGTCCCCCGGGGCCGGGTCGCCGCCGCCGGTCCGCGAGAGCCGTACGGTGGCCCGCCGGGCGGCGGGCCCCAGGGCGGCCGGCAGCCCGGCCGCGGTCGCCGCCCGGCCGAGCGCGCGGGCGGCGGCGGTGCGCAGGGCGGCGGGGAGCACCGTACGGGGGTCCTCCTCGACGCTGGAGTCCAGCAGGACCAGGGCGGCGGTGCGGGCGGGGTACAGGCGGGCGAAGGCCTCGGCGTGGAACCCGGCGAGGGAGTGCCCGACGACGGTGACGGGGCCGGGCAGGGCCAGCGCGTCCAGCAGGGCGGCGATCCGGTGCGCCTCCCCGGCGGTGGTCGGCGCGGTGCGCGCCGGGCCGCTCAGGCCGTGCCCGGGGCGGTCGAAGCGGACGACGGTGCGCCCGGCGGCGGCCAGCAGGGCGGCGACCGGGTCCCAGTCGAACCAGGCCATGGCGAGTCCGGCGCTGAGCACGCAGACGGGGCCCCGGCCCTCGGTGACCACGTGCAGCGGGATCCCGTCGACCCGGACGAAGCGGCCTCTGCGCGCGGGGCCGGTCACGTGCGGCGCTCCTGGTGGACGGAGTACGCGAGCAGTCCCAGCCAGAGGGCCACCAGCAGCACCTGGAGGCGCTGCCCGGCGCCGAGGGCCCAGGTCCCGTGCCCGGCGGTGAACATCGCGATGGAGGTCAGGGTCCAGGCGGTGGCGAGCAGTTCGAGGGCGACGACCGCGGGTCCGTAGCGGGCGAGCGGGGCGAACCAGCCGTAGCGGCGGGCGGCGACGGTGAGGGCGACGATCCCGGCGAGGGCGCCGCACATGGCGAGGCTGCTGCTGATGGCGTGGGCCTGGTGGGTGGCGGGGACCAGTCCGGCGGTCTCGCGGGCGGCGCACTCGGGGTCGACGGTGGGCGTGCAGCTCAGCGGCAGCCACGCGTCGGCGGCGGTGGCCGCGCCGAACAGGGTGATCCCGGCCCAGCCGAGGACGGCCCAGAAGCGGCGGGACTCCGGGAAGCGCGCCAGCCGGAGCAGGGCGAGCAGCCCGCCGGCGAACGCGAGCAGCCCGGCGACGAAGTCGGTGGCCCGGAAGAGGCCGCCGAGCGGCTGGTTCTGGGCGGCGAGCTCGCTGACGTAGGTCTCGATGGGGTTGAGGCCCGTGGAGAGGACGACTTCGAGCACCCACGCGGTGTAGGCGGCGGCGCCGAGACCGATGAGCAGGGCGACCGGCCAGGCGGTCCGCTGGGAGGGGCCGTGTGGGGACATCGTGTGACTCATCCTAGGTAGGCGCGGGGTCGGTCCTATGATCGGATACCCACCCCGGGTAGGGTTCCGATCATGAAGCGCAGAGCCCAGCGAGCCGCCCCGTGGCGCCGCCTGCTGCTGCTCGCCGCGCTGCTGCTCGGCATCGTCACCATGCACACCCTGGGTCATCCGACTGAGTCCCACGCCGTGGAAGACGGCGCCGCGGCCCACTCCGTTGCCCCGGCCGCCCCGGCCGCCCACCGTGAGCCTCACCACTCGGCGCCGGCGCCCGCCCTGCGGGCCGCGCCCGAACCGGCCGAAGCGCTCCCCGGGGCCCCCGCCGGACCCGGCACGGCACTGTCGGCCGCCGGGGCTCCCGGGCCCCGGACCGGCATGGACCCCATGGCGGTCTGCCTCGCCGTGCTCGCCGCGGTCACCCTGCTGCTCCTCGGCGCCGGACCGGCCGGCTCCCGCGACACCGCGCCGCTCGGGGGCGCGGCCCGCGGGGCGCGCCGGTCCGGCTGGGGGCCGGATCCGCCCTGGGGCCGCGCGCTCCTCGCCCGACTGACGGTCCTGCGGATATAGGACGGGTTCCGCCGTCGCCCCCGCATGCCCGCGGGGAGGCGGCAGACGGCGCCCACCTGTCGTTCCCACCCGATCCACGAGGTGCTTCCATGCGCTCTCTGCCCGACCGCCCGGACCGCTCCACCACGGACCGCTCCACCACGGACGCTTCCGCCACGGACCGTTCGGCTCAGCCCCGCTCCACCGCGCTCCGCTCCACCGCGCCCCGTTCCGCCCCTTCCCGCCGGACCGTGCTCGGCGTGTCCGCCGCCCTCGCCGGATCCGGGCTGCTCGCGGCCTGCTCCGGCTCCCCCGGCTCCGGTGCCGGGCACGGCTCCATGAACCACGGCGGCGCCGCCGCCGACACCCCCGCGGGATACGTCGACCCGGCCGGTCCGGAGGTCCGGGCCGCCGAGTCGGCCCGCAAGGCCACCGGGCCGCGCACCGAGGTCAAGCTCACCGCCACCGCCACCCCCCTGGACCTCGGCGGCGGCCGCACCGTCCGCTCCTGGGCGTACGGGGACGCCCTGCCGGGCCGGGAGGTCCGGGCCACCGCGGGCGGCACCCTCGCGCTCACCCTGGCCAACCACCTTCCCGAGGCCACCTCCCTGCACTGGCACGGCCTCGCCCTGCGCAACGACATGGACGGCGTACCGGGACTGACCCAGCGGGACATCGCGCCGGGCGGCTCCTTCGCGTACGAGTTCGCCGTCCCGCACCCCGGGACGTACTGGTTCCACCCGCACACCGGCGTGCAGCAGGACCGCGGGCTCTACGCCCCGCTCGTCATCGAGGACCCCAAGGAGCCCCTCGCCTACGACAAGGAGTGGGTGGTCGTCCTGGACGACTGGCTCGACGGGGTCGACGGCTCGACCCCGGACGCCGTCCTCGCCGAGCTCCGCAAGGGCGCGGGCGCGGCCGGCGGCCACGCGGGCCACGGCTCCGCCGCCTCCCCCTCCGGTACGCCTTCCGGTTCCGCTTCCGGCGCGGCCACCGCCGGCGGGCCCTCGCGCGTCCGCATGGGCAGCGGCAGCGACATCCTCGGCCAGGAGGCGGGCGACGTCGCCTACCCGTACTACCTGGTCAACGGCCGGGTCGCGGACGACCCCTCGGTCTTCACCGCCAAGCCCGGCGACCGGATCAGGCTGCGCATCATCAACGCGGGCGGGGACACCGCATTCCGCATCGCCCTCGGCGGCCACGAGATGACGGTCACCCACACCGACGGCTTCCCCGTCGAGCACGCCCGGACCGGTGCGCTGCTGCTGGGCATGGGCGAGCGCTACGACGTCCTGGTCACCGCGCGGGACGGGGTCTTCCCGCTCACCGCGCTGGCCGAGGGCAAGGACGCCTCGGCCCTCGCGCTGCTGCGCACCGGGACGGGCACGGCGCCCACCGCGGCCACGCGGCCGGCCGAGCTGGACGGACCGCCGCTGATGGCGGGGGCGTTGAAGGCCGCCGGGTCCGCCGCGCTGGCCCCGCGCGAGCCGGACCGTACGGTGCAGATCCGGCTGACGGGCTCCATGAACCGGTACAACTGGGCCTTCGACGGCAAGCCGTACACACCGGACCAGCGGCACCCGGTGAAGGCGGGTGAACGGGTCCGGCTGGAGTTCAACAACTCCACAACGATGTGGCACCCGGTGCACCTGCACGGCCACACCTTCGCCCTCGGCGGCGGGGCGGGCGGGGCCCGCAAGGACACGGCGATCGTCCTGCCGCGCGGGAGGCTGACGGTGGACTTCGACGCCGACAACCCGGGCCTGTGGATGATGCATTGCCACTACGTCTACCACTCCGAGTCCGGGATGATGACGGTGCTCGGCTACCGGCTCTGACGCGGCGCCGTACGGTACCGGTCCGGCCCCGGCCGGACCGGACCGTACGGAAATCAGCTGGACGCGGGGCGGCGGCGTGGGACTCTTACGGAGATCACGACAGCCGCAACAGAAGGACGCCTCCGCCGGTATGAGCACTCCGCCGAATCCGCCCAGCAACCCGACCGGCCCGCCGACGGAGCCGGACGGTACGCCGATACCCGAGGCGGCCTCCATACCGGCGCCGCCCGCGCGGACGCTGTCGTTCGACAAGGCCCCTTCCCCGGAGCAGACCCCGGCCGCCGAGCAGGTCCCGGCCGCCGAGCAGACCCCGTCACCGGACCGGGCCCCGGCCGCCCCGGGAACCCCGGCGGACGCCGCCCCCGGAACCCCGGCGGACGCCGCTCCGGCCGGCGTTCCCGCCGACGCGCCCGCCGCGCCGCCCGTCCCGGACGCCGCCGCCTCCGCGGCCGAGGCGCCCGCCGCCCCCCGAGCTCCGGCCACCGGGACCGGCGCCGATGCCTCCGCCTTCGGCCCGGCACCCTCCCCGTTCGCGCCGCCCACCCCGCCCGCGGCCCCGGCCCAGCCGCCGTTCGGTGCGGCCCCCGGCGGACCGGGAGCCCCCGCGGGCCCCGGCGGACCCGCGGGCCCCGGCGCCGCAAACCCCTGGGCGCAGCCCGGTCCCGGGTACGGGTACGGCGGCGGCACCGCCTACGCCGGGTACGCGCAGGGTCCGCCGACCGCCAACGGGATGGCCGTCGCCTCCCTGGTCCTCGGCATCGCCGGCGTCCTGCTCGGCTTGGTCCCGCTGTTCTTCTGGGTCGGCGGGCTCCTCGCCGCGACCGGCCTGGGCCTCGGCATCGCCGCCCTCGTCCGCGCCTCCAACGGCGCCCCCCGCAAGACGATGTCCATCGTCGGCACCGTCCTGGGCGTCCTCGGCCTCGGCGCGTCCGTCGGCGGCTTCTTCCTCACCGCGTACGTCATGGACGAGGCGACCGACCGCATCGAGCGCAGCGTCGACCGCCAGCAGCGCGAGCTGGACGAGCTGTACCCCGACGACGAGGCCGGGCCCTCGGCGTCGCCGTCGCCCTCCCAGGTCCCCGGCCTGGACACCGCGCTGCCCTTCGGCGAGACCTTCGCCTACGAGGACGGCGTCAAGGTGAGCCTCTCGGGGCTGAAGAAGTACAAGCCGGAGACCCTGTACGGCCAGGAGAAGGTGAAGAACGCGGTCCAGATGACCATCACCATCACCAACGACTCCACGAAGCCGCACGAGGTGATCTACGCCGTGCCCAACGTCCGTGACGACAAGGGCATGACGGCCAAGCTCCTCTTCGACGGCACCGTGCCGAAGATGATCAGCGGCACGATCCTTCCGGGCGCCTCCGCCAGCGGCGTCGTGGCGTTCGAGGTGCCCGAGGGCACCACGGCCATCAGCGCGGACATCTCCGCGGGCACCCTGCTCGACGACGTGCAGTACACCGGGCCGATCGGCTGAGCCGACCCCGGAAAAGGGCGGGGCCCAGGACATCGCGTCAGAAAGACGATTAGACTGGGCCCCGTGCCTCAACTACGCCTCGCTCTGAATCAGATCGACTCGCACGTTGGCAACATCGCCGCCAATGCCGACTCGGTCGTCCACTGGACCCGGCACTCCGCCGAGCAGGGCGCCCACCTGGTGGCCTTCCCGGAAATGATGCTGACCGGGTATCCCGTCGAGGACCTCGCCCTGCGCGGGTCCTTCGTCGAGGCCTCCCGCACCGCGCTGCGCGAGCTCGCCGAACGCCTCGCGGCCGAGGGCTTCGGCGAACTGCCGGTCGTCGTCGGCTACCTCGACCGCACCGAGCAGGCCGTGCCCCGGCTCGGCAAGCCGGCCGGCTCCCCGGAGAACGCGGCGGCGGTCCTGCACCGCGGGCGGGTGGCGCTCCGGTTCGCCAAGCACCACCTCCCCAACTACGGCGTGTTCGACGAGTTCCGGTACTTCGTGCCGGGCGACACCCAGCCCGTCGTCAGGGTCCGCGGCGTGGACGTCGCCCTGGCGATCTGCGAGGACCTGTGGCAGGACGGCGGCCGCGTCCCGGCCACCCGCTCCGCCGGGGCCGGGCTGCTGATCTCGATCAACGCCTCCCCGTACGAGCGCGACAAGGACGACGTGCGCCTCGACCTGGTCCGCAAGCGGGCCCGGGAGGCCGGCTGCACCCTCGCCTACCTCGCCATGATCGGCGGGCAGGACGAGCTGGTCTTCGACGGCGACTCGATCGTCGTGGACGCCTCCGGCGAGGTCCTGGCCCGCGCCCCGCAGTTCTCCGAGGGCTGCGTGCTCGTCGACCTCGACCTGCCGGCGGCCCGCGCCGACGCCCCCGAGGGCATCGTGGACGACTGCCTCCGCATCGACCGCGTGATCCTCTCCGAAGAGCCCGTGGAGCCGTACGAGCCGGTGGTGGCCGGCGGCTACGCCGACCGGCTCGACGACGAGGAGGAGGTCTACGACGCACTGGTCGTGGGGCTGCGCGCGTACGTCCGGAAGAACGGGTTCCGCTCCGTCCTGATCGGGCTCTCCGGAGGCATCGACTCCGCGCTCGTGGCCGCGCTCGCCTGCGACGCCGTCGGCGCACAGAACGTGTACGGCGTCTCCATGCCCTCGAAGTACTCCTCGGAGCACTCCAAGGGCGACGCGGCCGACCTCGCCGACCGCACCGGACTGAACTTCCGGACCGTGCCGATCGAGCCGATGTTCGACGCGTACATGGGCTCGCTGGGCCTCACCGGCCTCGCCGAGGAGAACCTCCAGGCCCGGCTGCGCGGCACGCTGCTGATGGCGCTCTCCAACCAGGAGGGCCACATCGTGCTGGCCCCGGGCAACAAGTCCGAGCTGGCCGTCGGCTACTCCACCCTCTACGGCGACTCGGTGGGGGCGTACGGCCCCATCAAGGACCTCTACAAGACGGACGTCTTCCGGCTCGCCGCCCACCGCAACCGGGCCGCGGCCGAACGCGGCGAGATCCCGCCGATCCCGGAGAACTCGATCGTGAAGCCGCCGAGCGCCGAGCTGCGCCCGGGCCAGGTCGACACGGACTCGCTGCCGGACTACCCGGTGCTCGACGCGGTCCTGGCGATGTACGTGGACCGCGACCAGGGGCTGGACGCCATCGTCGCGGCCGGCTTCGACCCGGAGATGGTGGCCCGGACCCTGCGGATGGTGGACGCCGCCGAGTACAAACGGCGGCAGTACCCGCCGGGCACCAAGATCTCCGCGAAGGGCTTCGGCAAGGACCGCCGGCTGCCCATCACCAACGGCTGGCGCGAGCAGGCGTAGGACGGGGAAGGGCCCCGGCCGCTCTCGGAGAGCGGCCGGGGCCCTTCCGCACGCGGCGGGCCGCCCGGGTGCGGCCCGGGTGCGACCGCTGGTGCGGCCGCCGCTACGGCTTGGCGGTGACCCGTGCCGCCACGGGCAGGTGGTCGCTGCCGGTGCGCGGGAGGGTCCAGGAAGCCTCGGGCTTCATCCCGCGGACCATGATCTGGTCGATCCGGGCCATCGGGAACTGCGCCGGCCAGCTGAAGCCGAAGCCGTCGCCCGCCGCGCCCTGCGTGGAACGCATCTGCGAGGTGACCTCGGACAGGGCCCGGTCGTTCATGGTGCCGTTGAGGTCGCCGAGCAGGACGACCTTCTTCAGCGGCTCGGAGGCCAGTGCGGCGCCCAGCGCGTCGGCGCTGTCGTCGCGCTGGTTGGCGGTGAACCCGGCGTTCAGCTTGACCCGTACGGAAGGCAGGTGCGCGACATAGACGCCGACGTCGCCGACCGGGGTGGTCACGGTGGCCCGCATGGCGCGGACCCAGCCCATCTTGATGTCCACGGGGCTGCTGGAGGACAGCGGGTACTTGCTCCACACGCCGACGGTGCCCTCGACCGAGTGGTACTTGTACGTGGCCGCGAGGGCCTTCTCGTAGACCGGGACGGCGCCCGACTTCAGCTCGGTCAGGGCCAGCACGTCGGCCCCGGCCGCCGCCACCGACTCGGCGGTGCCGCGGGGGTCGGCGTTGTCCGCGTCGACGTTGTGGGTGGCGACCGTGAGGTTGCCGCCGGTGCCGGACTTGTCGGTGACCAGTCCGCCGAAGATGTTCGCCCAGACCACGGCCGTCAGCAGTATCGCGATCAGCGCGGTCGCGGACTTCCGGTACACCGCGCAGGCCAGCAGTACCGGGACGGCCAGGCCCAGCCAGGGCAGGAAGGTCTCGGTGAGGCTGCCGAGGTTGCCGACGTCGTTGGGCAGGTCGGCGTGGAAGATCATGACGAGTGAGATCAGCGCGGCGATGGCGGCGAGCACCAGTCCGCGCCGCCAGATCCCCCGGTCGCCGCGCAGGGCGACCAGACGCCGCCGGAGGCGGGATTCGGAGGGCTCGGGCTCCGAGCCGCCGTTTCCCGTTTCCGTCATGTACGCCTGTGCCATACCACTGCCCTCACTGCCGTGCTCGCGCTGCGTCCCCGCCCCTTGACCCTAGGCGATGGACGCGGCCTTCCGTGCCGTACGTCACGGCCGTCTGTCGCGGCCGTACGTCCGGGAGGACGAACGGCCGTGCGCACGGGGTTCCGCTTGTCACGAAACGCGCACATTGGACCGCGCGGGTCGGGCGTGCCCCCGTACCACTTCCGTCCGGGGCCGCCCGGATGCCACCATGGTGGGTGAGTCCGGGGACGCCGTGAGGGCGCCTCGAGATGACACAAGGAGCAGTTGCCATGACGCATGCCGTTTCGCCTGCCCGCGAACCCGCATCAGCGGCCTCCCCCACCCTGTACGGAGGCACGGGCACCCGGCGCATCACCGTCCGCGACCTGACCCTCGCCAAGGAACGCGGCGAGAAGTGGCCCATGCTCACCGCCTACGACGCGATGACCGCGTCCGTCTTCGACGAGGCCGGCATCCCGGTCATGCTCGTCGGCGACTCGATGGGGAACTGTCACCTCGGCTACGAGACGACCGTCCCCGTCACGATGGACGAGATGACCCTGCTGTCGGCCGCCGTCGTACGCGGCACCAGCCGCGCGCTGATCGTCGGCGACCTGCCGTTCGGCTCGTACCAGGAAGGTGCCGTGCAGGCGCTGCGCAGCGCCACCCGCCTGGTCAAGGAGGCCGGGGTCGGCGCGGTCAAGCTGGAGGGCGGGGAGCGCTCGCTGGCGCAGACCGAGCTGATCGTGCAGTCCGGCATCCCGGTCATGTCCCACCTCGGCCTGACCCCGCAGTCCGTCAACGCCATGGGCTACCGGGTGCAGGGCCGCGGGGACGAGGCCGCGCACCAGCTGCTGCGCGACGCCAAGGCGGCGCAGGACGCGGGCGCCTTCGCGGTGGTGCTGGAGCTGGTCCCGGCCGAGCTGGCCGCCGAGGTGACCCGGTCGCTGCACATCCCGACGGTCGGCATCGGCGCCGGCTCGGAGTGCGACGCGCAGGTCCTGGTGTGGACCGACATGATGGGCCTGACCGGCGGGAAGATGCCGAAGTTCGTGAAGCAGTACGCGAACCTCCGCCGGACCGTGGGCGACGCGGCGAAGGCCTTCGCCGAGGACGTGGTCGGCGGAACGTTCCCGCAGGCGGAGCACGCCTTCCACTGACGCGGCGAGGTGCGCGGCGGCCCGTCGGCAGCGATGCCGGCGGGCCGTGCGCCGCCCGGACGCCCGGCCGTCGCCGCCGTGCCGGCCCGTGTCGGTTCCCCGTCGGTTCCCCGTCGGTTCGCTGTCGGCCATCTGTCGGTGCTTTGTCAGTGGCGGATGGTCCCATGGTGGACATGACGCGAAACGACAAGAATCCCAACGCCGTGGTGGTGCGGGGACTGGTCAAGCACTACGGCGAGACCAAAGCCCTGGACGGGGTCGACCTGGACGTCCGCGAGGGCACCGTCCTCGGGGTCCTCGGCCCCAACGGCGCGGGCAAGACCACCCTGGTGCGCTGCCTGTCCACCCTGATCGTCCCGGACGCCGGCACGGCCTTCGTCGCCGGCTTCGACGTGGTCCGCCAGCCCCGGCAGCTGCGCCGCACGATCGGCCTCACCGGCCAGTACGCCTCGGTCGACGAGAAGCTCTCCGGCTGGGAGAACCTCTACATGATCGGCCGGCTGCTGGACCTCTCCCGCAAGGGCGCCCGCCTGCGTGCGGACGAGCTGCTGGAGCGGTTCTCCCTCACGGACGCCGCGAAGAAGGCCGTGATGAACTACTCCGGCGGCATGCGCCGCCGGCTCGACCTGGCCGCCTCGATGATCGGCAGCCCGGCCGTGCTGTACCTGGACGAGCCGACCACCGGGCTGGACCCCCGCACCCGCAACGAGGTGTGGGACGAGGTGCAGCGGATGGTCGCCGAGGGGGCCACCGTCCTGCTCACCACCCAGTACATGGAGGAGGCCGAGCAGCTCGCCAGCGAACTGACGGTCATCGACAAGGGCAAGGTCATCGCCAACGGCAAGGTCGACGAGCTGAAGGCGCGCGTCGGCGGCCGGACCCTGCGGATCCGCCCCACCGACCCGTCCGACCTGCCGGGCATGGCCCGCTCGCTGGCCGAGGCCGGTCTGGACGGGGTGGCCGGTTCCCAGGCCGTCCCGGACGAGGGCGCCCTGCTGGTCCCGATCCTCGCCGACGAGCAGCTGACCGCCGTGGTGGGCCTGCTGGCCGCCCGGGGGTACGGCATCACCGACATCAGCACCTACCTGCCGAGCCTGGACGAGGTGTTCCTGTCCATCACCGGACAGAAGCCCTCCGCCGAGGACTCCGTTCCCACCGAGAAGACCCAGGAGGTCGCGGCATGAGCACCGTCACCACGAAGCCCAGTCCCGTCGCGACCGCCCCGGCCGGCGGGCCCGTCCTCGCCGACGAGGGCCGGATCGGCCTGCGCGGAAACCTCCGCCACATCGGCGCCCTGGCCCGGCGCAACGTCCTGCAGATCAAGCAGGACCCGGAGTCGATGTTCGACGTCCTGTTCATGCCGATCATCTTCACGCTGCTGTTCGTGTTCGTCTTCGGCGGTGCGATCGCCGGCAAGGGCAACCAGAGCGAGTACGTCAACTACGTGGTCCCGGGCCTCATGGCCATGATGGGCATGAACATCGCCATGGGTGTCGGCACCGGGGTCAACGACGACTTCAAGAAGGGCGTGATGGACCGCTTCCGGTCCATGCCCATCGCCCGGTCGTCCGTGCTCATCGCCAAGATCGTGGTCGAGCTCGGCCGGATGATGGTCGCCATCGCGATCCTGCTCGGCATGGGCTTCCTGCTCGGCCTGTCGATCAAGTCCTCCGTGCTGGACCTGTTCCTCTCCATCGGCCTGGCGGCGGTCTTCGGCTCCTCGCTGATGTGGATCTTCATCCTGCTGGGTCTCACCATGAAGACCCCCCAGGCCGTCCAGGGCATGGCGATGCTGGTCCTGATGCCGCTGCAGTTCGGCAGCTCGATCTTCGCCCCGACGACGACGATGCCCGGCTGGCTGCAGAGCTTCACCGACGTCAACCCGCTGTCCAACCTGGCCGACGCCGCCCGCGGCCTGATCAACGGGACCCCGCTGGGGAACTCCGTGTGGATCACGCTCGCGTGGTCCTTCGGGATCACGCTGGTGACGATGCCGCTGGCCGTCCGGAAGTTCCGCCAGAAGACCTGACCCGCGGACCGGTCCGTTCCGGATCGCGTCCCGGACGGACCCCGGCGGGGCCGGGTCAGATGAGGGCGGTGGCCTCCTCCAGGGTGAGGCCGCCGCCCTCGGCGTACGCCGCCTCGTACGCCGCGTCGCCCACAGCCGCCCGCGCCAGCTTCTCGGCGAGGGCGGCTTCGGCGCGTTCGGTGGTGACCGCGACGTGTCCGGGCGGCAGGTGGCGCCGGTAGGCGCCGACGAGGCGCGCGGCGTCGTGCGCCCGTTCCGGGCCGCCCGGGGAGGCGAGGGAGACCGACGCCGTCAGCAGGTACACGGCGGGCAGCTGCGGCGCCACCATCAGGGCGAGCGGGTCGCGGGCCGCGAGCGCCCCGCCGCGGAGCACGCCGAGCGCGTCCTCGAACTTGCCCTCCTGGTTGTCCAGCCAGGCGAGCGTGGCGAGGAGGAACACGTCGAAGACGGCGTAGGCGCCGAAGGAGAACTCCTCGCGCAGCGTCCGGAGCTGGGCGCGGGCCTCGGCGATGCGCCCGGTCCGGCCGAGGATGCCGGCGAGGAACATCCGGGCGGCGGGCATGGCCTCGGTGCCGTGCCGCCGCACGGTGGCGGTGATCTCCGTGAGGATCTCCTCGGCCTCCTCGGACCGGCCGGCCTCGGCGAGGGTCCCGGCCATCCGTACGCGCAGCACCGTGACCTGCGCCTTGGCGCCGAGCCGCTCGGCGTGCTCGATCGCGGCCCGGAAGTCCTGGGTGGCCGCGGGGTACAGGCCGCGCTTCTCCAGGGACTCGGCGCGGGCGGAGAGCGCCTCGGCGCAGCCCCAGTCGTCGCCGAGCGCCCGGAAGAGCGCCAGGCTCTCGTCGGCGTCGCGGGCGGCGTCGCCGCCCCAGTCGGCGCGGTTGGCGAGGATGTTGGCGCGCAGCTGGAGGGCCGAGGCGAGCTCCCAGTCGTAGCCGAGCTCACGGGCGACGTCCACGGTCTCGTCGACGACCCGGCGCAGCAGCCCGGCGTCACCGGCGATCATGACGGCGTACACCCAGAGGCCGGCGGGGGGCCGGCAGGTCTGCGGGAGTCCCGGCCGGTACACGGCGAGCATGCGCTCGACCTGGGTGCGGACCTCGGGCGTGTCCCAGGAGCCGTCGCCCTGGTCGCGGGAGGCCAGGCGGATCATCTGGATGCCGCGCCAGCCCTCGGTCAGCAGCTCCCCGGTGTAGGGCGGCGGGGCGTCCACGATCCGCCCGTACACCGGCCCGGCCGGGACGGCGGGCTCCGCGAAGGGGTCGGGGCCGAGGGCGGCGGCCGCCTCGGACCAGTGGCGGGACTCGGCGCGCAGGTCGAGCATGTGCCAGTACCAGACGAGGGAGTGGACCAGGCACAGCACCTCGTCGGCGGCGCGGGCGGCGACGCCCCGGCGCAGGGCGGTGCGCAGGTTCTCGTACTCGGTGCCGATCAGGTCGGCGGCCGCGCGCTGGCCGTGGCCGCGCAGCAGCGGCTCGGCGGTGCGGACGAGTTCGCGGTAGTGGACGAGGTGGCGCCGCTCGGTGGCCGCGCGGTCGTGGCCGGTTCCGGCGAGGCGCTCGGCGGCGTACTCGCCGACGGTCTCCAGGAGGCGGTAGCGCATGGCGGAGCCGTCCGGTCCGGGTGCGGCGACGACCAGGGACTTGTCGACGAGGGAGCCGAGCACGTCGGCGACGTCGTACGAGGGGTCGGCGCAGACGGCCTCGGCGGCGGTGAGGTCGCAGCCGCCGGCGAACACCGCCAGCCGGCGCAGCACGGTACGTTCGGGCCCGTCGAGGAGGTCCCAGGACCAGTCCACGACGGCCCGCAGCGTCTGCTGGCGGGGCAGGACCGTACGGGCGCCGCTGGTCAGCAGCCGGAAGCGGTCGTCCAGCCGGTCGGCGATCTGCCGCGGCGTGAGCAGCCGCAGCCGCGCCGCCGCCAGCTCGATCGCCAGCGGCAGACCGTCCAGGCGCCGGCAGATCTCGACGGCGGCGGCCGGGTCCTCGTCCACGCTGAACCCCGGCCGGGCGGCGGCCCCGCGGTCGTTCAGGAGCCGCAGCGCGACGGGGTCGGGCAGCGGCTCCACCGGGCGCAGGGACTCCCCGGGTACGCCGAGGGGCTCGCGGCTGGTGGCCAGGATCTGCACGCCGGGGCAGTGGGTGAGGAGGCGTTCGGCGAGGGCGGCGGCCGCGTCGATGACGTGCTCGCAGTTGTCGAGCAGCAGCAGGAGGCTGCGGCGGGCGCAGTGTTCGACGAGGCGGCCGAGGGCGTCGTCTCCGGCGCGGTCGGTGAGCGCACGCATCTCCTCGACGGAGGCGCCGCGCAGCTTGGTCTCGCGGGCGCCGAGCGCGGCGAGCGCGGCCTCGGCTACGTCGTCCGGGTCGTCGACGGGGGCGAGTTCGACCAGCCAGACCCCGTCGGGCCAGACCCCTTCGGGGCCGCCGGCGCCGGCGTGCGCCTCGGCGGACTCCTGGGACAGCCGGGTCTTCCCGGCTCCGCCGGGCCCGAGCAGGGTGACGAGGCGGGCCCGCGCGAGGTCGGCCCCGATGACGCGGATGTCGTCCTCGCGGCCGACGAAGGTGGTGAGCCGGGCCCGCAGGTTCCCCGGCCGGTCGGGGCCGCCGCTCCGCACGTCGGCGGGGTGCGGGGCGGGGGCGCCCGGCCCGGGTCTCGGACCGGTGGCCTCCGGGTGCGGGGCGGTCGGGTGCGGGGCGGCGGCCGGGGCCGCGTCGGCGGCGGGGTGCGGGGCGGCGGCCGGGTGCGGGTCCGCGGGGGGTGACAGGAGCGCGGTGTGCAGGGCGCGCAGCTCCGGGCCCGGGTCGGCGCCCAGGCGGGCGGCCAGGTCCCGGCGGACCGCTTCGTAGGCCGCCAGGGCCTGCGCCGGCCGTCCGGCGTCCCGCAGCGCGCGGATGCGCAGCGCCTGCATCGGCTCGTCCAGCGGCTGCCCGGCGCACAGCGCGGTCAGCTCGGGCAGGACGCGCTCGGCCTCGCCCAGCGCGAGGGCCGCGGCGAGCCGGCCCCGGCGCGCGTCCGTCCGTACGGTCTCCCAGCGCGCGGACTCCGCGGCCGACGGGTCCGGGAGGTCGGCCAGGGCGGGGCCGCGCCACAGCGCGAGCGCCTCCTCGTACAGGTCGCCGGCCTTGGCCGCGTCCCCGTCGGCGAGCGCCGAGGCCCCGGCCCGGGCGAGCCGCTCGAAGCGGTACAGGTCGACGTCCTCGCGGTCGGCGGCCAGCAGGTAGCCGCCCTCCGCGGACCGCACGGCCGTGTGCCCCAGGGCCCGCCGCAGCCGGGCGACCAGCGCCTGAAGGGCGGCCGGGGCGTCGGCGGGCGGGTCGCCGTCCCACACTTGGGCGACCAGCAGGTGCGCCGGCACCGCCCGCCCCGGCCGCAGCGCGAGGGCCGTCAGGAGCGCCCGCAGGCGCGCTCCGCCGACGGCGACGGGGCTCCCGTCGTCGCGGAGGGCCAGGGTGGTGCCGAGGATCGCGTAACGCACCGGGCCATTGTCCCCGCAGCGGGACCCGGACCCGCACCCCTTTATCGGCGGGCCCCGGGATAGGTTTCGCCGCATGGGTCATCAGGGAGGCCGCGGCGAGCGGCGGATCAGCGCAGTGTTCCTCGGCATCGCGGCCGTGATGGCGGTCACCGGGTGGGCGGTGTGGACCGGGTACTCGACGAGCGCCGGCCTGGCCGTGTTCCTCTTCGTGACCTCGGCGTGGATCGTCTCCCTGTGCCTGCACGAGTACGCGCACGCCCGCACCGCGCTGCACGGCGGCGACCTCTCGGTGGGCGCCAAGGGCTACCTGACGCTGAACCCCCTGAAGTACACGCACGCGCTGCTCAGCATCGTCCTGCCGGTGCTCTTCGTGATCCTGGGCGGGATCGGCCTGCCCGGCGGCGCGGTCTTCATCGAGCGCGACCGGATCCGGGGCCGCTGGAAGCACAGCCTGATCTCGGCGGCGGGCCCGCTGACGAACGTGGCCTTCGCGGTCGTCTGCACGGCCCCGTTCTGGCTGGACGCCCTGGACGGGGTCCCGCTGGAGTTCCGGTTCGCGCTCGCCTTCCTCGCCCTGCTCCAGGTCTCGGCGGCGATCCTGAACTTCCTGCCGGTCCCGGGCCTCGACGGCTACGGGGTCATCGAACCGTGGCTCTCGCACCGGGCGCGCCGCGAGATGGCGCCGCTGGCCCAGTTCGGCCTGATCGCGGTGTTCGCGCTGCTGTGGATCCCGGAGGTGAACGCGTTCTTCTTCGACGTGGTGCGCGGCCTGCTGTCCGGGCTGGGCGTCCCGGACCTGGACACGTACTGCGGCCGCGAGCTGTACACCTTCTGGCGGGACCCGGACGGCATCTGCGCCCTGCCGCAGGGCTGACCGGCCGCGGACTCGACCGGCGAGATCCGGAAGAGACGCCCTAGCCGGCGGTGCGGGCGGCGGTGGCCTTCTCGGCCTTGGCCTTGCGGTGGTAGTACCAGGCGAGGTTCGACGTGAGGCCGGCCAGCAGGACCCAGACGATCCCGAGGAAGCTGCCCTCCACGAAGGCGACGACGGCCGCGGCCACGGCGAGGACGCAGACGATCACGGCGAAGACGGCAAGGCGGGGCATGGGGAGAGCTCCTCGGAAACACGGAACGGGGTAGAGCCCCACCAGTGTCCCCCATGCGCCGCAGTGCTTCCGTAAAGACACTTTCGATCACATCCGGTCCCTTTTGGTCTTTTCCCGGTCTTCCGCGGGGCCCGCCACTACGGTTCGGCGATACGCGCCCCGCACGGGTGTGCACGAGCGACAACCCGGCCCCGCCCGGCCCGTGCCGGCGGCGCCGGGAGTGGGGGGAAGACATGCAGGAGATCCCGAAGGGTGCGAACGTCAGCCTGACCGCCCTCGGCGAGGACGCCGGCTCGGTGGTCGTGAGCCTGGGCTGGACGAGCGCCTCCGGAGCGGGCGACGCCGACGTGTCGGTCCTGCTCCTCGGCGGGAACGGCCGGGTCCGCAGCGACGACGACTTCTACTTCTACAACAACCCGGCCGCCGTCGACGGCAGCGTGCAGCTGCTGGGGAAGACGCCCGGCGAGAGCGGCGACGAGGACCGCATCAGCGTGGACCTCACCGCGGTCCCGCAGGACGTCGCGCGGATCGTGGTCGCGGCCAGCCAGTACGGCGGCGCCCGCTTCGGGGACCTCGACGACCTGCGGATGACCGTCGCGGACCGGTCGGGCGAGCCGCTGGTCGGCTTCTGCATCGACGACGCGAGCGTGGAGACCGCGTTCATCTTCGGCGAGCTGTACCGGCGCGGCGCGGAGTGGAAGTTCCGGGCCGTCGGCCAGGGGTACGAGACCGGCCTCGCCGGCCTGGCCACGGACTTCGGCATCTCCGTCGAGGAGGAGCCCGACGCGCCCGAGGCCGAAGCGGAGGCGCAGGGAGACGACGCGCCGGGGGACGCCCCGCCCCCGGCGGCCGTCCCGGAGGCACCGGCGGCCGCCGCGGCCCCGGCACCCGCCGCGGCTCCGCCGGCCGCCGGCCCGGCCGCGCCGTCATCGGCCGCTCCCGCGGCCGACCCCGTTCCCGTACCGGGTCAGACGCGCGGCCGCGGTCCCCGTACGACGAAGAAGAAGGTCACCCTGCCCAAGGCGGCCGGGAAGTCCCTCGCCGAGAACGACTCCTGGCGGCCCGCCCGGCTGTTCCCGGTGCCGTCCCTCAGGAGCGACAAGGAGCGCGAGGTGCGGGCGACCTCGGTGCTGCTGTCCGTCATGGCGCAGGTCCCGGAGCTGGGGCGGCGCCTCACGGCGGGGTTCGGCGCGCCCGCCGGGCGCATGCAGACGTTCACCGAGGTCGCCCTCCCCCACGGCGACGCCCCCCGGCGTCCCGACGGCGTGATCCGGGTGGAGCGCGCGGGGCGGCTGTGGACGGCCCTGGTGGAGACCAAGACCAACGGCAACCCGCTGAAGGCCGACCAGGTCCAGGGGTACGCGGACATCGCCGCGCGCCGCGGCTACGAGGCGGTCGTCACGCTCTCGAACGACGTGGCGCTCGAAGGCACCGCCGTGGTCGACGTCAAGACCGACGGCCGGCGCAAGCACAAGGTCAGCCTGTGGCACCTGTCCTGGGCCGAGGTGGCCCACCAGGCGCAGCTGCTGATCCGCCACGAGGGCGTGGGGAACGCCGCGCACGCCTGGCTCCTGCAGGAGCTCCTCGCCTACCTCCAGCACGAGAACTCGGGATGCCACGGATTCCAGAACATGGGCCCCGCGTGGGTGCCCGTGCGCAACGGGATCGAGGACGAGACCCTCTGCCGGGGCGACGCCCGGGCCGTGGACGTCGTGGAGAACTGGGAGCGCCTGATCCGCCAGGTCTGTCTGCGCCTCGGCGGCGAGCTGGGCCAGAAGGCCCTGCCCGTACAGCGCGCCCGGCGCGGCAGCGACCCGCGGGCGCGCCGGGAGGAGGCGGCCGAGGTGCTGTGCGCGGAGGGCCGGCTGACGGCGGAGCTGCGCGTCGACGGGACCGGCGGGGTCATCGCGGTCAGCGCCGACCTGCGGACGGGGAAGGTGCGCACGTCCGTCGACGTGCCCGCGCCGGAGGCGGCGTACCCGCTGGCCGGCGCGAAACGGCTGGTGCGGCTGCTGGCGCAGGCTCCGGCCGACCTCCACGTGCAGAGCCTGCTCGGCGCGGAGCAGGGGCCGCGCGGCACCCTGGAGCGGCTCCGTCCGGAGCCGGGCGACCTGCTGCCCCGGGACGGCGCGCCGGTCACCGGGTTCCGGCTGTCGCTGATCAAGGGCATGGGCAACACCCGCGGCAACACGGAGTCCGGGTTCATCCGGAGCGTGGACGATTCCGTCGACCGCTTCTACCACGGGGTGATCGCGCACCTGGGGGCCGCCGAGGGCCGTCCGGGACGCCGGAGCTGACGGCTCCCGGCGGCCCGGGCGGCCCGGGTCCCCGTAGCGCGGGGGTCCCGTAGCCCCCGGGTCCCCGTAGCCCGGGTCCCCGTAGCCCCGGCGGCCCGTGCGGCTCAGACGTCCGTGACGCGCAGGCCCGCGTGGGCCTTGTAGCGGCGGTTCGTGGAGATCAGGTTGGCCACCAGGGACTCGACCTGGTGGGCGTTGCGCAGGCGGCCCGCGAACACCCCGCGCATGCCGGGGATGCGGGCGGCCAGGGCCTGGACGAGGTCGGTGTCGGCGCGGGACTCGCCCAGCACCATCACGTCGGTGTCGATCTCCTCGATCGACTCGTTCTGGAGCAGGACCGCCGAGAGGTGGTGGAAGGCGGCCGTGACGCGGGAGTCCGGGAGCAGGGCGGCCGCCTGCTGGGCCGCGCTGCCCTCCTCGACCTGAAGGGCGTACGCGCCCTGCTTGTCGAAGCCCAGCGGGTTGACGCAGTCCACCACGAGCTTGCCGGCGAGGTCCTCGCGGAGCGATTCGAGGGTCTTGGCGTGGCCCTCCCAGGGGACGGCCACGATGACGATGTCGCTGCGCCGGGCGCAGTCGGCGTTGTCCGCGCCCTCCACGCCGAGGCCCAGTTCGGCGGCGGCGGCCTGCGCGCGGTCGGCGGCGCGGGAGCCGATGATCACCTTCTGGCCGGCCCGGGCGAGCCGGTACGCCAGGCCCCGGCCCTGGTCGCCGGTGCCGCCGAGGACGCCGACGACGAGGCCGGAGACGTCGGGGAGGTCCCACGGGTCCTTGGCGGGCGCCTTGGCCGGGGGCTGCTGCGTGCTGTCTGTGGAGGTCATGGGGGCGAGGGTAACCCCGAGATCCACAGAGTCGAACGCCCGCGCGCCCGCCGTCCGGGCGGGGAGGCGGGAACCGGTCCCGGGCGTCCGGCGCATGGTGCAGGATGCCGCCTATGGATGCCGTGAGAGTCGCGCTGCTGCGCGAGGTCCTCGCCGGTACGCAGTGGCCGGGTGCCGCGCGCCGTTTCGCCGGGTCGCTGCGGCGTTCGGTGGCGCCGGCGGGCGGGAGCCTGCTGCTGGTGGGGACCGAGCAGTACGAGCCCTGGCACCTGGCCGCCCACCTGGTGGACGAGGCCGCCTGGTCGGGTCTGCCGGCACTGGCCCCGACGCTCGTGCGCCACCGGGTGCTGCCCGGGGAGCCGCCGCACCTGTCGGTGGGGCTGGGCAGGCTGGAGGCGGCCCGGCGGGGGCAGACGCTGCTGGTGGTGGCCCCGGAGTCGCCGGGCGAGGGGATGCTGCAACGCGTTCACGACGCCCGGCGCGCCGGGGCGACCGTCCTGTCCCTGGACGGCGGGGACCCGGATCTGGGGACCCTCGCGCACGACGCGCTGTCGGTGACGGAGGGCGCCGCCGAGCTGGACCTGGACACGGTGCAGCACCTGGTCAGCGCGGCCGCCGGGGAGAACGGCCTGCCGGCGCAGCGCGGGCCGCGCCGCTTCCGGGACCGGCTGGCGCGGCTGGCCGACCAGCTGACCGCCCCGCCGCCCAGCCGCTGGTAGGGCGCCGTCCCCCGGGGCCTCCTACGGGGTGGCCGTGCCCCCGGCGTCCTCTTCCCCGCGCGTCTTGTCGTTCCACTTGGGGTCGTTCTGCCATTCGAGGTTGCGCTCCTGCGCCGTCTCCATGGCGTGGGTCGCCTCCTCGGGCGTCGCGTACGGACCGAAGCGGTCCTTGGCGGGGCAGTCGGGACCCTCTTCGACCTTCTTGTGGACGAGGCAGTAGTACCACTCGCCCGGTTTGCCCACCTGTCGCTTCTTGAACAAGGCCATCGCGTTCAGGCTCCTCTCGATGCCGCTCTTGCCGCCATGCTGCCCCATACCCGCTGGATACACTCGCTTGCATGTCCGGTCAGTCACTGCTCGTACCAGGCGAGCTCTCTCCCGTCCGTTCCGTTCCCGGAAACATCCGCCGGCCCGAGTACGTGGGCAAGCCCGCGCCCACTCCGTACACCGGACCGGAGGTGCAGTCGGCCGAGACCATCGAGGCCATGCGCACCGCCGGCCGGATCGCCGCCCAGGCGATGGAGGAAGCCGCCAAGCTGATCGCGCCGGGGGTGACCACCGACGAGCTCGACCGGGTCGCCCACGAGTACATGTGCGACCACGGGGCCTACCCCTCGACGCTCGGCTACCGCGGCTTCCCCAAGTCGCTGTGCTCCTCCGTCAACGAGGTCATCTGTCACGGCATCCCCGATTCCACCGTCCTGCGCGACGGCGACATCGTGAACCTCGACGTGACCGCCTACATCGGCGGGGTCCACGGCGACAACAACGCCACCTACCTGTGCGGGGAGGTGGACGAGGAGTCGCGGCTGCTGGTGGAGCGCACCCGCGAGGCCCTCGCCCGCGCCATCAAGGCCGTCAAGCCGGGCCGCCAGATCAACATCATCGGCCGGGTCATCGAGTCGTACGCGAAGCGCTTCGGCTACGGCGTGGTCCGGGACTTCACCGGGCACGGCATCAACTCGTCCTTCCACTCCGGACTGATCGTCCCGCACTACGACAGCCCGCACGCCACCACCGTCATCGAGCCCGGGATGACCTTCACCATCGAGCCGATGCTGACCCTGGGCACCCACGAGTACGACATGTGGGCGGACGGCTGGACGGTCGTCACGAAGGACCGCAAGCGCACGGCGCAGTTCGAGCACACGCTGGTGGTGACGGACACGGGGGCGGACATCCTGACCCTGCCGTAGGGGTGCCGGAGAGGCGGATTTTTTTACCGACAAGACGTCGGGAACACATTGACTTAGGCAAGCCTAAGTAGGAAGATCGGTGTGGCGGCTGAGCCGCCACGCCTGTTTCCTCTTCTTGGAGGTCCGTCTTGGACGCCTTCTCTACGGTCATCCGCGTCGCGTCGCACGAGCAGCACACCGAGGCCGAGACGTCGACCTTCATGAGCGACCTGCTGGGCGGCCGGCTCGGAGTGGACGCGTACACGCGCTACACCGAGCAGCTGTGGTTCGTGTACCGGGCCCTGGAGGACGCGGCCGAGTCCCTGAAGGACGACCCGGTCGCGGGCCCCTTCATCCAGCCCGAGCTGATGCGCGTCGCCGAGATCGAGCGCGACCTCGAACACCTGCTGGGCGCCGACTGGCGCGAGAACGTGGTGGCGCTGCCCGCGACCGAGGCGTACGCCGCCCGCGTCGCCGAGTGCGCCGCCCGGTGGCCGGGCGGGTACGTCGCCCACCACTACACCCGGTACCTGGGCGACCTCTCCGGCGGGCAGATCATCCGCGACAAGGCGGAGCGGACCTGGGGCTTCGAGCGCAAGGGCGACGGCGTCCGCTTCTACGTGTTCGCCGCCATCTCCAACCCCGCCGCCTTCAAGCGGACCTACCGCGAGCTGCTCGACGCGATCGCCGCGGACGACCTGGAGAAGCAGCGCATCATCGACGAGTGCAAGCGCGCCTTCGACTTCAACGGCGCGGTCTTCCGCGAGCTGGGACAGCAGTTCCCGCTCAGCGCGTAGGCGTACGGACGAAAGGGCCGGCCCGGTGCACGCCGCACCGGCCCGGCCCTTCCGTGCACCCTTCGCGCGGGCACGGACGCCGGGGTCAGCTCGTGGTGGCGAAGCGGACGCGGCCGCCGACCTCCACGGTGCCGTCCGGGCCCGGCGCGGTGAGGATCTGGGAGCCCGCGCCCTGGGTGATGTTCAGGGCGCGGTTCAGCTGGGCCGTCAGCAGGATCGCCGCCGATCCGGTGGCCTCGTCCTCGACGACGGCGTTGTCCGGGCGGCGCGGGAACCCGCGGGCGCGCACGCGTCCCGCGGCCTCGTCCTCCCAGGCCCAGGCGTACAGCCAGCCCTCGCCCGGGGGCGGGGCGGGCAGCGCCTCGACCTCGGCCGCGCTCGCGTACTGCTCGGTGCGCTTGTCCTCGACCCACTCCGGGCGGGCCGTGATCCAGGTGAACTCCCCGTCGTCACGCGCCCACACGGAGCCCGCCGGCGGGTGCAGCTCCTCGATGTCCAGCAACCACGCGACCCCGACCAGCGGGTGTCCCGCGAAGGACATCCGCGTGCCGGGGGTGCGGATGTCGACGACCCCGCGCTCGGGGTCGTCGACGAACACCGTCTCGCTGTAGCCGAGTTCGGCGGCCAGGGCCTGCCGGGACGCATCGTCGGGGCAGGTCCGGCCGTCGCGTACGACTCCGAGCGGGTTGCCGTGCCGGCCGTCACCCGCGCAGAAGACCTTGAGGACGTCGAGATCGTTCACGCGGGCATTGAAGCACGGCTCAGTTCCGGGCCGTACGGCGACGGCGGGCGAAGTACACCGCGCCCGCACCGGCCGCGATGACCGCGCCGGAGGCGCCGAGCAGGGCGCCGGCCGGGATCTCGGCGCCGGTGGCGGCGAGGTTGCCGCCCACCGAGCCGCCGCCGACGGAACCGCCGCCCGCGGCGGTGCCCGTACCACCGGTGCCGCCGGTGGAGGAGGAGCCGCCGGTCGAGCCGCCCGTGGTCGGGAGGGTGGCGTCCTTGTCGACGGCGACCGAGAAGTTCAGCGGGTCGAGGGCGTCGCCGGCCTTGTACATGGAGCCGGTGGTGTCGTTGGCGAAGACCGCCGCACCCTGGGCGGTGAACGCCGCCGGGACGCCGTTCAGGGCCAGCACGCCGCCCTTGGTCTTGTAGTCGGCCTTCGACAGGTCGAGCGTGGCGAACGGAACGGCCGCCTTGCTGCCGGAGGCGTTCTTGACGTCCACGTACAGGGTGCCGGTCTTGCCGGTGGCGTCGACGCGGGGGTTGGCGAAGCTCATGTCGATGCCGTGGCCCGTGTACTGGAAGCGGAGGCTGCCCTCGAAGGAGACGTTCAGCTTCTGCTTCGCGGCGTCGAGCTCGCCCTTGGCGAGGGCGAAGTCGTACAGGTCGCCGCTCTTGGCCGCGCCGCCGGCCGGGGTGATGGAGCCCGCGCTCAGGACGTACCTGCGGAAGGACTCCTTCACGCCCCACGTCAGCTTGGCGCTGAGGACCTTCTGCGTGCCGGCCGGGGCCGAGGGCTGCCCGGTGGCGGTCGCGGTGGGCGTCGCCGCCGGCTTGGTCGCGGTGGGCGTCGGGGTGGGCGTCGGCTTCGTCGCGGTCGGCGTCGGAGTCGGCGTGGGGGTCGGGGTCGGCGTGGGGGTGGGCTTGGGCTCGGTCTTCTCGAACTCCAGCTTGGCGGTCAGCGGGTCGCCGGCCTTGTTCTCGTAGCTCGCCGAACCGAGCGCGTCCGCGGCCTCCTTGGTGAGGGTGGTCGCGAGCTTGTCCATCGCCTGGCCGCCGAACGCGACCGCGGCGAGCGGCACGTCCTGGACCGTGTCCGCGCCCTTGGTGACGTCGGCGGTGAGCTTCTTGGTGCCCGTGTCGATGCGGAAGTCGGAGAGCTTGACGGTGAAGCCGTGGCCGGCCGGCGGGGCGGGCGAGGAGAAGGTGACGCTGCCCTTGAAGGCGGCCTTCACCACGTGCCCGGCGGTCGGGTCGTACTGGCCGGTGGCCTCGCCGAACTGCAGGGTCCCGTCCGCGTTGGCCTTGGCGCCGTCGGCCGGGGTGATGGTGCCCTTGGCCATGCCGGTCACGTACGCGCGGTAGCTGGCGAGGACGCCCCAGTCGAGGGTGCCTCCGACGATCTTGATCGGCGCGGTCGGGGCTCCGCCGGCCTGCGGGGCGACGGCCGGGGTACCGGCGGCCGTGGCGGGCAGGACGAAGGCGGTGGTGCCCAGGGCGGCGGCGGTGAGGATGGCGGCCGCGACGGCCGTCGGGCGACGGGTGGACGACATGGCGGGGTGCTCCTGAAGCAAGAGGAAGGAAGGGGAAGGGGGTCGCGCTACTGCGCGTCGGTGGGCGCGGGGCCGTCGGCGGGCGCGGCTTCGGCCGCCGCCGTACGGCGCTTGCGCACCACCAGGAAGGCCGCGCCGCCGGCCAGGACCAGCAGGGCCACGGCCAGGGCGGCGTACAGCCCGGTGTTCGAGGACTCCGCCGCCGGGGCGGCCGGAGCGGGGGCGGGAGCGGGGGCCGACTGCGCCGGGGCGGGCGCGTCCGTGGAGCCCAGGTCGGGGAGGGCCGGGAGCTTCGCGGTGGCGTCGAGGGCGACGGCGAGCGAGACGGGGTCCATCTCGGTGCCGGCCTTGTACATGGAGTTGAAGGCCTGGGAGCCGCCTTCGGTGAGCGTGGCCGGGGCCTCGGAGAGGGTGGCCAGGCCGCCCTCGGCCTTCAGGCCCTTGGCGTCGAACTCGACCAGCGCGACGGCGGGCTTCGTTTCGGTGCCGGTGGTGACGTCGGCGCTCAGGACGCCCTTGCCGTTCTCCACCTTCACGCCCACCTTGCCGAGCGTGAGGTCCAGGTGCGCCCCGGTGAACCGGACGCTGCCCGCGAAGGCCGCGTCAAGGGTGCCCTTCTGGCCGTCGTACGCGCCCTTGCCCTGGGGGAAGCGGAACAGCGCGCCGCCGTCCTGGGCGCCCTCGGCGAGGGTCCACTTGCCCTGGCCGATGGAGCCGGTGACGTACTCGCGGAAGGTGCGCCGGACGCCCCAGTCAACGGCGGCGTCGGTGAAGGCGCCCGCCGTCTGCGGGGTCTCGGCGGAGGTGCCCGGCTGCGCGCTGGGCGAGGCGGCCGGCTGCGCCGGGCCGGCGGCCGGGGCCTTGACGTCGGCGGAGAGGGAGACGGGATCGAGCTGCGCGCCGGCCGCGTAGTAACCGGCGAAGGCCTGGGCACCCTGGGCGGTGAGCGTGGCCGGGACGTTGGAGAGGGCGACCGGGGTGCCGCCGCCCTTCATGTTGATGCCGCCGAGTCCGAGCGAGGCGAAGGCGACCTGGGACTGGTTCGTGACCGATCCGCTGTCCTTGGCCTTGCTGGAGACGTCCACGTACAGCGTGCCGCGACCGCCGGAGATCTTGACGGTGGGGCGGCTGATGGTCATGTCCAGCTCGTTCGTGCCGTCGGGCTTCTGGTGGCCCTGGAAGGTCACCCCGCCGCTGAAGGAGGCGCTGAACTCACCGCTGTCCGGGTCGTAGGAGCCGGCCGCCGAGTGGAAGCGGAAGAGGCTGCCGCCGACGGTGGCGGCGCCGCCCTTCAGCTTGAACCCGCCTTTCGCGATGGGCCCGGTGACATAACTCTGGAACGACGATTTGATGCCCCAGTCCAGCCTGCCCCCCTGCACGACGCGGTCGGCGGCCCGGGCGGCGGTGGCGGGGAGCAGGGCACCCAGCAGGGCCGCCAACAGGGCGACTGCGAACAAGCGGGCGGGCCGTGCGGACATGGTGGTCCCCTCCAGGGGCTAGCAACTCAGGTTAGGCTAACCTAAACTACGTCCGGCCGGATGCGGAACCCCCCGGTCGTTGAAAGTTCACCATTCAGCCGGTCAGCCAGGCAGTCAGCCGGCCGCACGAACAGGACGGTGCATTCGTGCCCACGCCCGCCGCGTCTTCCCGCCCCTCCCGCACGCGCCTCGCCCTGACGACCGCCCTGGTCGCCCTGGCCCTGGCCGCGACGGGCTGCGGGAGTACGGCCACGCCCGCGGGCAAGCCCGCCCGCTCCGCCCCGTCCGCCCCGGACCGGGTCGAGCCGCTGTCACCGTCCCCCGCCCCGGTCCTGCCCGTCACCGTGCCCTCGGTGGACGGCGCGCGGGTCACGGTCGCCTCGGCGGACCGCGTCGTCCCGCTGACCGGCAGCCTCAACGAGATCGTCCACACCCTCGGCCTCGGCAAGCAGGTCGTCGCCCGCGACATCACCGCCACGTTCGAACAGGCCGCCCGGCTGCCCGTGGTGACGCGCGGCCACGACGTCTCCGCCGAGAGCGTGCTCTCGCTGCGCCCGACGCTGGTGCTCGCGGAGACCACCAGCGGACCGGCGGAGGCGATCCAGCAGATCCGCGACGCCGGCATCCCGGTCCTCGTCATCGCTCCGGCCAAGAGCCTGGAGGACGTGCCGAAGCGCATCGACGCGGTCGCCACCGCGCTCGGCGTCAAGGAGGCGGGCACGCAGCTGAACCAGCGCACCGCCGACCGGATCGCCGCCGTCCGCAAGGACGTTCCGGCCGCCTCCGGGAAGAAGCCCCGGGTGGCCTTCCTCTACCTGCGCGGCACCGCCTCCGTCTACCTGCTCGGCGGCTCCGACTCCGGCGCCGCCTCGCTGCTGGAGGCGGCCGGCGCGGTCGACACGGGCAAGGACTCCGGCCTCGGCAAGGACTTCACCCCGATCACCAGCGAGGCCCTGGCGGCCGCAGCGCCCGACGCGATCCTGGTCATGGCCAAGGGGCTCGAATCGGTCGGCGGCGTGGACGGCCTCGTCAAGATCCCGGGCGTCGCCCAGACCCCGGCCGGCATGGACCGCCGGGTGCTCAGCGTCGACGACGGCGTCCTGCTGAACTACGGCCCGCGCACCGACCAGGTGCTGGCCTCCCTCGTCGCCCAGCTCTACGGCAAGGGCGCCTGACGTGACCCTGCCCCACGACCCCCACCCGACGGACACCATCCCCGACCCCACCCCCGAACCCGCCCCCGCGAAGGCGGCGGCCCGAGCCGGACGCGCCGCGCCCGTAACGAAGCGGGCCGCCGGGTCCGGGCGGGCGCCGGGGCGCTCCCCGCAGGGTGCCGAACACGGTGCCGGGTCACCGTCCGACGCCCCGTCACGTTCGGCATCCGAGGAGACGCCCCGGCGCACGCCCGGACCCGGCACCCCCGGCCCCGGCCGCGGCCCCCCCCCCCCCCCCCCCCCCCCCCCCCGCCCGCCCCCCCCCCCCCCCCCCCCCCCCCCCCCCCCCCCCCCCCCCCCCCCCCGGCCCCGGCCTCGGCACCCCCGCCACCCCCGGACCCGCGACGCCCGGACCCGCCACCCCCGGACCCTCCGCCCCCGGACCCGGCCCCGCCACCCCCCGCAAGCCCCGCCGCCGCAAGGCCCTGTTGCTCACCGCGGCCCTCGTCGCCGCCCTCGTCGTGCTCGCCCTGGTCTCCGCCGGCATCGGCGCCTACCGCATCCCCCTCGGCGACGTCCTCGCCTCCGTCCAGCACCGCGCCGGGCTCGGCGGGGCGCCGCTCGACCGGGTCGGGGAGAGCGTGCTGTGGAACGTACGCCTCCCCCGCGTCGTCCTCGCCCTGCTCGTCGGCGCCAGCCTCGGCTGCGCGGGCGCGCTCATGCAGGGCGTCTTCGGCAACCCGCTGGCCGAGCCCGGCGTCATCGGGATCTCGGCCGGAGCCGCCGTCGGCGCGGTCGCCGCCATCGGCCTCGGGCTCAGCTTCTTCGGCAACTGGACCATCACGGTGTGCGCGTTCGTCGCGGGCCTGATCACCGTCAGCGCCGTCTACCTGCTCTCCCGCAACGGCGGCAAGACCGAGGTCGTCACCCTCATCCTCACCGGCATCGCCGTCAACGCCTTCGCCGGCGCCCTCATCGGCCTGTTCGTCTTCTTCGCCGACAGCGGCCAGGTCAACCAGATCACCTTCTGGCAGCTCGGCTCCCTCGCCCAGGCCACCTGGCCCAAGGTCCTCGCCGTCCTGCCCTGCGCCCTCGCCGGCCTGCTCGTCGCCCCCTTCTACGCCCGCCGGCTCGACCTGCTGGCCCTCGGCGAACGGCCCGCCCGGCACCTCGGCATCGACGTGGAGCGGCTGCGCCTCGCCCTCGTCCTGGTCGTCGCGCTGCTGACCGCGGCCGCCGTCGCCGTCGCCGGCGTCATCACCTTCATCGGCCTGCTCGTCCCGCACCTGCTGCGCATGGCCAACGGACCCGGCCACCGCTTCCTCGTCCCCGGCAGCGCCCTCGCCGGCGCGGTCGTCCTCGTCGCGGGCGACCTGGCCGCCCGGACCATCGCCCAGCCCGCCGAGCTGCCGCTCGGCGTGCTGACCGCCCTGATCGGCAGCCCGTTCTTCTTCTGGCTGCTGCGCCGCACCCGCCGCAAGCAAGGAGGCTGGGCGTGACCAGCAGGCTGACCGGGCTCCTCGCCCGCACCAAGCGCACCGTCCCGGCCCGGCCCGCCCCCGGCGCGGCCCTCGCCGAGGTCACCGGCCTGCACGTACGGCTCGGACAGCGCGAGGTCCTGGCCGGCATCGACCTGACCGCCCGCGCCGGGGAGGTGCTGGCGCTGGTCGGCCCGAACGGCGCCGGCAAGTCCACCCTGCTGGCAGCGCTCGCCGCCGACCTGCCCGCCGCCTCCGGCGAGATCCGCATCGACGGCCGGCCGGTGGGCGACTGGAGCGCCGCCGACCTCGCCCTGCGCCGCTCGGTGCTCCCCCAGTCGGCCGCGCTGTCCTTCCCCTTCCCGGTGGAGGACGTCGTACGGATGGGCCGCGCGCCCTGGGCGGGCACCCCGTTCGCCGAGTCCGACGAGGAGGCGGTGGCCGCGGCCATGGCCGCCACCGAGGTGACCGGCTTCGCCGACCGCCCCTTCTCCGCCCTGTCCGGCGGCGAGCGCGCCCGCGTCGCACTGGCCCGCGTCCTGGCCCAGCGGGCCCCGCTGCTGCTGCTGGACGAGCCCACCGCCGCCCTCGACCTGCGCCACCAGGAGCTCGTGCTGCGGATCTGCCGGGAACGGGCGGCCGCCGGTGACGCCGTGGTCGTCGTCCTGCACGACCTGGGGCTGGCCGCGGCCTACGCGGACCGGGCCGCCGTCCTGCACGACGGCCGGATCGCGGCGGACGGACCGCCGTCCGCGGTCTTCGAGGACGCCCTGCTCAGCCGGGTCTACCGGCAGCCCGTGGAGGTCTTCGCGCACCCCCGCTCCGGCGCCCCGCTGGTGGTTCCCGTCCGTACGGCGGCCCCCCTCGCCGACGCCGCCCGGCCGCACGCCGAACCGGGCTTGACGAGCGCTTGACCTGCCCGTGGGGCCTTCGTGGGGGGGCCGTGACAGGCCCGTGTCCGCCGCCGGAATCTGAGAGCTGAATCACTGTACGGGCGGGTATGGGTGAGGTAAGCCTCGGTTAAGTTAGGTCCGCCTCACTGGCCTCCCCTTCCCCTGGGACGGCCCTCGTCCGAAGCCCAGGAGCCCCGTATGCGTCCCGCCCGCCTCACCGTCGTCGCCGCCGCCTCCCTGGTGGCCGCGCTCACCGCCGTCACCGGCTGCGCCGAGAAGAGCGCCCCCGGCGGCGACGGGGCGATCAAGGTCGCGGCCTCCGACACCGCATGCGACGTCTCGAAGACGGAGTTCCCGGCCGGCAAGGTCCAGATCGACGTCGAGAACAAGGGCGCCAAGGTCACCGAGCTGTACGTCCTCTTCCCGGACGACCGGATCGTGACCGAGCGCGAGAACATCGGCCCCGGCACCAAGGCCTCCATCACCGCCGAGATCAAGGCGGGCGACTACGAGATCGTCTGCAAGCCGGGCATGAAGGGCGACGGCCTGCGCACCCAGGTCAAGGCCACCGGCCAGGGCGCCGTCGAGAAGCGCAGCCCCGAGGCGGACGCCGCGGTCGCCGCCTACCGCCAGTACGTGGTCGCGCAGTCCGAGGAGACCCTCCCCAAGGCGCAGGCCTTCGCGGACGCGGTCAAGGCCGGCGACGTCGAGGCCGCGAAGAAGGCGTACGCGCCCTCGCGCATCGGCTGGGAGCGCACCGAGCCGGTCGCCGAGTCCTTCGGCGACATCGACCCGAAGGTCGACGTCCGCGAGGACGGCCTGGAGCCCGGCCAGGAGTGGACCGGCTGGCACCGCCTGGAGAAGGCCCTGTGGGCCGACAACAAGATCGGCGACGAGGAGAAGAAGCTCGCCGACACCCTGATCACGGACCTCACCGACTGGCAGAAGAAGGTCGGCCAGGCCGAGATCACCCCCACCTCGATGGCCAACGGCGCCAAGGAGCTCCTCGACGAGGTCGCCACCGGCAAGGTCACCGGCGAGGAGGAGCGCTACTCCCACACCGACCTGGTCGACTTCAAGGCCAACGTCGAGGGCGCGGAGAAGGCGTACGAGCTCCTGAAGCCGATCGCCGCGAAGAACGACCCCGCGCTGTCCAAGCAGCTGGACACCCAGTTCGCGGCCCTGAACACGCTGCTGGACAAGTACCGCGCCGACAAGACCGGCTACGAGTTCACCGCGTACGACAAGGTCGGCGAGCCGGAGCGCAAGGAGCTCTCGGACGGCGTCAACGCCCTCGCCGAGCCGCTCTCCAAGCTGGCCGCTGCGGTCGCGAAGTAGGCGGTACGGAGAACGGAGCGGGCGGGAGAGCACGATGAGCGAGCCTCAGCCGGCGCAGCGGCCGGAACCGGAAGACCGCAGCGCGGGCCCGGACACCCCCACGGCCGCCGCCGCGCCCTCCCGGCGTGCCGTCCTGGGCTGGGGCGGTGCCGGGCTCGCGCTCGGCGCCGCCGCGGCCGGCGGTGCGGCGGTGGCCCTCGGCGGCTCCCCCGACGCCGTGCCGGTGGCCGCGGCGGGCGGTTCCGTACCGTTCCACGGCGCGCA
The DNA here is from genome assembly GCF_055587105.1 of Streptomyces sp. NPDC048461. Lineage (NCBI taxonomy): Bacteria > Bacillati > Actinomycetota > Actinomycetes > Kitasatosporales > Streptomycetaceae > Streptomyces > Streptomyces sp. NPDC048461. Next base: position 22,801 of record NZ_JBVJGW010000003.1, on the reverse strand, counting down.
CCAGGCGGGCATCGCCAGCGCCGTGCAGGACCGCCTGCACTTCGCGGCCTTCGACGTGAAGACGAAGGACCGCGCCGAGCTGGTGGAGCTCCTGAAGGAGTGGACGCAAGCGGCCCGGCTGATGACGGCAGGCCTCCCGGTCGGCGAGGGCGGCTTCGGCGGCCTGCCGCAGGCCCCGCCGGACGACACGGGCGAGGCACTGGGCCTGAAGGCCTCCCGCCTCACCCTGACCGTCGGCTTCGGTCCCGGGCTCTTCGCCAAGGACCGGTTCGGACTGGAGGGCAGCCGGCCCGCCGCCCTGGTCGACCTGGAGCAGTTCCCGGGCGACAACCTGGACCCGGCCCGTTCCGGCGGCGACCTGTGCGTCCAGGCCTGCGCCGACGACCCCCAGGTGGCCGTGCACGCCATCCGCCAGCTCGCCCGCATCGGCTTCGGCCGGGTGGCGGTGCGCTGGTCGCAGCTCGGCTTCGGCAAGACCTCCTCGACCACCCCGGACGAGCAGACGCCCCGCAACATGATGGGCTTCAAGGACGGCACCCGGAACATCGCGGGCACCGACTCCGCCGCCCTGGAGAAGCACGTGTGGGCCGGGGCCGACGGCGACGGCAGCCCCTGGATGGCCGGCGGCTCGTACCTGGTGGCCCGGCGCATCCGGATGAACATCGAGACCTGGGACCGCACCTCGCTGCAGGAGCAGGAGGACATCTTCGGCCGCGACAAGGGCGAGGGCGCCCCGGTGGGCAAGTCCAAGGAGCGCGACGAGCCGTTCCTGAAGGCGATGAAGCCGGAGGCGCACGTGCGCCTGTCGCACCCGGACAGCAACTCCGGGGCGACGATCCTGCGCCGCGGCTACTCCTTCACCGACGGCACGGACGGGCTGGGACGGCTCGACGCGGGCCTGTTCTTCCTGGCCTACCAGCGCGACGTCCGCACGGGGTTCGTCCCGATCCAGCGCAACCTCGCGCGCCACGACGTACTCAACGAATACATCCAGCACGTGGGTTCGGCCGTCTTCGCCGTCCCGCCGGGCGTCCGCGACAAGGACGACTGGTGGGGCCGGACGCTGTTCGCGTAAGCACCCGCCGGAGAGGAAGAACCGCCGTGTTCGGCAATTATCTGATCGGCCTGCGCGAGGGGCTGGAAGCCAGCCTGGTCGTCTGCATCCTGGTGGCCTACCTGGTCAAGACGGACCGCCGGGACGCGCTGCGCCCGGTGTGGACGGGCATCGGACTCGCCTGCGGGATCTCGCTGGCCTTCGGCGCGATGCTCGAATTCGGCACGCAGGAGCTGACCTTCGAGGCGCAGGAGCTCCTGGGCGGCGCCCTGTCCATCGTCTCCGTGGGCCTGGTGACGTGGATGGTCTTCTGGATGAAGCGCACCGCGCGGCACCTGAAGGCCGAACTGCACGGCCGGGTCGACGCGGCGCTGGCCATGGGCACCGGCGCGCTGGTCGCCACCGCCTTCCTCGCGGTCGGCCGCGAGGGCCTGGAGACCGCCCTGTTCGTGTGGGCGTCGGTCCGGGCGAGCGGCGAGGGCTCCTCGGCGCCGCTGATCGGGGTGCTGCTGGGCATCGCCACCGCGATCGTGCTGGGCTGGCTGTTCTACCGGGGCGCGCTGCGGATCAACCTGGCGAAGTTCTTCACGTGGACCGGCGCCATGCTGGTGGTCGTGGCGGCGGGCGTGCTGGCGTACGGGGTGCACGACCTCCAGGAGGCCCGCTTCCTGGGCGGCCTGGGGAACAAGGCCTTCGACGTCAGCGCCGCGGTCCCGCCGGACAGCTGGTACGGGACCCTGCTCAAGGGCGTCTTCAACTTCCAGCCGGACCCGACCGTGCTCCAGCTGACGGTGTGGGTGCTCTATCTGGTCCCGGTGCTGCTCCTGTTCCTGGCGGGGTCGCGCACGCCGCGCACGCCGTCGGCGGCGCCGGCGCAGGGCGGCCCGGCCGCGGGCGGGAGCGCCGCGCAGGGCGGCTGACCCGCGCAGCGCGGCTGGCCCCGCGCGCGGCGGGTCCGGTCCGCGCGGCGGGTCCGGCCCGCGCTCACCACAGCCGGTCGACGGTCCCCGGGTAGAGGGGGACGCGGACGCCGGTGAAGGCGGCGCGGACGCGGCCGTCCGGGTCCGCGAAGAACGCGGCCGGCACGGCCTTGTCGAAGCCCGGGGCGTCACTGGCCAGGGGGTCGGCGGGGGTACCGCCGACGAGGACCGTGCCGGGCAGCACCTCGAAGCCGGCCGCCTCGTAGAACGGCGCCAGCGGCCGGTCGCAGCTGAACAGCGCGACGTCCACCGCGCTGTCCGCCAGGGCCGCGCGGGCCGCCGCGACCAGGCGGCCGCCCAGGCCGCGTCCCCGCAGCTCCGGCCGGGTGACCACGCCGCTCAGCCCCGCCGCGCGGTAGGTCCGGCCGCCGAGCCGGACCTCCTTGTGCAGCAGCGTGAGCGCCGCGGCCACCGTCCCGCCGCCGTCCGGCAGCAGCATCACCCGCGGCCGCAGCGCCGGGTCGTGGCCGGGCGAGGAGCCGGGCCAGGCCGTCGCCTCCAGGGCCGCGACCTGCGCCGCGAGGGCCTCGGGAAGCGCGTCGGCCGCGTACGAGAGCACCCGCGCCGGGGCCCCTCCCATCAGGGGATCCGCACGCCCGCGCCGCCGACCCGCACCCGCGGGTCCCCGGCGCGCAGCTCCACGGTGAGCAGCCCCGGGCGCCCCATGTCCTCGCCCTGGTGCAGCGTCAGCACCGCGTCCTGCGGGACCAGGCCCAGCTCGCGCGCGTACGCCCCGAACGCGGCGGCGGCCGCCCCCGTCGCCGGGTCCTCGACGACGCCGCCGACGGGGAAGGGGTCCCGTACGTGGAACTCCGCCGGGCCCGCCCGGTGCACCAGCTGGACCGTGACGAGGTCCAGGCGCCGCATCAGCGCCTCCAGCCGGGCGAAGTCGTAGTCGAGGTCGGCGAGCCGGGCGCGGGTGGCGGCGCCGAGCACCAGGTGCCGGGCCCCGGCGTAGGCGATCCGCGGCGGGAACGCCGGGTCCAGGTCCGCCGCCGGCCAGCCGAGCGCGGCCAGCGCCTCGGCGAGGTCGGCGCCGGCGATCTCCTCCGTGTGCGGCTCGACGCTGGTCAGCACGGCCCGCAGCCGGCCCTCCTCGGAGGTGACCGAGACCGGAACGGTCCCGGCGCGCGTGGCGAACAGCAGCTCCCCGGGGCCGATCCGCTCGGCCAGCGCCACCGCGGTGGCCACGGTCGCGTGCCCGCAGAAGGGCACCTCGGTCTTGGGGCTGAAGTAGCGGACGGTGAAGGCCCGGCCCGGCTCGCCGCCCAGCCCCTGCGGCGGCGCGGTCAGGAAGGCCGTCTCGCTGTAGCCCAGCCCGGCGGCGATCTCCAGCATCGCGGCGTCGTCCAGCCCGGCCGCGTCGGGCACGACCCCGGCGGGGTTGCCGCCCGCGGGGTCGTCGGAGAAGGCGGTGTAGCGCAGCACTTCGGTCGTCATGACCGGCTCAACCTCCGCCGCCCGCACGCCATTCCCGCTCCCGCCGCTCCCGCCGCCCGGGCCGCCTCAGCCGCGCCCGACGTACGGCATGTTCGTCGCCATCACCGTCGCGAACTGCACGTTCGCCTCCAGCGGGAGCTCGGCCATGTGCAGCACCGTGCGGGCCACGTCGGCCGCGTCCATCACCGGTTCGACGGCGAGCCGGCCGTCCGCCTGGAGGATCCCCGTCTGCATCCGCTCGGTCATCTCGGTCGCCGCGTTGCCGATGTCGATCTGGCCGCAGGCGATGCGGTACGGACGCCCGTCCAGCGACAGGGACTTCGTCAGGCCGGTCACCGCGTGCTTGGTGGCCGTGTAGGCGATGGAGTGCGGGCGGGGCACGTGCGCCGAGATGGAGCCGTTGTTGATGATCCGGCCGCCCTGCGGGTCCTGCGCCCTCATCTGGCGGAAGGCGGCCTGGGCGCACAGGAACGCGCCGGTCAGGTTGACGTCGACGACGGAGCGCCAGGCCTCGTAGGTGATGTCCTCCAGGGCGACGCCGCCCGGGCCGAAGGTGCCGGCGTTGTTGAACAGGAGGTCGAGGCGGCCGTACCGCTCCCGCACCGCCCCGAACAGCGCGGTCACGTCGCCCGGGTCGCTCACGTCCGCCCGTACGGGGAACACCTCCGCGCCCGCCCCGGCCGCCGCGGCCGTGTCCTCCAGCGGCCCGGTCCGGCGGCCCGCCGCGGCCACCGCCCAGCCGGCCGCCGCAAGGGTGAGGGTCACGGAGCGGCCGATCCCGGAGCCTGCCCCGGTCACCACGGCGATCTTCTTCCCACTTTCGTTCATGGGGCCGCAGGGTACGTCACACCGGGGGCCGGCCTCCGGACGTTCCGACAGCTGAGAGCATGGGTCGGTCAGGGGTCAAAAAACAGACGAGATGACTGGAGTTCCGCATGTCGGAGAGAGGCCCCGCGACGGCCGCGTCGCACGAGTCGTCGCCCGAATCCACCTCCGCCCCCGCGGCGACCGCACCCCTGACGGCCGCCCGCCGCACCGGTCTGCTGGTCACCTTCATCCTCGGCGGGCTCACCGCCCTCCCGCCGCTGTCCATGGACATGTACCTGCCGGCCCTGCCGCAGGTCACGACCGCCCTGAACAGCCCGGCCGCGACCGTGCAGCTCACCCTCACCGCCTGCCTCGCCGGCATGGCACTGGGCCAGCTCGTCATCGGCCCCATGAGCGACAAGTGGGGGCGCCGCAGGCCCCTGCTGGCGGGCATGGTCGTCTACGTCCTCGCCACCGCGATCTGCGCGCTGGCCCCGACCACCGAGCTGCTGATCGCCTTCCGGCTGCTCCAGGGCCTGGCCGGCGCGGCGGCGATCGTCATCGCCCGGGCCGTCGTGCGCGACCTGTACGACGGGGTCGAGATGGCCCGGTTCTTCTCCACCCTGATGCTCATATCCGGGGCCGCCCCGATCGTCGCCCCGCTCATCGGCGGCCAGGTGCTCCGGTTCGCGGACTGGCGCGGGGTGTTCGTCGTCCTCACCGCCGTCGGGCTGGTGCTGACCCTGGTGGTGTGGCGCAGGCTCGACGAGACCCTGCCGCCCGAGCGGCGGCACACCGGCGGCGTCGGCTCGGCCCTGCGCACGATGCGCGGGCTGCTCGGCGACCGGGTCTTCGCCGGCTACACCCTGGCCGGCGGCTTCGCGTTCGCGGTGCTGTTCTCGTACATCTCGGCCTCCCCCTTCGTGGTGCAGGAGATCTACGGCGCCTCGCCGCAGACGTTCAGCCTGCTCTTCGGCCTCAACTCGGTGGGCCTCATCATCGTCGGGCAGGTCAACGGCAAGCTGCTGGTCGGCCGGGTCAGCCTGGACAAGGCCCTGGCCGTGGGCCTCGGGGTCATCACCGCCGCCTCGGTGGCGCTGCTGCTGATGTCGACCGGGGTGTTCGGGGAGGTCGGGCTGGTCCCGGTGTCCGCCGGACTGTTCGTGCTGATGTCGGCGATGGGCCTGGTGCTGCCGAACACCAACGCACAGGCGCTGATGCGGACCCCGCACGCGGCCGGCTCGGCCTCGGCGCTGCTGGGCACCTCCTCGTTCCTCGTCGGGGCGATCGCCTCGCCGCTGGTCGGGATCGCGGGCGAGGACACGGCGGTGCCGATGGCGGTGGTGCAGCTGGTCTGCTCGCTGCTGGCGGTCGGCTGCTTCCTCGGGATGTGCCGCCCCTGGCAGGCCCGCGAGCCGCAGGCCGCGTGACCGCCGGGGCCGGCGCCGGCACAGGCACCGGCGCGGCCCGGGGCGCCGCGGGGGCGCCGTAAACTTCGCGGGTGAACGCCACCACCCCCACCACCAGCGCCGAGACCCTCCGCAGCGTGCTCGGCGGACTGCTCGACGGGCTCCCGCCGAAGCAGGCCACCGCCGCCGTCGAGCGGCTCATCGCCAGCTACCGCGGGGAGACCCCCACGGACGCGCCCGTCCTGCGCGACCGCTCCGACGTGGTGGCGTACGCGGCCTACCGGATGCCCGCCACCTTCGAGGCCGTACGGGCCGCGCTGGACGCCCTCGCCGAGGCGGCGCCCGGCTGGTCCCCCGCCTCGCACGTGGACGTGGGCGGCGGCACGGGAGCCGCGGCCTGGGCGGTGGACGCCACCTGGGACGGCCCCCGCGCGACGACGGTGCTGGACTGGGCGGAGCCCGCCCTGGCCCTGGGCCGGGAGCTGGCGGGCGCGTCCTCCTCGGCGGCGCTGCGCGCGGCCGGGTGGCGGCGGGCGGTCATCGGCTCCGGGCTGGCCGTACCCGACGCCGACCTGGTGACGGTCTCGTACGTGCTCGGCGAGCTGACCCCGCAGGCGCGCACGGCCGTCGTCGACGAGGCGGCGCGGGCCGGGCAGGCCGTGGTGCTGATCGAGCCGGGCACGCCGGAGGGGTACCTGCGCATCCGCGAGGCCCGCGAGCAGCTGATCGCGGCCGGGATGCGGGTGGCCGCCCCGTGCCCGCACGACGGGACCTGCCCGATCGAGGTGGGCCAGGACTGGTGCCACTTCTCGGCGCGCGTCAGCCGGTCCTCCCTGCACCGCAAGGTCAAGGGCGGCTCCCTCGCGTACGAGGACGAGAAGTTCAGCTACGTCGCCGCGACCCGCTTCCCTGTGGAGCCGGCCGCCCACCGGATCATCCGCAGGCCGCAGATCCGCAAGGGGCTCGTCCTGCTGGAGCTCTGCGGTCCGCGGGACGGGGACGCGCCGGGCCTGACCCGGGCCACCGTCACCAAGCGCCACGGCGACCTGTACAAGGCGGCGCGGGACGTCGACTGGGGCCGGGAGTGGCCGCCGGCCCCGTAGGGCGCCGCCCCGAGCGGGCGGCCCCGAGCTGCCCGCGGCCGGGGCCGCGGGCAGCCGTACCCGGCCCTAGGGCCGCAGCTCCTGGGTGCAGCACTTCACGCTGCCGCCGCCCTTGAGCAGCTCTCCCAGGTCCATCGGGACGGGCTCGAACCCCCGGTCCCGCAGCGGCTCCAGCAGTCCGGTGGCCGCCTGCGGGAGCAGGACGTGCCGGCCGTCGGAGACGGCGTTCAGGCCGAGCGCTGCGGCGTCCTGCCCGTCGGCGATCAGGGCGTCCGGGAAGAGCCGCCGGAGCACGGCCCGGCTGCCCGGCGAGAACGCGTCCGGGTAGTACATGACCTCGTCGCCGTCCAGCACGCTGAGCGCGGTGTCCAGGTGGTAGTAGCGCGGGTCGACCAGGTCGAGGCCGATGACCGGGCGGCCGAAGAACTCCTGGGCCTCGTCGTGCGAGAGCGGGCTGGAGCGGAAGCCCCGGCCGGCCAGCAGGTAGCTGGCGGTCACGGCGAAGTCGCCCTCGCCCTCGTTGACGTGGGCCGGCTCGTGGACGTCTCGGTACCCGTGGGACCGGAACCAGTCGAGGTGGATCGCGGCCTCGGCGGTCCGTTCCGGGTGGGCGAACCGGGCGCCGAGCACCCGGCCGTCGACGACCAGGGCGCCGTTCGCCGCGAAGACCATGTCGGGCAGCGCGGGGTCCGGTACGAGGGTCTCGACCGTGTGCCCGAGCGAGCGGTAGCGGTCCCTCAGGTCCTCCCACTGGGCGAGGGCGAGGGGCAGGTCCACCGGTTTCGTGGGATCCATCCACGGGTTGATGGAGTAGGTGACCTTGAAGTGTGCCGGTGGGCACATCAGGTAGCGCCGGGGTGTGGCGTCTCTGCGCAAAGAAAGCTCCTCACGACTTGCACGACTACGCGTCGCGTGTGGAGAGAATCGTCTCTCCTCCGGGGGAACGGCGCAGCCACCTGACCGGGTGGTTCAAGGGAGCGCCGGGAAAAGACGAGACGTCTCGGGTTGGTACGTTCCCGGCATGACCAAGACCCCTGACGCCGCCCGCCGCAGCGACCGCTCCCGGCGCGCCATCCTCGACGCCGCGCTCGCCCTGGTCGGGGAGGTCGGCTACAACCGGCTGACCGTGGAGGCCATCGCGGCCCGCGCGGGCGTCGGCAAGCAGACCATCTACCGGTGGTGGCCGTCCAAGGCGGCGGTCCTCCTGGACGCCTCGCTGGCCCTCGCCGGGGACGCGGAGACGGACGGCGGGTGGACCGGCTTCCCGGACACCGGGGACCTCGCGGCCGACCTCAAGTACGTGCTGCGGGCCACGGTGGACGAGTTCGGCGACCCGAAGTACGAGGCCCCCGCGCGCGCCCTGGCCGCCGCCGGGGCGACCGACCCCGGGCTGGGCGCCCGCTTCACGGAGCAGCTGCTGGAGCCGCAGCTCGCGCTGTACGAGGAGCGCCTGCGCACCGCGCGGGAGGCGGGACAGCTCGCACCGGAGACGGATCTACGCCTGACGGTGGAGATGCTGCTCGGGCCGCTGACGTACCGCTGGCTGCTGCGCACGGGCCCGCTCACGCACGCGTACACCGACGCGCTCGTGGACCGGGTGCTCGGCGGGGTGGCAAACGTCACCGAGGGCTAGGCGGGGCGGGAGGGGCGAGAGGCCGGGAACATATGCCCGAATAATGCGCTTATCCTAGGGTTGTCCACTGCCCCTCCCCAGCCCCCCGGTTGAGGAGTCCGGTCACCCGGGGCGCAGGATGGTGGGAGCATGGAAGCGTCTGCCGGGTTAACGGTTCGGTTTGGTGAGGGGATAGATGGGGTCTGAGTCCGGCCGCGTCCAGCGCGGCGAGAGCAGGATGTCCCAGTGGCTGCGCCGGCGGCAGAAACCCACCGCCGAGGATCCCGGACGCGAGCGCGAGGCGCTCCTCCTGGCCGTCGCCGCCGCCGGCCTGCCGATCTCCCCCGCCGCCCACCCCGTCGGCTACCGCTGTTCGTGCGACCGGATCGGCTGTCCGACGCCCGCGCGGCACCCCGTCTCCTTCGCCTGGCAGACCCAGTCCACCACCGACCGCGCCCAGGTCGAGCGCTGGGCCCGCAATCAGCCCCAGGCCAACTTCATCACCGCGACGGGCATGGTCCACGACGTGCTCGACGTCCCCCTCGAAGCCGGCGCCGCCGCACTGGCCCGCCTGCTGGAGGCCGGGATCGACGTCGGTCCGGTCGCCGAGTCGGGCGGTACGGGCGACCAGGCCCGGATGCTGTTCTTCACCGCCACCCGCGGCACCCCCGAGGACGAGGACGAGTGGTGGCCCTGCGAGCTGGACTGCCACCCCGAGACGATGGACGAGCACCCCGGCCTGCGCTGGCACTGCCGCGGCAGCTACGTCCTGGTACCGCCGGCGGCCCTCCCCGGTGACGAGTCGGTGAGCTGGCTCCGCGGCATCGAGCACCCCCTCCCGGACCCGCTGACCCTGCTGGAGACCCTGACCGACGCCTGCGCCCGGTACGCCGGCGCCTCGGACCAGGTCCCGGCCACGGTCGCCTGGCCGCTCGGCCGCGCGTAACCCCTGCGGGCGGCGGGCCGTCCCGCGCGCGGCCCCGTCGGACGGACGGGGCCGGGCAGGTCCGGCGCACCGGATCGGCGGGCAGACGGTCGACGGGCAGGCGGTCGGCGGGCAGGCGGTCGGCGGGTCAGTGGATCTGGGACACGACCACGTCGAGCGACCAGGCCTTGCCGGCCTTCGCGGGCTCCTCGGCCTCGACGGTGTAGCCCAGGTCCCGCAGGGCCTCGACCAGCTCGGCGGGCCCGGCCGGAACGGCCCCCGCCAGCAGCAGGTCCCGGACCATCCGGCCCTTCGTCGCCTTGTTGAAGTGGCTGACCACCGACCGCTTCTCCACGCCGTCGACGATCTGCGCGTGCAGCACCCGCACGGTCGCGGTCCGCCCCGCCACCTCGCCCTTCGGCTTCCACGCGGACGCGTACGCCGACGAGCGCAGGTCCAGGACCAGGCCCTCCCCCGCCGTCCGCGGCAGCGCCTGCGCCATCGGACCGCGCCAGTACGCGCCGAGCGCGCCCAGCCCCGGAAGCTTCACGCCCATCGAGCAGCGGTACGAGGGGATGCGGTCGGTGACGCGGACCGCGCCCCACAGGCCGGAGAACACCAGCAGCGCGTCCTCGGCGAGTTTGCGCGCCCCGGGGGTCAGGCCGGCCAGGTCCAGGGCGTCGTACAGGACGCCCGTGTAGACCTCGCCCGCCGGGCGGGCGGCCGCCGTGCGCAGCTCCGCGTTCTTGGCGACCTCGCCGCGCAGTCCCTCGCTCAGGCCCAGCACCTCGCGCGCCGCGGTGTCGTCGTCCGCGCCGCACAGGGCGACCAGCTCCTCCAGCACCGCGGCACGGGCCGGGGCCAGTGCGGGCAGCGACAGCGACCCGGGGTCCAGCGGTGCGCCGGAGCCGCCGGCGGCCTTTCCCTCGGAGGGCGGCAGCAGCACGAGCACGGTGGTTCTCCTTCGGTACGACACGGCGCAGGGGATGCGGCCCCGGAGCCAGGGTAGACGGCTCGCCGTGCCGCTCCGGCCGGACGGCCCTACGCTCGGTCCATGCCACGCCGTCACCTGCACATCACCGGCCCGGACGGGGCTGCCCTGCGGGCGGCGCTGCGTGAACTGCGGACGAAGCCGGAGGTGCCGCAGGAGTTCCCGGCCGAGGTGCTCGCCGAGGCGGAGCGGGCCGCCCGCGAGCCCCGGCTGCCCGAATACGACGCCACCGAGCTGCCCCTCTTCACCATCGACCCGCCGGGCTCCGTCGACCTCGACCAGGCCATGCACCTGGAGAGACGGCCCGGCGGCGGCTACCGCGTGCACTACGCCATCGCCGACGTCGGCGCCTTCGTCACCCCCGGCGGCCCGCTCGACGCGGAGGCCCACCGCCGCGTCACCACCCTGTACTTCCCCGACGGACGGGTCCCGCTGCACCCGGCCGTGCTCTCGGAGGACGCGGCCAGCCTGCTGCCCGACCGGACCCGCCCGGCGCTCCTGTGGCGCCTCGACCTCGACCCGGACGGCCGCGTGGAGACCGCCGACGTGCGCCGCGCGCTGGTCCGCAGCCGGGCCCGGCTCGACTACGACGGCGTCCAGAAGGCAGTCGACACCGGCGCCGCCGAGGAACCCCTCGCCCTCCTGAAGGACATCGGCCGGCTCCGCGAGGCCCTGGAGCGCGAGCGCGGGGGCATCTCGCTGAACGTGCCCGAACAGGAGGTCGTCGGGCACGACGGCACCTACCGCCTCGTGTACCGCGCCACCCTGCCCGCCGAGGGCTGGAACGCGCAGATCTCCCTCATGACCGGCATGGCCGCCGCCGACCTGATGCTCGCCGCCGGGACCGGCATCCTGCGGACCCTGCCCACCGCGCCGGACGGCGCCGTCGGGCGGCTGCGGAGGGCGGCGAAGGCGCTGGGGATCGACTGGCCGCACCACGTCCCCTACGCCGAACTCGTCCGTTCCCTCGATCCGCACCGCCCCGCCCACGCCGCCTTCCTCCAGGAGTGCACCACCCTGCTGCGGGGCGCGGGCTACACCGTCTTCACCGGCGGCCGGACCCCCGATCCGGCGGTGCACGCGGCGGTGGCGGCCCCGTACACGCACTGCACGGCGCCGCTGCGCCGGCTGGTCGACCGCTACACCGGCGAGCTGTGCGTGGCGGCGGCCGCCGGGGCCGGGACGCCCGAGTGGGTGCTGTCGGCGCTGGCGGCCCTGCCGCGGGAGATGGCCGACGGCACCCGCCGGGCGAACGCCGTCGAGCGGGAGTGCGTGGACCTCGTCGAGGCCGCCCTGCTCAGGGACCGCGTCGGGGAGGCCTTCGAGGCCACGGTGATCGACGTCCGGGAGCACGAGCCGCTGGTCGGCACGGTCCAGCTGGCGGATCCCGCGGTCGTCGGCCGCGTCGAGTCCGCCGGACCGGCGCTCCCCCTGGGCGAACGCGTCCGGGTCCGGCTGACGGAGGCGGACCCCGGCACGGCGAAGGTCCTGTTCGCCCTGGCCTGAGCGGGCGACGCCGACGGCGCGGGCGGCGCGAGCGGTGCGGGCGGGCCGGTCCGGGCGGATCGGTCCGGGCGGATCGGTCCGGGGCCGTCAGGCGGGCTGCCGCAGGGCGCCCACCAGGGCGCGCGGGTCGTCGGCGTGGAACCGGATCGTACGGGCCTCGCCCCGCCCGCCGAGCGGCCGGGTGAAGGGCAGCGGCCGGTTCAGCTCCACGGTCACCGAGGTCTGGCTGCCGACGATGAGGTCGAGCACCCCGTCCTCGGAGAGGGTGACGAGCCGGCCCTCGGGATAGCGCCGGTCGACCCGGACCGAGGCCACCGCGTCCGGCGGCACGGCGAGGTCGAAGAGGGCTCCGTAGCGGATCCGCAGGGACCCGTCGGGCCGCACCACGTGCGGCCGGGTGACGCAGGCGGCGTGCAGGGCGAGGACGAACGCGATGCCGTACAGGTCGAGCACCAGCACCACCCGGTGGACGGCCGGCCAGGGGATGACGAGGGCCAGGGCCACCGTCTCGATCACCGACACGAACACCAGGCCGTACATCATCGCCGTCTGGGGTCCGGTGTACGCCGCGGCGAGGTCCCCGGGACGCACCCCGTGCTTCCCGCGCAGCGCCCACCGGCCGAGGGAACCCGCGGCGCGCAGCTCGTGGACGAGCAGGCGGCGTACCGCCACCGGCACCACCTGCCGCAGCGCCGACCGCCGGGCCGTGGGCCGGTCCTCGCCGCGGGCGCGGGCGGCGGCGTACAGGGAGCGCAGCACGCAGGCCTCCAGCAGCAGCACCGCCAGGACGAGGACCTCGGCGCCCGCCAGCGCCCAGCCGGGCGGCCGGACCCCGGCCACCAGGCACCCGGCCAGGGCCAGTTCCCCGGGCAGGACGGCGGCGACCGCGATCCGTGCCGCCCGTACGCCTCGTGACCGTTCCCGCGCCCGGTCCTCCGCTGCGCCGCCGTTCATCCCCGGCCCCTCTCCACGAACGCTTCCATGAGCCGGCGGACGACCTCCGCCTGCGCGGGCGCGTACTCGGCGAGCAGCGCCTCCTTGAACCCGGCCACGACCGGCCCGTCGGCGGGGACCGCGGCGAACAGCGCGTCGGGGACGGCCGCCAGCAGGTCGTCGGCGAGGGGCCCGATCCGCGGATCGTCGGCGGGGGCCCCGGCGAGCGCGTCGAGGCGCTCGTACAGCGCGAGCACCGCCGGGTCGGCGGCCACGGTGGCGAGCACCTCGTACACCTCCCGGCCGCCGGTGCCGGTGGTGTCCAGCAGCGTCAGGTACTCGCGGTCCAGGGCTGCGCTCGGCGAGGCCGTCTCCGGGGCCCGCGCCAGCAGCGCGGCGAGCGCGGGCGAGACCGGCCCGGTGTCTCCGGGCGGCTCCGCGAGGAGCGCGGCCAGCCGCAGCCGCCGCTCCCGCAGCGCGGCCTCCTGCCGCGCCAGGTCGGCGTCGAGCTCGGCCAGTACGTCGGCCAGCTCGCGCCCGGCGTCGTCCGCGAGCACGTCGCGGACCTCGTCGAGGGCGAGGCCGAGCTCGGTGAGCCGGCGCACCCGGGCGAGCAGGACGGCGTCGCGGATGCTGTAGGCCCGGTAGCCGTTGGGGCGCCGCTCCGGTTCCGGGAGCAGCCCGACGTGGTGGTAGTGCCGGATCGCCCGGGTGGTGAGCCCGACGAGCGCGGCGATCTCTCCGATCCGCATGCCCTCCAGTAGAAACCCTGCCGCTGCGTCAAGGTCAAGGCGGGGCGCGGCCCCGGGTAGCATGGTCGGCACGACAGACGAGTCGGCCGGGCGGCCGCGTCGGGGTCTTGGGATCCCGCCGAGGAACGTCCGGGCTCCACAGGGCGGGGTGGTGGGTAACGCCCACCCGGGGTGACCCGCGGGACAGTGCCACAGAAAACAGACCGCCTGCGGCTTCGGCCGCCGGTAAGGGTGAAACGGTGGTGTAAGAGACCACCAGCGCCTGGGGTGACCCAGGCGGCTAGGTAAACCCCACCCGGAGCAAGGTCAAGAGGATCCGTCCCCGGACGGGTCTGCGCGAACGCTTGAGGGCTGCCCGCCCGATGTTCGCGGGTAGACCGCACGAGGCCGGCGGCAACGCCGGTCCTAGATGGATGGCCGTCTCCCCGGCGACCGCGAGGTCTCCGGGAGACAGAACCCGGCGTACAGGCCGGCTCGTCTGCCGCCCCCCGCCCCGCCCCGGCTCACCCCGGGCCCGGGGCGGTTTTTTCACCCCCGCCGCGCGCGGTCCGGCCCGCCGCGGGAGGGCTGCGGTCTCGCCTGTCGGACCGGTTCGCACCGGATCGTCCCCGGGACGGATCCTTGGCCCATGAGCAGACAACGGTGCGACCGGTGTGAGCTGATCGTCGGCGAAGGGTGCGACTGCCCCGGCGACGGGAGCAGCCCCCGTGCGGTGGACGCGGCCGCGGCCGCCCCCCGGGCCCGTCCGGGATTCGCCTTCGACAGGATCCTGATCTCTCCCCAGGGGTACGCGCACGTCCCGCGGGGCTGCGTCCACTGGGTGGACTCTCCGGAGGAGGCCGGGTGGGGGTGGATCCCCGACCCGCCCGCCGGGCAGTGGGCGGGGCTGGGCGAGGACCGCCCGGCGCGGGCCACCGCGGGCAACCTCGCCCGTACGGCCCGGCGGCGCTGCCCGGACTGCGAGCACTTCCTCGGCTGATCCGGCCCCGCGCCCGCCCCGCCCGGGCCGCCGACCGGTGGCGGGGGCGGCGCCGGCGGGCCGGGGGTCAGCGCAGGTGTGCGGTGTCGTTGAGCAGGCGGACCGAGGCGTTGCCGTCGGCGTAGTAGGCCACCTCCGACACCGAGGCCGCCGACAGCTCCATGCGGAACAGCGACTCCGGCGGGGCGCCCAGCGCGAGCCGGACCAGGATCTTGACCGGGGTCACGTGCGTGACCAGCAGCGTGGTGCGGCCCGCGTGCGCGGCCAGCAGCCGGTCCCGGGTCGCGGAGATCCGGCGGGTGGCGGCCGCGAAGCTCTCGCCGCCGCCCGTGGGGGCCGCCCGGGGGGAGTCCAGCCAGGCCTGGAGGTCCTCCGGGAAGCGCTCGCGCACCTCGGCGAAGGTGAGCCCCTCCCAGGCGCCGAAGTCCACTTCGCGCAGGCCCTCTTCGACCGTCACGGTGAGCCCGAGGCGGTCCGCGACGGCCTGGGCGGTCTCGCGGCAGCGGCGCAGCGGGGAGCTGACCACCGACTGGACGGTGCCGCGGGCCGCGAGGGACCCGGCGACGGCCGCCGCCTGGCGACGGCCGGCCGCGGACAGCTCCGGGTCGGAGCCGCCGCTGCCGGAGAAGCGCTTCTGCGGGGTGAGGGCGGTCTCGCCGTGGCGCAGCAGCACGAAGGTGGCGGGGGCGCCCATGTCGGGGCCCCAGCCGGGGGCGGCAGCCGTGTCCGCGCCCGCCACCGCGTCCGCGCCCGTGTCCTCGTCCTCGTCCTCGTCCCCGAACAGGGTGTCGGCGCGGGCGGGCTGCGCCGTCGCGCCGCCGCGCGCGCCGGTGCCGGCGGCGAGGGCGGCCCGTACGGCCGCCGCCCCGGCCGCGGCGTCGCCGACGGGACCCGACGGCGGCGGGGTGGCCAGGGCGCGGGCGGCACCCCGGTCAAAGACGGCCGTGGAGCCCGACGGCTCCCAGGGCCGGCCGCGCTTGGCCGCGTCCATCGCCTCGTTGGCGAGCCGGTCCGCGTGCTTGTTCTTCTCGCGCGGGATCCACTCGTACGTCACCTGCGCGCGCGGCAGGATCTTCGCGGCCTCCGCCGCGAGCGGCTTCATGTCCGGGTGCTTGATCTTCCAGCGGCCCGACATCTGCTCGACGACGAGCTTGGAGTCCATCCGGACCAGCACCTGCACGTCCGCGGCGAGTTCGCGCGCCGCCCGGAGTCCGGCGATCAGACCGCGGTACTCCGCCACGTTGTTCGTCGCGACGCCGATCGCCTCGGCGCGCTCGGCGAGCGTCTCGCCCGTCGCCGGGTCGAGGACGACCGCGCCGTAGCCGGCGGGCCCCGGGTTGCCCCGGGAGCCGCCGTCCGCCTCCACGACGACCCGGACGGGCTGCTGCATCAGACGCCCGAGTCGGCCGTACGGACCAGGATGCGGCCGCAGTTCTCGTGGCGTACGACCTGGTCGCGCGGCTGGGCCTTGATCTCGTTGACCTCGGCCATGTCGAGCTCCAGGCGGCAGCCCTCGCAGCGGCGCTGGTACAGGCGCGCGGCGCCGACCCCGCCCTGCTTCACGCGGATCTTCTCGTACAGCGCCATCAGGGCGACGGGCATGGCGGCGACGATGACCTCGCGGTCCTTCTCGATCTTGGCGACCTCGGCGTCGATCTCGGCGGTGGCCGCGTCGCGGCGCGCGGTGGCGTCCGCCGTCTCGGCCTCCAGGGAGGTGACCCGTCCGGTCAGGGCGGCGACCCGCTCCTGCGCGGCCTCCAGACGCTCCATGACCTCCAGGACCAGGTCCTCCAGGTCGCCCTGGCGCTTGGCGAGGGAGACGACCTCGTTCTGCAGGTTCGCCACGTCGCGCGCCGAGACGCCGACGCCCGAGTCCAGCCGCTGCTGGTCGCGGGCCGCGCGCGTGCGCACCTGGTCCACGTCCTGCTCCGCCTTGGTCTGCTCGCGCGCGGTGTCGCTGGCCTGGGTCTGGGCGGCGACGAGCAGGTCGCGCTGCTGGACGAGGTCCTTGGTGAGCGTGTCCAGCTCGGCGTGCACGGGCAGCGACTTGCGCTTGTGGGCGAGCTGAGACAGCCGGACGTCCAGGGCCTGGACGTCGAGAAGTCGGATCTGGTCGGCGGGCTCGGCGTTCAGTTGGGGGCTCCAGAGATAGAAGGGGTGCTCACGGACGGCGCGTGCGCCGTCCACGGGTCGGTGACCGTGCGCGAGACGTGGGTCCGCAGACCCCAGCCGTGGCGCTCGGAGATCGCGTCGAGCTGCGCGGCGGCCTGCTCGCACCAGGGCCACTCGGTGGCCCAGTGGGCGGCGTCCACGAGGGCGAGCGGGGTCTGCTCGCGGGCCTCGGACACGGGGTGGTGGCGCAGGTCCGCGGTCAGGAAGGCGTCGACGCCGGCGGACCGCACCTGGTCGAAGAGGCTGTCGCCGGAGCCGCCGCTGACGGCGACGGTACGGATGACCGCCTCGGGGTCGCCCGCGACGCGGACGCCCTGCGCGGTGTGCGGCAGCCGGGCGGCGGCGCGGGCGGCGAACTCGCGCAGGGTCTCGGGGTGGTCCAGCTCGCAGATCCGGCCGAGGCCGCGGCGGCCGGCCGGGTCGCTCGGGTCGGGTACGAGGGGTCCGGTGATCCGCAGGTCCAGGGCGCCCGCGAGGGCGTCGGAGACTCCGGGGTCGGCGGTGTCGGCGTTGGTGTGGGCCACGTGCAGCGCGATGTCGTTCTTGATCAGCGTGTGCACGACGCGGCCCTTGAAGGTGCCGGCCTCGACGGTGGTGGTGCCCCGCAGGTAGAGGGGGTGGTGGGTGACGATCAGGTCGGCTCCCAGCTTCACCGCCTCGTCGGCGATCTCGCGGACCGGGTCGACGGCGAACAGGACGCGGGTGACCTCGGCGTCGGGGTCGCCGCACACCGTGCCGACGGAGTCCCACTGCTCGGCCCGCGAGGGGGGCCAGAGAGCGTCCAGCGCGGCGATGACTTCAGAGAGACGGGGCACGGGCCAAGGCTACCGTCCGTGGCGACCGGCCCAAGGCCCCGGAGGCCGCGGGGCCGGCGGGCCGGCGCGGGGCCGCAGGGTGCGGGGCCCGGCCCGCCGGGGGCCGGCCGGGCGTCGTCCGGGCGTCGTCCTGACCGAAGCAGGTCGGGAGCGGGCCGGTCGGGGCCGGTGGGGAGCGGATCACGAGCGGGGTCGGAGCCGGTGGGGGCCGGTGAGGGCCGGTAGGGGCCCGGGAGATGCCCGGTACGGCCTGCCTAACCGATTCTGCACCCCAAACGCCCCGTTATCGCACAGCACAATCGGCACCTTCCGCACAGGCGAATCCCGGCGCGGCCACCCGTATGTGTGAAGCGGAGTTGCTGGTGTTGTTCGGCGTGACGTGCGAAAACTAGCTTCCACTCCGGAGGTGACGCACGGATGACTGTCTGTGCCATCGAGATGACGACCACGACCCCGTTCACGATCGCCGCGGACGGGTCGTACGCCGCCCGGCTCGCCGGGGACGGACAGGCGCGGTACGTGGAGCGCTGGACCCTCGCGGGGCCCGAGGCGTACGCGGTCCCGCTGCCGCTCGCGCAGCCCGAGGAGGCCGACAGCGAGGTGCTGCCGCTGGCGGACGGCCGGGTGCTGATCCACCGGCGGGTGGCGGACCGGCACGCGTTCGCCCTGCTGTACCCGACCGGCGCCGCCTCCGGGCCGCGCACCGGGGAGCTGTCCCTCGGGGCGGTCGACTGGGAGGAGGGAGTCCTGGTCACGATGCTGCCGCCGTCGCCGGACGGGCACTCGGCCTTCGCCCTGGCCGCGTCCGACGACGGGACCACGGTCTGGCGGGTGGCCGGCGGCCCCTACGGGCACCAGCGGGTCGCCCGCGTCCCGGGGCGGTGCTCCGGCGGCGTCTGGCTGGACCGGTCCGGCCGGCTGCTGGCCCTGGACCGCGAGCTGGACGGCACCGTCAAGGCCGTCGCCGTGGACCTGGGGTGCGGGCAGGTGTCCCCGCTGCTCCAGATCACCGAGGACAGCGACGACCGGCTGCTGCTGGCCGACCCCGACAGCGGGCTGCTGCTGCTCCGCTCGGACGCACCGGGCGAACCGCGCCTCGGCTGGGGGGTGCTGGGCAGCTCCCTGCCGGTGCGCTTCCCGGACTGCCTGCGCCCGGACGGCGCCTCGGCCGTGCCGTTCGCCGTGCAGCCGGGCCAGGCGCTGATGCCGGAGACCTGCGGGGTGGCGCTGCGGCTGGAGGGGGGCGGGCTCGCCCTGTGGCGGCCCGCCGACCGGCACGTGTTCCGGGTCGGCGCCCCGGCGGGCTGGCTCGGGGGGACCGGCCTGTGGAGCGCGGAGGGCCGGCTGCACCTGCCGTACTCGACGCCCGAGGTGCCCTGCGGGGTCCTCGGGATGAGCCTGCCGGCGGCGCCCCCGCCGCCGGTCCGCGTGGACCCACCGCCGCCGCCTGCGCCGCCGCGCCCGGTGCCGCTGCAGCAGGCTCCGCTGCGGTGACACCGGGCGCGGACGGGCCGGTGCCGGCCCCGGGGGCCGGGCGCGGCGGCCGTCAGCCGTGCTTGAGGCCCAGCACCTCCGTGGCCGCGAAGGTCTCGTTCGCCGGGCGCGCGTCGTAGTGCGGGGTGAGGAGCTCGTCGAGCTCCTCGTAGGAGAAGGACTCCTTGGCGGTGTCGAACTTGGCCGCCACCCTGGGGCGTTCCATCACGACGACGATCCCGCCGTGCACGACGAACAGCTGCCCGTTGGCCTTGGCGGAGGCGGGCGAGGCGAGGTAGCCGACGAGCGGGGACACGTGCTCGGGGGCGAGGGCGTCGAGCTTGCCCTCCTCCGGGACCTGGAACCCGGCGAAGACGTCCTCGGTCATCCTGGTGCGGGCGCGCGGGCAGATGGCGTTCGCCGTCACCCCGTACTTCGCGAGGGCCAGGGCGGTGGAGGTCGTCAGGCCGACGATGCCGCCCTTGGCCGCCGCGTAGTTCGGCTGGCCGGCCGAGCCGCCGAGGAAGGCCTCGGAGGAGGTGTTGACGATCCGGCCGTAGACCGGGCCCCCCGCCGCCTTCGAGCGCTCCCGCCAGTGCACGGAGGCGAAGTGGGTGGTGTTGAAGTGGCCCTTGAGGTGGACCCGGATGACCGAGTCCCACTCCTGCTCCGACATCGAGAAGACCATCCGGTCGCGCAGGATGCCCGCGTTGTTGACCAGGATGTCCAGCTTCCCGAAGCTGCTGACCGCCAGCTCGACGAGCTCGCGCGCCTGCTCGAAGTCGGCCACGTCGCCCAGGTGCGCCACCGCCTGCCCGCCCGCGGCGCGGATCTCCGCGGCCACCTCCTCCGCCGGAGCGGCCGAGGCCTCGCCGGAGCCGTCCCGGCCGCTCTGGCCGAAGTCGTTGACGACCACGCTCGCGCCGAGCCGTGCGAGCTCGACCGCCTCGGCCCGGCCGAGGCCGCGGCCCGCGCCGGTGACGATGGCGGAGAGTCCCTCAAGTGGCAGTGACATCCGTACGGTTCCTCTCGAAACGGGTCAGAGTTCGATGCAGGTGCGCAGGGCGGTTCCGGTGCGCATCTGGTCGAGGGCGTCGTTGATCTCGGCGAGCTGCACCCGGTGCGTGATCAGGCCCTCCAGGTCCACCCGGCCGGCCCGCCACAGGGCGATGGTGCGCTCGTAGGAGCGGAGCACGTCGCCGCCGCCGTACATCGACGGCAGGATCCTCTTCTCGTCGAAGAACAGCGAGAACATGTCGATCTGGAAGGTGTCGTCCATGGCACCGGCGCCGACCACGCACACGGTGCCGCCGCGCCGGGTCATCTTGTACGCGGTCTGGGCGGTGGCCGACTTGCCGACGACCTCGAAGACGTAGTCGAAGCCCTCGCCGCCGGTGATGCGGTTCTTGGCGTCGTCGAAGGCGTCCGGTGCGACGGCCTCGGTGGCCCCGAAGCGCAGGGCCGCCTCCCGTCGTGTCCCCACCGGGTCGACGGCGACGATCTGGGCCGCGCCCTGGATCTTGGCGCCCTGGATGACGGAGATGCCGACGCCGCCGCAGCCGATGACGGCCACGGAGGAGCCGGCCTCCACCCGGGCGGTGTTGATCGCGGCGCCGAGGCCGGTGGTGACGCCGCAGCCGATGAGGGCGGCGATGTCGAACGGCACGTCGTCGGGGATCGGCACGGCGCACTGGGCGTCGACGACGAGTTCCTCGGCGAAGGTGCCGGTGGCGGCGAAGCCGAAGATGTCGCCGCCCGCGCGGCGGAAGTTGGGGGTCCCCGCGTTGACCAGACTGGCCAGGCAGAGGTGGCCCTGGCCGCGCTTGCAGGAGGGACACCGGCCGCACGGCGGCAGCCAGCAGACGAGGACCCGGTCGCCCTGCTTCAGGTGCGTGACCCCGTCGCCGACGTCGGCGATCACCCCGGAGCCCTCGTGGCCGGGGACGAAGGGGGCCGGCTGCGGCAGGATCCCGCTCATCGCGGAGAGGTCGGAGTGGCACAGGCCGGTGGCCCTGATGCGGATCTTCACCTTGCCGGGACCGAGGCCCACGGCCTCCATGTCGTCGACGACCTCCAGCTTGTCCTGGCCGATCTCGCTCTGCAGTGCTGCGCGCACGGTGCGGCTCCTTCAGTCGGTCTGTCCTACGCGTGCTGGCGGTCTGTCTTACGCGTGTTCGACGACGGTGTCGGCGAGGACCGGCGCGTCGTCCCGGTCGGCGACGGTCACCGACACCAGGACGCGGCCGGGCTCCCGCCACATCCGGATGCGCAGCGTCTCGCCCGGGAAGACGATCCCGGCGAAGCGCGTGCGGTAGGCGCGGACCCGGGAGACGTCCCCGTCCAGCGCCGTGTCGACGACGGCCTTGAGGGTCATCCCGTACGAGCACAGGCCGTGCAGGATGGGCCGGTCGAAGCCGGCCAGCTTGGCGAACTCGGGGTCGGCGTGCAGGGGGTTCCAGTCGCCGGAGAGCCGGTAGAGCAGCGCCTGGTCCTCGCGGATGGTGCGCTCCTCGGTCCGGTCGGGCGCGCGCTCGGGCAGCTCCTCGCGGACGGAGGGCCCGCGCTCGCCGCCGAAGCCGCCCTCGCCGCGCACGAAGATCTGCGCGTCACTGGTCCACAGCGGCCCGTCGGCGTCGGCGACCTCGGAGCGCAGGACGATGACGGCCGCCTTGCCCTTGTCGTAGACGGCGGCGACCTTGGCGGTGGTGGTGGCCTCCCCCTTGACGGGGATGGGCCGGTGCAGCCGGATGGACTGGCCGCCGTGCAGGACGGCGGCGAGGTTCACGTCGATCCCGGGGGCGGCGAGGCCGCCCATCATGGCCATGCCGGCGCCGGCGACGGTCGCGAAGCTGGGGAGGACGTGGAGCTTGGACTCCAGGGTGTAGCGCAGCTCGTCGGGGTCGGTGGCGGGCAGGCCCGCGCCGAGGCCGAGGTGGTAGAGCTGGATGTCCTTGTGGTCCCAGCCGATGTCCCCCCGGCGGGGGTCTGCGGCGAGGGCCTTGGCGGCATCGATCGGCATGAGGATGCTGCTCCTTGTTCTTTGGAAGACCTCGGTGCGGCCGTCCGCACCGTCGGCCGCACCGAGGTCGTATGCGGGACCGGCACGGGAGCACATGCTAGAACGCGTTCTAGGACTGGGCCGGTGAAGGAATGTATAACGCACCCCCCAGCAGTTGGGAAGACTCCCGGCCCGACTCCTGACTGAACGTCAGATATGATTCCCGCCTGGCGCGCTCTGTCCCGATCGGGGGCCCGAGGCCTAACCTGGCCGGGTGGACGAAATGCCCGTTGCGCACCGGCCTGCCCGATCCCTGCGCGTGCTGCTGCACCCGCCGAACCCGGCGCTGGCCATCCAGCTGGGCCTCCAGCCGGACATCGAGGTCGTACGGGACCAGCTGGCGCGCCCGGCGGTCGCGCTGGTGGAGGAGGTGACCTCGGTCGGGGAACTGCTGGCGGAGGATCCGGAGTGCCGGGTGCTGGTCCTGACGGGGTCCGCGCACCCGGGCCTGGCGGCCGCCGCGCTGGCCGCGGGGGCGGCGGGGCTGGTCCTGCGGGACGGCCCGCTGGAGGACCTGGCGGACGCCCTGCGCCGCGCCTCCCGCGGCGAAACGGTGATCGACCCGGCCCTGACCGGCCCGTAGCCCCACCCGGGGCTCCGCCCCGGACGGCCCGATTCCAGCCCCGCCGGCGTTCACCTTCCAGCCCCGCCGGCGTTCACCTTCCAGCCCCGCCGGCGTTTGAGGCGCGGGGTCCGGGGCGGAGCCCCGGGTCCGTACCGCCGCCCCCCCGCCCCCCCCCCGCCCCCCCCGGCCCCCCCCCCCCCCCCCCCCCCCCCCCCCCCCCCCGGGGC